>NZ_JAPSMD010000203.1 GCF_027856955.1 Falsiroseomonas oryzae | reverse complement strand
CCGCCGCGCCGGAGCCGCCGCCGCTCGCCAGCGCCGCGGCGCCGGCGCCTGCCGCGAACCCGGTGATCGCGCCCCCCGATCCGCAGCTGCTCGAACCCTCCCGCCACGGGCCGGTGCCGCGGCTGGGGCCGGAGGGCCGGTCCTCCATCCGCACCTATGCGCGGCCCTTCGACCGGGAGGACCGGCGGCCGCGCATCGGCATCGTCGTGAACAACATGGGTCTCTTCGCCCAGCATTCGGAGGAGGCGATCCGCCGCCTGCCGCCCGGTGTCACCCTGGCCTTCAGCCCCTATGCGCTGCGCACCGAGCCGCTGCTGGACCGCGCCCGCGCGCGCGGCATGGAGTTCCTGGTGGCGCTGCCGCTGGAGCCGCAGGGCTTCGGCCCGCAGGCCGATCCCGGCCCGCAGGCGTTGCTGACCAGCCTCAACATCGGCGAGAACCTGGACCGGCTGGACTGGGCGCTCTCCCGCATCCAGGGGCAGGTGGGCGCCATCGGCGGGCTGGGCGGCATGCGCGGCGAGCGCTTCGCCGCGAATGCCGAACTGCTGGCCACCCTGCAGGCGAACCTGACGCGGCGTGGCCTGCTCTACGTGGATCCGCGCCCCGGCGCGCCGCAGCCCGCGCGCGCCTTCGGCCGCCCGGTGGACGTGTTGCTGGACGAGCCCTCCGCCGTGCGGGCCGAGGTGGAGCGGCGCCTGGCGGAACTGGAGGCGGTGGCGCGACAGAATGGGTCCGCGCTGGGCCTGGCGAACGATCCCGTGCCGTCGGTGGTGGCGGCGATCGCGGGATGGGCCTCGAGCCTGGACGCGCGCGGCCTGGTGATCGCGCCGGTCAGCGTGCTGATCCGCCGCCCGGCGGAGCAGGCGGCGCGCTGATCAGGGCGGCGTGGCGCGCCTGGCGCCGCGCAGCGCCAGATAGGCCCCGATGCCCGCGCCCGCCATGCTGAGCGATGTGCCGAGGCCCGCGCCGAACTCCAGCAGGCCAACCACGAAGGTCATGAGCGCGCCGAACCCCATCTGCATCGCACCGACCAGCGCGGAGGCGGTGCCGGCCAGTTGCGGCCGGGCGCTGAGCGCGGCGGCGATGGAACTGGGCTGCGTCATGCCGTTGCCGGTGGCGACCACGGCCATGGGCAGGAAGAAGGAGAGCAGGTGCGCCGGAAGCGCCAGCATCAGCGCGGCCGCCAGCAGCGCGCCGAGGGTGCAGGTCCAGACGCCGATCGAGAGCAGCAGCATGGTGCCCAGCCGCATCGCGTAGCGGCCGGCGATCCAGTTGCCGAAGGCGAAGGCGACGGAGACGGCGGCGAAGGCCAGCGCGAAGGTCAGCGGCGAATAGCCCATGCCCTGCACCACCACATAGGGCGCGCCGCCCAGGAAGGCGAAGAACACGCCGGTCGCGCTGGCGGTCAGCGTGGCATTGGTGCGGAAGGCCGGCAGCGCCCAGAGGCTGCGATAGGCCGTCCAGATCGCCGCCAGGCCCGGCAGCTTCTGCGGCGCGGGCAGCGTCTCCGGCAGGCGGCGCCAGCATAGCCAGGCCAGCGGCAGCCCGAAGGCCAGGCAGGACAGCATGATGGCGCGCCAGCCGAAGGCCATCTCCAGCAGGCTGCCGATCACCGGCGCCAGCATGGGCGCGATGGTCATGCCCATGGTGACGTAGCCCAGCACGCTCGCCGCCTGGTCCCGCGGCCAGACGTCGCGGATCACCGCGCGCGCCAGCACCACGCCGGCACAGGCGCCGAAGGCCTGCAGGATGCGCATGGCGACCACGCCGAGGACGTCCGCCGCCAGCGCCGCGCCCAGGCTGGCCAGCGCATAGACCGCCAGACCGCCCATCAGCAGCGGCCGCCGTCCGAAACGGTCCGACAGCGGGCCGTAGATCAGCTGCCCGATGCCGACCGCGGCCAGGTAGAGCGTGACCGTCAGCTGGATGGTCGCGGTGCTGGCGCCGAGGTCGCGGCCCATGGCCGGCAGCGCCGGCACCAGCACCTGCATGGTGAAGGGGCCGATGCCGATCATCGCCACCAGCAGCCAGATCGGCGGGCGCGGACGCGCCGGCGCTGGTCGCGCGGCGGCGAGGGGTTCGGCGGCGATGTCGCGGGGGCTCACGGGGGCGGGACGCTACTCCCGCCCGTCCGCCGGCGACAGCGCCCTGCCGGGTTCACGAAACCGTGTCGGCTGCGCCGACTCTGTCACACCACCAGGATGTCGCCGGCCGACAGCGTGCCGACCCCGCGCAGGATGGCCACCAGGTCCCGCCCGTCGCCGGCGCCGTCGAACCAGAGGCGGCCGGCATCCGCCTCGAAGACGAAGATGCCGAGGGCGGGCGCGCTGGACCAGCCGGTCGCGTTGCTCTCGAAGCGCGCCCCGTCCAGCGTGCCGGTCTCCAGCAGCGGGTCGAAGCCGGCTGCCACGACGCCGATGCGGTCGCCGCCGGCGAAGTCCAGCACCACATCCGCCTCGCCCGGCAGGCCGCCGAACAGGAAGACGTCGTTGCCCGCGCCGCCGGCCAGGCGGTCGCGGCCCGTGCCGCCATCGACCGTGTCCGCGCCCTCGCCGCCATTCAGCAGGTCGTCGCCTTCGCCGCCGACGAGGCTGTCCGCGCCGTCCTCGCCGAAGATGCGGTCGAGGCCTGCGCCGCCATCCGCCGTGTCGTCGCCGAGGCCGGCCAGGATGCGGTTGTCGCCGGCATTGCCGGCGATGGCGTTGCCGAGCGCGTTGCCGATGAGCTGGACGTTCCCGAGGCCGGCCAGGATCGCTGCCTCGATCTCCGCGCCGAGGCGCAGGGAGACGCTGGCGAACACGGTGTCGAAGCCCTCGCCGGCCAGTTCGATGGTGCGGTCGAGCGTGTCGTCCACGACGTAGCTGTCGTCGCCGGTGCCGCCGAGCATGCGGTCCGGCCCGAGGCCGCCATCCAGCGAGTCGTTGCCTTCACCGCCGAAGAGCCGGTCGAAGCCACCCTCGCCGAACAGCGAATCGTCGCCGCCTTCGCCGTTCACCACGTCGTCGCCATCGCCCAGGACCAGCCGCTCGCCGAAGGCCCGGAAGTCCAGGCGCGCCACCGCGGGATCGTGGTCGGAGGCCTGGTCGGCGAAGCTGCTGTTGACGTGCACGATGTCGAAGGCCGGCGCTGCGCCGTTCAGCAGCAGGTCGTTGACGAGCGTGTGGTCCAGCGACTGTGCGTTGCCTTGGAAGTTGTAGCTGTAGCGCTCGGTCTCCGGCAGCAGCGCCTCGGCCAGGTCGAAGAGCTGGCCGGGCCCGGCGCCGGTCAGGACCAGGTTCGGGTCGGACCACGCGAAGTCGTTGAGGTCGCCCAGCACGACGACCTTCGCCTGCGCATCGGCGGCCTGCAGCGCCGCCACCTCCGCGCGGACGATTGCCGCCTGCTGTTCGCGCTGCACCTCGCTCGACAGGACGGGCGGCTGCACGCTGCCGAACAGCGCGTTGTCGCCGCCCTTGGAGTTGAAATGGTTGTTGATGAGCGTGACGACCTGGCCGTTGAAGTCGAACTGCGCCAGCAGCGGCTTGCGGCTGGCCTGGAAGGCGTCGCCGTCCGCCAGGTTGGTGTCCAGCAGGCGGCGCACCATGCTGCCCAGGTCGTCCGGGTTGGCGTCCAGCAGCGTGACGAGGTTGGCGCGGTAGAGGAAGGCGGTGCGGATGTTGCCGCCGGGCTCGCCCCCGTCCTGGTCGTCCACGGGGTTGGCGTTGACGAAGGCATAGGCCGGCCCGCCCGCCGCCGCGATCGCGTCCACCAGGGTCTGCAGCGTGACGTCGGCCGCCACCACCGCGTCGTTCGTGGCGCCGTTGTTGTCCTGCACCTCCTGCAGCGCGACGATCACCGGTGCGCCGAGGTTGTCCACGATCTGCGCCGCGTGCCGCGCGAACTTCGCCGCGCCGTCGCCGGGGTCCAGGTTCTCGACGTTGTAGGTGGCGACCGTCAGCTGGCGGGCATCGCGCGTGATCGTCGTGATTTCCGGCGCGACGGAGGACGGTGCCAGCACGGTGGGCGCCGCGGGCAGCAGCAGCTCGTAGTTCTGGAAGTCGTAGCTCAGCACGCCCGTGACGCCGCCGAGCTGCGCGCCGATGTCCACGTCGGGCAGGTTCACCGCGGCATTCACCAGGTCATCGAGCTGGATGCGCTCCGGGTTTGCGTCGGTCGGGCGCAGCAGCGGCGCGCCGTCCGGCGTCACCGGGCTGCCGTCGCCGGTGCCGGGCACCACCACCCAGATCTCCTCGCTGGTGCCGAAGCGCGCGGTGGGAGAGACGGCGACGGAGGCGGGCAGCTCGATCAGCATGCCCTCCAGGCTTTCGAAGAAGTCGATGGCGTCGGTTGCGGGATCGAAGCTGGCGAAGCCGTCGTCGTCGATCGCGCCGGCCGGCGGCGAGCGGTCGGTGCCGAAGACCACCGGCGCAACGGTGGTGCTGCCGCCGAGGTCCACATAGCTCGCCGCGCCGGAGAGCTGGGTGATCGTCAGGTTGTTGGCGACGTTGCCGGGCCGGAACTCCGAGACCAGCGTATCCAGCACGCGCAGCGTCTCGCCGGGCGCAATGGTGGACAGGATGGCGGCGCCGGTGCCGGTGAAGACGAAGATCGCGTCCGACGTCGCCTCGCTGCCGGCGCCGGCGTCGGGCGTGGGGTCCTGCAGGTAGAAGCCGTTGGCGGCGACCGCGGTGACCACGCCCTCGACGTTCACGCGCTGGCCGGCCAGCGGCGAGCTGTGGCCAGCGCCCTGCACCTGCCAGATCTCGGTCAGCGTCACGTCGTCATTCGTGATGGTGCCGACCCCGCGGTTGTCGGCGAGGGTCGCGCTGCCCGCGCTGACGACCAGGTTGCTCAGGATGACGGCGAACTGCTCATTCGGCTCGGTCTCCGTGTCGCCGAGGATCTCCACCGGGATGGTCTGGGTCAGTGCGCCGCCCGCGGCGAAGGTCAGGGTGCCGCTGGCGGCGAGGAAGTCGGCACCCGCCGTCGCGGTACCGTTGAAGGTCGTGGCGAAATCCAGCGTGAAGGCGGCATCGGCGTTGCTGCGGCTGACGGTGAAGGTCATCGTGGTGAAGCCGCCATCGCCTTCCGCCACGCTGACGTCGTCGATGGTGATGCTGGCGCCCTCGACGCCGAGCAGAGTGAGGTCCCAGCGGGTCGTCTCGCGCTGCGCGAAGTTGAGGGCGTCGTTGAGCTGGACCAGTGTCAGCGCGTTCGGATCCTCGCTGCTCACGGTCAGGATCGTGTTGTCGAAGTTGCCGAGGTCGAGCACCTGCCCGCCCGCGATGACCGGGATATTGGAGGCGCTGGTGCTGCCGCTGCCGGTGTAGGCGCCGCTGCCGAAATCCATGAAGGCGATCAGCGTCGGGTCGCCGGTCAGGTGCGTGCCGCCGGTGACCGTGTAGGCGGTCAGCTGGTCGCCGGCCGCGGCCAGCGCGAAGGCCGTGCTGCTCGGGCTGGCGGCGCCGTTTGCCAGCGCCTCCACCGTGCCGGCGTCGCCGCCACCGTTGCGCACCGCGCCAAGCGAGCCGCTGGCGGTGTTCACCAGGATGACCGCGCCCGCCGGCAGGCCGTCGGCCGGCGCGGTGTATCTCAGGAAGCCTTCGGTCGGCCGGAAGGTGGTGGAGCCCAGGCCGCTGTCGTTGCCGCCCGTGGGGATGAAGCCGCCATCGGTGACGAAGAAGGAGTCGCCGCCGGCGATGGCGTTGCGTGTGACGAAGGCGAACTGGTCCGGATCGGTGGAGTTCGCGCCGATGAACGCGATGTCGCCTGCGTTGACGGTCATGTGCCTCTCCCGATTCGGCGCGTGCTGCGCGCCATCACGAGAGTTGCGCGCAGCCAACGGCTAGCAAAGCCGGCGCCAGCGCAGAAGCGGGCGCAGGACGCGATTTCCCGGTCTGTTCCGCCTCCGGCGAAAACTTAACCGTCCTTCAACACGGGCACCGAGGCTACCAGCGCAGGCCCGACAGTGCGGCGATCGAGCGCACGCCTTCCGCCGCGGCGACCTGCGCTAGCCGCGCGGGATCGGGCGCCGCGCCATGCGCATGGGCAGCCAGCCCCGTCAGCGCCCAGACCGCGTCGATGCCCGCGCCCTGGGCGCCGGCCAGGTCGGTGTGCGGGCTGTCGCCGATGGCGACGATCCGCGCCGGTTCCGCGATGCCCAGCGCGTCCAGTACCGGCGCATAGACCGCCGGGTCCGGCTTGCCGACCTCCTTCGCCGGCGGCCCGCCCAAAGCGACGTAGAGATCCGCCAGCGCGCCGGCACAGATCACGCGCTGCTCGCCGACCATGACGAAGCGGTCGGGGTTGACGCAGAGCATCGGCAGGCGGCGCGCGGCGCAGGCTTCCAGCATCGGGCGGTAGGGCTCGACCGCGCCGTTGCCGCGCTCGGGGTCGGGGCCGGTGTTCAGCACCCACTCCGCCGCATCGGGGTCGGCGACGAGGTCGATGTCGAGGCCCTCCACGGTGGAGAGGTCGCGCTCCGGCCCGATATGCAGCGCGCGGCGGCCATAGCCATGCGTGCCGGCCAGCAGCCGCCACGCGATTTCCCCGCTGGTGACGGTGGCGTCCCACAGCGCGCGATCCAGGCCCATGCCGGTGAGCAGCGCGTCCACCACATGCGCGCGGCGCGGCGCGTTGGAGAGGAAGGCCACGCGCTTGCCGCGCGTCTTCAGCGCGCCGAGCGCCTCCGCCACGCCGGGGTAGGGGCGGCGGCCGTCATGCACCACGCCCCAGAGGTCCAGGATGAAGCCGTCGTAGCGCTCGGCGAGCGGGGCGATGCCGTCGAGGATCTTCATCGGATGTCGGCACCCACGATGTCGCCCACGCTGCGCACGCCATCGCGGCGCAGCAGCGCGGCCAGCTCGCGCTTGATGCGCGGGATCAGCGCCGGCCCTTCATAGGCGAAGGCGGCGTAGAGCTGCACCAGGGAGGCGCCGGCGCGCAGCTTCTCATAGGCATCGGCACCGGAGCCGATGCCGCCGCAGCCGATCAGCGTCAGCCCGCGCCCGCGCGAGAGCCGCGCGACGCGCTTCAGCAACTCGGTGGACATGGCGCGCAGCGGCGGGCCGGAGAGGCCGCCGGCCTGTCCGCGCTGCCCGCTGCGCAGGCCCGGGCGCGTGATGGTGGTGTTGGAGACGATCAGCCCGTCCATGCCGTGGGTCACCGCGGCCTCCACCACCGGCTCCACCGCGGCCGGCGAGAGGTCGGGGGCGATCTTCACCAGGATCGGCGGGCGCGGGCCGGCGATGCGCGCGCGCGTTTCGGCCAGCGCGGCGAGGATCTCGGACAATTGCCGCTCCCCCTGCAGGTCGCGCAGCCCCGGCGTGTTGGGGGAGGAGACATTGACGGCGACATAATCCGCCAGCGGCGCCACGGCTTCGTAGAGCGCGGGGTAGTCGCGCAGCGGCGCGGCGCCGTCCTTGTTGATCGCGATGTTGACGCCGAGCACGGCCGGGCGCGGCCGCGGCAGGGCGGCGATGCGGGCGCGGAAGGGCGCGATCCCCGCATTGTTCATGCCCATGCGGTTGATCACCGCGCGGTCCTCGACCAGGCGGAAGAGGCGTGGCTTCGGGTTGCCGATCTGCGGCTTCGGCGTGACGGATCCGGCCTCCACGAAGCCGAAGCCCAGCCGCATCAACGGCCCGACCGCCACGGCCGACTTGTCGAAGCCGGCGGCGAGCCCGATCGGGTTGCGGAACTCGCAGCCCAGGGCACGGATGGCCAGGATGGGATCGTCCGGCGATCGGTCGGCCCCGGCCAGGCCGAATCGCAGCGCGCGCAGCGCCAGGTCATGCGCGCGTTCGGGGTCCACGCCGCGCATCAGCGGCATGAGAATGGAGGCGAGGCGGGGGGTCATCGCAGGGCAGGTGTGTGCCCCGCCCGCGCCGGCAAGGGAAGCCGCATTGACCGCGGGGCAGGGCTGCCCCAAGCAGCCCGCCCCACCTGAAGGCCGGGCCGCGCAAGCGGCCCCGCGCGCAACGCAACCGAATGGACCGGCGAGACAGTGCGTAGGCGCGCAAGCCAAGCCGCCGGAGGCGGCGCCCGGCGCCTGAGGGCACCATGAAGGGCCCGATCCTGATGCTCGCCGGGATCGGGCTGTTCGGGCTGCTGGACGCGATCAGCAAGACCCTCTCGGCCGACTACGCGGTCTGGCAGGTGCTGCTGGTGCGCTTCGCCACCATCCTGGCCGTTGTCTTCGCGCTGCGGGCCGCCATCCCGGGCTGGGGCGGCAGCCTGCGCACGCGGCACCCGCGCATCCATGCGGTCCGCGCCGTGGCGATGCTGGGCAGCGCGACCTTCTTCTTCCTGGCCTTCAGCCACCTGCCGCTGGTGGAGGGCTATCTGGTGTTCTTCACCGCGCCCTTCTTCGTCCTCGCCCTGGCGGCGCTGCTGTTGAAGGAAGCGGTGCCGCGCACGGCCTGGGGCTGGGTGGCGGTGGGCTTCGGCGGCGTGGCGATCGGGCTGGCGCCGGGGCTGCTGGGCGGCGCGGGCGGGGCGGCGATCGGCTATCTCTGGGCCTTCTGCGGCACGCTCTGCTACGCGCTGGTCTTCGTGCTGAACCGCTCGCTGCGGCTGGAGCCCGGCATGGCCCGCGTGCTGGTCTGGCCGGCGCTGCTGGGCCTGCTGGCGATGCTGGGGCCGGGCCTGTGGCACTGGCGCGCGCCCGAGGCCTGGGCGCTGGCGCTGATGGTGGTGAACGGCGTGCTGGTGGGCGCCGCCACGGCCTGCCTGGCGGAGGCCTTCCGCCACGCCTCCGCCGCGCGGCTGGCGCCCTTCGGCTATTCCGGGCTGGTCTGGAGCACCACCTACGACCTGGTGCTGTTCGGCCACCTGCCGGGCTGGCCGCTGCTGCTGGGCGCGGCGGTCGTCGTGCTGTCCTGCGTGATGAGCGAGCGGGAGGCGGCTCAGAACCCGGCGGGAAAGTCGTGAGTGCCGTCCGGCCGCAGCGGCAGCCGGGTGGCGCTCAGCACGGCGGAGATCGGCAACGGGCCGTAGAGGTGCGGGAACAGGCCGGGCCGCTTCCCGCCGCTCGCCGGCTCCCACTTCAGCGCGTCGCCGAGACGCGCGGTGTCCGCTTCCACGAGCCACAGGTCGGGCTCGCCGCGCCGGTGCTTCGCCGCGCTCTCCCGCACCTGGGCGGCGGTGGAGAAGTGCAGGAAGCCATCGCGCGCATCGTCGGCGCTGCCGCGATAGGCGCCGGCGCGTTCGGCGGCGCGCCAGTCCTCGCCGCGGACCAGCGTGTAGATCCGCGCCTCCGGCGCTGGGGTCTGAATGCGTTCCATGCCCCCTGCATTCACGCGATCAGCCGGTAGAAGACAAGCCCGCCCAGCTCAGTCGTCGGCACCAGGCCCAGCGCCCAGCGCGGCAGCTGGTCGTCGGTGTGGTAGTGCGTCGCGCCCTCCGTCGGGTCGGGCAGCGCCCCGGCGAGCGCCCGCGCTGCGATGCGGCGGCAGGGGCCGAGCTCGGCGCCGTCCGGCAGCTCCGCGATGGCGTGGCGGCGCGGATGGCCGGGCAGCCAGCAGGCGAACTGAAAGGGCGCGCGGCAGACACCGACCACCCCCTGCCCGAAATGCGTCGGCCCGCCGGGCCGCGCCGCCAGGCGCACGCGGGTCATCACCACGCAGGCCACCGCTTCCAGCGCGCGCACGGGGCGGCCCTGCGCCTCG
>NZ_JAPSMD010000202.1 GCF_027856955.1 Falsiroseomonas oryzae | reverse complement strand
GCTCACCGCGGCCGGCGCGCGCGTCACCGTGATGGGGCGGCGCGAGGCGCCGCTGCGCGCCATGGTGGAACGTGGCATGGCCGAGGCCGCGCTGCCGGGCGACGTGACCGCGCCGCCGGCGCTGCCGCGCGTCGCCATCCTGGTGAACGCCGCCGGCGCTGCGGAAAGCGCGCCCTTCCTGAAATCCGACGCCGCGCTGTTCGAGCGGATGTGGCGCGTGAACGTGATGGGCGCGGTCGCGGTCACCCAGGCCGTGCTGCCGGCGATGTTCCAGGACGGCTTCGGCCGTGTGGTGCATGTCGCCTCGACCGCCGCGCTCAAGGGCTACCCCTATGTCACGGCCTATGTCGCGGCCAAGCACGCGCTGCTCGGGCTGACGCGGGCGCTGGCGCAGGAGGTTGCGGCGAAGGGCGTGACGGTGAACGCCGTGTGCCCCGGCTTCACCGACACCGATATCGTTGCCGAGAGCGTTGCCCGCATCGTCGCCAGGACCGGCCGGAGCGCGGAGGAGGCGCGCGCGGAGCTCGCCAGGCACAACCCGCAGCGGCGCCTGGTGCGGCCGGAGGAGGTGGCAACGGCAGTGCTGATGCTCTGTGCGCCCGGCGCCGGCGCGATCAACGGCCAGGCGGTCGCCGTGGACGGGGGCGAGACGTGACCCAGCCGGACGACCTCGCGACCGTGGCGGTGGATGCGGAGACGGCGCTGGCCCAGGCGCCGCCCGGCCACAAGGACGAGCTGCGCCTGTGGCTGCGCCTGCTGACCTGCACGACGCTGGTGGAGGGCGAGATCCGCGCCCGGCTGCGCCGCGACTTCGACACCACCCTGCCGCGCTTCGACCTGATGGCGGCGCTGGACCGGGCGAGCGGCGGCATGACCCTCGGCGAGGTCTCGCGCCGCATGATGGTCAGCAACGGCAACGTCACCGGCCTCGCCACGCGGCTCGAGGCCGAGGGCCTGGTGGAGCGCCGCGCCCGCCCGGGCGACCGCCGCGCCCAGCTGCTGCGCCTCACCGCGAAGGGCCGCCGCGAATTCGCCCGCCAGTCGGCCGCGCACGAGGCATGGATCGCCGAGCTGCTCGGCGGCCTGGCGCCGGAGGAGCGCGCCGTCCTGTTCCGGCTGCTCGGCCGCGCCAAGCTGTCCGTGCGCCGTGCCCAGACGCTTGGGGAAACCGCATGATCACTGCCATCTCCGGCCCGCTGTCAGAGTATCGCGCGCAGCACCTGAAGCTCGAGGTCCAGGGCGCCGTCGCGACGCTCACGCTCGACCGGCCGGAGCGGAAGAACCCGCTGACCTTCGACAGCTACGGCGAGATGGCGGCGATCCTGCGTGCCGCGACGCATGACGACGCCGTGCGCGCCTTCGTCATCACCGGCTCGGGCGGCAATTTCTGCTCGGGCGGCGACGTGCACGAGATCATCGGCCCGCTGCTGGAGCGCGACACCAAGGGGCTGATGCGCTTCACCGCGATGACCGGTGAGCTGGTGAAGGCGATGCGCGCCTGCCCGCAGCCGATTGTCGCCGGCGTGGACGGCATCGCGGCCGGCGCGGGCGCGATCATCGCCATGGCCTCCGACATCCGGCTCGGCACGCCGCGCGCCAAGGTGGCCTTCCTGTTCAACCGCGTCGGGCTGGCCGGCTGCGACATGGGCGCCTGCGCCATCCTGCCGCGCATCGTCGGCCAGGGGCGGGCGAGCGAGCTCCTCTATCTCGGCCGGAGCCTGGGCGGGGAGGAAGGGCTGGCCTGGGGCTTCTTCAACCGGCTGCACGCGCCGGAGGAGCTGCCCGGGGCCGCGGCGACGCTCGCGCAGGAGATCGCGGAGGGCCCCTCCTTCGCGCATGCGATGACAAAGCGGATGCTGCAGATGGAATGGGCCATGTCCATGGACCAGGCGATCGAGGCGGAGGCGGTCGCGCAGGCGCTGTGCATGACCACGCAGGATTTCCGCCGGGCCTACGACGCCTTCGTCGCGAAGCAGCGGCCGGTCTTCCGGGGCGACTGATGGCGGACCGCGATTTCCTCGACTGGCCCTTCTTCGAGCCGCGCCACCGCGCCTGGGCGGCCGAGGTCGAGGCCTGGGCGGCCGCGCATGCCGAGGCGCTCGCGGACGAGCATGATGCCGATGGCAGCACCATCCGTCTGGCCCGCGCCATGGGCGAGGCCGGGCTGCTGCGCGTGCCCTGCCCCGAGGACGGCCGGCTCGACGCGCGAAGCCTCTGCCTGGCGCGCGACATCCTGGCGCGGCATGCCGGGCTCGCGGATTTCGCCTTCGCCATGCAGGGCCTCGGCACCGGCCCCGTGACGCTGTTCGGCACGGAGGCGCAGCGCGACCGTGTGCTGCCCGCGGCGCGCGCCGGCACCGCGCTGGCCGCCTTCGCGCTCAGCGAGCCGGAGGCCGGCAGCGACGTGGCGGCGCTGGCGACGGCGGCCGAGAAGGACGGCAACAGCCACTATCGCCTGACCGGCCGCAAGACCTGGATCAGCAATGGCGGCATCGCCGCGACCTACGTCGTCTTCGCCCGCACCGGGGAAGCGCCGGGCGCCAGGGGCCTCTCGGCCTTCCTGGTGCCGGCCGATGCGCCGGGGCTGACCATCGCGGAACGCATCGACGTCACCGCGCCGCACCCGCTGGCGACGCTGGCGCTGGACGGCGTGCGCGTGCCGGCCGAGGCGCTGATCGGCAGGCCCGGGGAGGGTTTCAGGGTGGCGATGGGCACGCTGGACGTGTTCCGCGCGACCGTTGGCGCGGCCGCGCTTGGCTTCGCCCGCCGCGCCCTCGACATGACGGTGGATCGCGCCGCCGGCCGCCGGCTGTTCGGCGCGACGCTGTTCGACCAGCAGATGTCGCAGGCCGCCATCGCCGACAGCGCGACGGAGGTCGAGGCCTCCGCGCTGCTGGTCTACCGCGCCGCCTGGCTAAAGGATTGCGGTGCGGCCCGCGTCACGCGGGAAGCCTCCATGGCCAAGCTGCACGCGACGGAGACGGCGCAGCGCGCCGCCGACCGCTGCGTGCAGATGCATGGCGGCCTGGGTGTCACGAAGGGCCACAAGGCCGAGGAGCTGTACAGGGAGGTCCGGGCGCTCCGCGTCTACGAGGGTGCCTCAGAGATCCAACGCGTGGTGATCGCGCGGGCGGAACGGGAACGCCGCACGTCGAGTGCATGAGCAGGAGACGGAGATGGACGGGATGATCACGGGCCAGCTGGCGCCGAGCGCCCATGTGGACAGCTTCGCGCGGGACAACCTGCCGCCGCGCGAGCAGTGGCCGGTCTTCCGGCTGGACCGGCCGGAATTCCGCTATCCCGCGCGGCTGAACTGCGCCGTGGAACTGCTGGACCGCAACCTCGAGCGCGGACGCGGCGACCATCCCGCGCTCGTCACGCCGGCGGAGACGCTGACCTACCGCCAGCTGGCGGAGCGCGTGAACCGCATTGCCAACGTGCTGGTGCGCCAGTTCGGCTTCGTGCCCGGCAACCGCGTGCTGCTGCGCAGCGCCAACAATGCCTGGATGGTCGCCGCCTATTTCGCCGTGCTGAAGGCCGGCGGCGTGGTGGTGGCCACCATGCCGCTGCTGCGCGCGAAGGAACTCGGCCAGATGCTGCGCAAGGCGCGCATCAGCCACGCGCTGTGCGATGCGCGCCTGGCGGAGGAACTGCGCAAGGCGGAGGCGCCGGACCTCACGCACCTCGTCACCTGGGGCGATGGCGAGCTCGAGGCGATGTGCGACGCGGCCTCGCCCGATTTCGCGGCCTGCGACACCGCCGCGGACGATGTCTGCCTGATCGGCTTCACCTCCGGCTCCACCGGGGAGCCGAAGGGCACGATGCATTTCCACCGCGACCTGCTGGCGATCTGCGACGGCTATTCCGCCCAGGTGCTGCGGCCGGAGCCCACGGACGTCTTCATCGGCTCGCCGCCGCTCGCCTTCACCTTCGGCCTCGGCGGGCTGGTGCTGTTCCCCTTCCGCGTCGGCGCCACCGCCGTGCTGCTGGAGAGGGCGCCGCCGGAGGAACTGCCGGCGGCCATCGCGCGCCACCGCGCCACGGTCTGCTTCACCGCGCCGACCGCCTATCGCGTGATGGCGGGGCTGGCCGCGCAGCACGACCTGTCATCCCTGCGCAAATGCGTCAGCGCCGGGGAGACGCTGCCGAAGCCGGTCTTCGACGCCTGGCAGCAGGCCACCGGCCTGAAGCTGATGGACGGGATCGGCGCGACGGAGATGCTGCACATCTTCATTGCCGCGCGCGAGGACCAGATCCGCCCCGGCGCCACGGGACTGCCGGTGCCCGGCTACGTCGCGAAGGTGGTGGATGAGGAGGGTCGGGAGGTTCCGCGCGGGACGCCCGGCCGCCTCGCCGTGCAGGGGCCGACCGGCTGCCGCTACCTGGCCGATCCGCGCCAGGCCAACTATGTGCAGGACGGCTGGAACATCACGGGCGACACCTACCTCCAGGATGCGGACGGCTATTTCTGGTACCAGGCGCGCAACGACGACATGATCATCTCGGCCGGCTACAACATTGCCGGGCCGGAGGTGGAAGTCGCGCTGCTGACCCATCCCGCCGTGCAGGAATGCGCCGTGGTCGCCGCGCCGGATGCGGAGCGTGGCATGGTCGTGCGGGCCTATGTGGTGCCGCGGCCGGGGCAGTTGCCCGACGCGGCGCTCGCCAAGGCGCTGCAGGAGCACGTGAAGCGGGAGATCGCGCCCTACAAGTATCCGCGCAGCGTGGTCTTCGTGGACGCCCTGCCGAAGACCGAGACGGGCAAGATCCAGCGGTTTGCCTTGCGCCGGCAGGCGCAGGAGGAAGAGGCGCGCCGGCAGGCGCAGGAGGAAGAGGCGCGCCGGCAGGCGCAGGAGGAAGAGGCGCGCCGGCAGGCGCAGGAGGAAGCGCAGCGGCGCGCCGGGGAGGGCTCCCGCCCATGACCTCGCCCCTGACCTCCTTGCAGCCGGAAGGCTGGCCGGCCCCGCGCGGCTATTCCAATGGGATGATGGGGCGCGGCCGCGTGGTGCTGGTTGGCGGTCAGGTCGGCTGGGACAGCGAGGGACGCTTTCCCGCGGGCTTCATCGCGCAGGTTCGCCAGGCGCTGTCTAACATCCTGGCCGTGCTGCGCGAGGCCGGAGGCGGGCCCGAGCATGTCGGCCGCCTTACTTGGTATGTCGTGGACATCGACGAGTACCGGGCCAGCCTGAAGGAGCTCGGCCCGGCCTATCGCGACGTGATGGGCCGGCATTTCCCGGCCATGGCCCTGGTGCAGGTCGTGGCCCTGGTCGAGCGCGAGGCCCGGGTGGAGATCGAGGCGACGGCCATCATCCCGGACCCGGCACCTTAGTCAGGCGCCCGGCGCGTCCGTCACAGGATCCAGCGGGGGCAGGGGATCATCGGCGTTCGACGCACCGGCGCGCCAGCCCTGCCGTTCCTCCCACATCCGCTTGCCCAGCAGGGCGGCGCCTACCACGCCGGCGCCGACTGCGACCCCGGTCGCGACGCCCGTGGCGAAGACAAGGCCGGCGGCCATTCCGACAGGTCCGGTCATCATTCCGGTGGCACAGCGCAGCAGCATCTCGGCATCCTTGTCCTTGGCATCTTCACTTGGGCGCGCCGGGCCGCCCGGCAAGCGGTGCGAGGCTCCGCTCCGCCGCGCAGGAGCAGACCACGGTGCCGTCGGCCAGCAGGTTCGGCAGGGTCGGCTCCGCACAATGCGGGCACTCGACCGGCTCGCGGGGCGGGGGGATCGGGCCGGGCAGGGGCGCAGGCATGGATCCAGGCTTCCCCCGGCCGGCGCTGCGGCGCAAGGGGTACGGCACCGGCCGGGCTTGCCCGCGATGCAGGCGGTTGGCATGTTCCGCCGCCCGGCGGGTTGCAACCTTGCCGAGCGAGGAAGGCTCAAGGACGGGCCCGGGCATCGGGACCCCGCGGAAAGATTGGCAGGATCGGCATGGCCAAGATCAAGGTGAAGACCCCCGTCGTCGAGATGGACGGGGACGAGATGACCCGCATCATCTGGGGGTTCATCAAGGAGAAGCTGATCCTCCCCTACCTCGACATCGACCTGAAGTACTACGACCTGGGCATCGAGTACCGCGACCAGACCGACGACCAGGTGACCGTGGACGCGGCGAACGCGACCAAGCAGTACGGCGTCGGCGTGAAGTGCGCGACCATCACCCCGGACGAGGCGCGGGTGAAGGAGTTCGGCCTGAAGAAGATGTGGCGGAGCCCGAACGGCACCATCCGCAACATCCTGGACGGCACGATCTTCCGCGAGCCGATCATCTGCAGCAACGTCCCGCGCCTGGTGCCGCACTGGAACAAGCCGATCGTGGTCGGCCGCCACGCCTATGGCGACATCTACCGCGCCGTCGAGATGAAGGTGCCGGGCGCCGGCAAGGTCACCATGACCTACACGCCGGAAGGCGGCCAGCCGCAGGAGATCGGCGACTTCGTCTTCAAGGCCGGCGGCGTCGCGATGATGATGCACAACCTGAACAGCTCGATCGAGGGCTTCGCGCGCGCCAGCTTCAACTACGGCCTGCAGCGCAACTACTCGGTGTACTTCAGCCACAAGAACACGATCCTCAAGGCCTACGACGGCAACTTCAAGGACATCTTCCGCGCGATCTACGACAAGGAGTTCAAGGCCGAGTACGAGAAGCGCGGCCTGACCTACGAGGACCGGCTGATCGACGACATGGTCGCCTCCGCGCTGAAGTGGGAAGGCGGCTACATCTGGGCGTGCAAGAACTATGACGGCGACGTGCAGTCCGACATCGTGGCGCAGGGCTTCGGCTCGCTCGGCCTGATGACCTCCGTGCTGCTCAGCCCGGATGGCAGCACGGTCGAGTCGGAGGCCGCGCATGGCACCGTCACCCGCCACTACCGCGAGCACCAGAAGGGCCGCGAGACCAGCACGAACCCGATCGCCTCGATCTTCGCCTGGACGCGCGGCCTGGCCTATCGCGGCAAGTTCGACGGCACGCAGGACGTGGTGGACTTCGCCAACGCGCTCGAGGCGGTCTGCATCGAGACGGTGGAGAGCGGCCACATGACGAAGGACCTTGCGATCCTGATCAGCAAGGACCAGCCCTGGCTCAACACCCAGGCCTTCCTGGCGAAGCTCGACGAGAACCTGAAGAAGAAGATGAAGACGGCCTGACGCCGTCTTCGGTGGCGCCATCGGTCCATGCGGGCCGGTGGCGCTCCCCGCCACGCGCCGGATCGCAGGCGGCCCAGAGGCTCGGCTGGATCGCGCAGGCGCGGAACAGCACCGTGCCGTCGAGCTCGACCGGCCCGAGCGGCACGCCGTCCTGCCGCACCAGGCGCGCCAGGCGCTGCTGCTCGGCGGCGGCCATGCCGTCGCAGGCGATGCGATAGGGTCTTCCATTCAGCTCGATGCCGATGAGCAGCCGGCCGAGCGGGTTCCGCGTGTCGGTGCTCCGCGCGATGCGCTTCACGAAGATCATGTTGGCGCGGGGCGTGGCGCAGCGCGCCCAATCCCACTGGCGCATGACGCGCCAGACCTCGCCGCAGCTGCTGTCCCGCGACGGCGGCACGAAGCCCAGCGTCATCAGGGAGGCCACGACGCTGCGCTGGACGGCGGGCACCTGCAGCATCGCATCGACGGCGCGGTCGAAGGTGAAGGGCATGGCGGCCTCCTGCGACGCCGGTTGCGGTGCCCGGAGCCTGCCGCGGCCGCCCCACCGCACGCTGTTCCCGCGGTGACAGGCCCGCGACGGGGACCGCGCTTCGGTTCCGGGCCGGATCCGCTGTAGTCTCCGGCCATGCTCTCCCTCTCGGCGCTGGACTGGCTGGCGCTCGCCATCTTCGCCGCCTGCTGGATCGGCTACGCCACCGTGGTGGACCGCGTGCCCTCGATCCGCGCGCGCAGCGTCATCGCGGCGATGGACGAGCAGCGACGGCGGTGGATGCTGGCGACGCTGGGACGGGAGAACCGGATCGCCGACATGGCGGCGATCGGCAACCTGATGAATTCCACCAGCTTCCTGGCGACCACCAGCATCTTCATCCTGGGCGGCCTGGTGGCGATGCTCGGCGCCTCCGATCTTGGCCGGCGCGTCGTCGCCACCCTGCCCTGGTCCGAGGTGCCGAGCGAGGTGGCCTGGGAGATCAAGATCGGCCTGCTGCTGCTGATCTTCGTCAACGCCTTCTTCGAGCTGACCTGGGCGCTGCGGCAGTTCAACTACGGCTCCATCCTGGTCGGCGCCATGCCGCCCGCCGCGGACGGCGCAGCGGGGCTGCCGCAGGCGGAAGCCGCGGCGCGCGTGCTGAACCGCGCCGCCCGGCACTTCACCACCGGCCTGCGCAGCTACTATTTCGGGCTCGCCGCGCTCGCGTGGATCGTCCATCCGCTGGCGCTCGTTGCGGCCAGCCTGTTCGTGCTGCGCGAACTGCACCGGCGCGAGTTCCGCTCGGTGATCCGGGAAGCGGTGCAGCCCAGCCCGTGACGGGCCCTCAGCCGCGTCGCGCCAGGAGCTCCGCCACGCGGTCCAGCGGCAGGGCGCGCCCGACCACGCGCCGGCCGCCGATGCGGCTTTCCACCGTGGTCGCCATGGTCAGCGCATTCAGCACCGCCTCCTCCGTCGCGTCCGCCGCGCCGACGAAGAGGGGCGAGATGCGGTCGTTCGGCCAGTCCGCGTAGTGCGCCTCGCTTGCGCGCTTCTCCGGCGTGCGGATCACCCCGGGGTGCGTGGCGAAGGCGATGGCGTAGTCGCCAGAGCCGTCCGAGAAGGCCGCGCCGGTTCGCGCGATGCCAGCCATGGCGCGACGGGCCAGGCGTTGCAGGTTGCGGTCGGACAGCGGGGCGTCGGTGGCGACGACCACCACCACGGATCCGTCCGCATCCGCCTGCTGCGCCACGTGTTCCGCCAGGTAGTACTTGCCGAGCAGCCTGCCGACCGGCACGCCATCCATCGTCAGCGCGCCCCCGTAATTCGCCTGGACCAGCGCACCGACCGTCCAGCCGCCCAGCGCCGGCGGAAGTACCCTCGATGACGTCCCGATCCCGCCCTTCCAGCCGAAGGCCATGGTCCCGGTGCCGGCGCCGACGCTGCCTTCCGCCACCGGCCCGCCCGCGGCAATGGCCAGCGCGTCGCGCATCTCCGCCGCGCCGAGGCCGCGCGCGCGGATGTCGTTCAGCCGGCCGTCATTCGTCTCGCCGACCACCGCGTTCACGCTGCGCACGCCCTCGTTCCCCGGCTGCGCCAGCGTCCAGTCCACCAGCGCCTCCACCGCACGGCCGACCGCCAGCGTGTTGGTCAGCAGGATCGGCGTCTCCAGCTCGCCGAGTTCCTGCAACTGCGTCACGCCCGCCATCTTGCCGAAGCCGTTCATCGCGAAGACGCCGGCGGGCACGCGGTGCGCGAAGGGGTTCAGCCCATGCGGCAGGATGGCGGTGACGCCCGTGCGCGTCGCCTCGCCCGCCAGCACCGTGACCTGCCCGACGCGCACGCCGGCGACATCCGTGATGGCATTCAGCGGGCCGGGCGGCAGGATGCCGGGGGCGAGGCCGAGCCCCCGGGCCCGCATCCGCGTCACGCCGACACTCGCCGCGCCGCCTAGGCCGCGACGCCGTGCGCCAGCACCTCGCGCACCGCCGCCAGGGCCTCGGCCGCCTTGGCGGCGTCCGGACCG
>NZ_JAPSMD010000201.1 GCF_027856955.1 Falsiroseomonas oryzae | reverse complement strand
CGCGGCGCATCGCGAGGCGGCACTGGCGGCGCTGGCCTGGGCGGGGCAGGGCGGCGTCGCGCCGCCGGACGTCGTGCGCATCGCGCAGCAGGTCGCCCGCGAAGCCGGGCGCGCGCCGCGCGTCACGGTGGATGCCGGCGCGCACATGTTCTCGGCGACCGCGTTCTGGCAGTGCGAGGCGCCGCGCGACCTGCTGATCTCGAACGGGCTCGCCTCGATGGGCTTCGCGCTGCCGGCGGGCATTGCGGCGGCGCTGCACGAGCCTTCGCGCGGCGCGATCGCCTTCACCGGCGATGGCGGGCTGATGATGGTGGCGGGCGAGCTGGCGACCGCCGCCGACACCGGGGCGAAGCTGGTGACGGTGGTGTTCAACGACGGCGCCCTCTCGCTGATCGACATAAAGCAGCAGCAGCGCCAGCTGACGCCGTCCGGCGTGCGCTGGGCGCGGCCCGACTTCGCCCGGGTGGCCGAGGGCTTCGGCGTGAAGGGCTTCGTCGCGACGGACCCGGCGGAGTACCGCGCCGCGCTGCGCGCCGCCTTCGCGCATGACGGACCGAGCGTCGTGGACGTGCATGTGGACCCCGCCGGCTACCCGGCGCAGCTGCAGGCGATGCGCGGGTGAGCGAGGCACCGATCCCCGCCCTCACGCTCGGCACCGCCTGGGCGCGGCTCTGCGGGCTGATGGACGAGGCGGCGGAGAGCTTCGTCCGCACCTCCTTCTCCTCCGTCGTCCGCGACAACTGGGACATGGCGGTCGGGCTGATGGACAGCGCGGGGCGGCAGGTGGCGCAGTCCAGCCGCTCCGTGCCGAGCTTCGTCGGTACCATGCCGCGGACGCTCGCGGTGATGCTGCACCGCTACCCCGCCCATACGCTGCGGCCGGGCGACGTGCTGATCAGCAACGACGGCTACTACGGCACCGGCCACCTCAACGACATCACCATGGTCAAGCCGCTGTTCCAGGGCGGGCGCATCGCGGCCTGGATCGGCAGCACCTTCCACTGCACGGACATCGGCGGCGCGCCGTCCGTGGAGGCGCGCGATTCCTGGGAGGAAGGGCTGACCATCCCGGTCGCGAAGATCCTGCGCGCGGGGGAGGAGAACGAGGACGTCGTCGCCTTCCTCGAGGCCAATCTCCGCCAGCCCGATGAGGCGCTCGGCGACATCCGCGCACAGCTGGCGATGTACGACCAGGCGGAGCCGCGGCTGTTCCGCATCCTCGCGGAGGAGGGCATCGCCGGGCTCGATGCGCTGGCCGCCGAGATCTTCGGCCGCTCGGAGCGCGCGATGCGCGCCGCCATCGCCGCGGTGCCCGACGGCGAGGTGACGGACGAGGTCACCGCCGACGGCTTCGAGCATCCGGTGACGATCCGCCTGCGCCTGGCGATCCGCGGCGATGCCATCACGCTGGACTTCACCGGCACCGACGCGCAGATCGCGCGGCCCGTGAACTCGCCCCTGAACTTCACGCGGGCCTATTCCAACTACGCCGTGAAATGCGCCTTCGATCCGGCGACGCCGAACAACGACGGCAGCTTCCGCCCCATCGCGCTGGTCGCGCCGGAAGGCAGCATCGTGAACCCACGCCGGCCTGCGCCGGTCTGGGGCCGCCACCTGACCGGGCACTATCTGCCGATGCTGGTGCTGGCGGCGCTCGGCCGGCTGATGCCGGAGCGCGTGATCGCGGAGTGCGGCAGCCCGCTGTGGAACGTGTATTTCACCGGCGAGCAGCCGGACGGCCGCCGCTTCGTCCGCATGTTCTTCATGAATGGCGGGCACGGCGCGGCTGCGTCGCATGACGGCCCCTCCTGCCTGTCCTTCCCGTCCAACGTCGCGACGCAGCCGGTGGAGCAGTTCGAGAACGCGGTGCCCATGCTGATCACGGAGAAGGCGCTGATCCCCGGCAGCGGCGGCGACGGCGCGCGTCGCGGCGGACTCGGCCAGCGGCTGGGATTCGAGGTGGTGGGCGGGAAGCCGGTGACCGCGACCTTCCGGCACGAGCGCGTGCAGCATCCACCGCGCGGCCTGCTGGGCGGCGGGCCAGGGCGCGGCGGGCGGGACCTGGTGAATGGGCAGCCCGTGCCCGCCAAGGCGCGCATCGTGCTGCAGCCCGGCGACACCATCACCTTCGAGACGCCGGGCGGCGGCGGCTTCGGCGATCCCGCGGCGCGCAGCGCGGACGACCGCGCGCGCGACGCGGCGGAGGGCTATGTGGCGTGACCGCCCCGTTCCGCATCGGCGTCGATATCGGCGGCACCTTCACCGACCTCGTCATGCTCGACACGCGCGACGGGCGGCTTTTCAACGGCAAGGTGCTGACCACGCCGCACGCGCCGGAGCAGGCGGTGCTGGAGGGCGTGCGCAGCCTTCTCGCGCGGCACGGCGTGGCGCCGGGCGAGGTGCGCCACGTCATCCACGGCACGACGCTGGTGGCGAACGCGCTGATCGAGCGACGCGGCGTGCCGACCGGCTTCCTCACCACGCAGGGCTTCCGCGACGTGCAGGAGATCGGCACGGAGCTGCGCCACGACACCTACGACCTGTTCATGCGCCGTCCGGAGCCCCTGGTGCCGCGCCGCCTGCGGCTGGAGGTGCCGGAGCGGCTGCTGCCGGACGGCAGCGTGCGCACGCGGCTGGACGAGGCCGCGACGCGCGCCGCGATCCGCGCGCTGCGCGACGGCGGCGTGCAGGCCGTCGCGGTCTGCCTGCTGCACGCCTTCGCCAACCCCGCGCATGAGCGCCGCGTCGCGGAGCTGGTTGCGGAGGAAGCGCCGGAGCTGTCGGTCTGTCTCTCCGCCGACCTCGTGCCGGAGATCGGCGAATACGAGCGCGGCAGCACGACGATCGCCAACGCCTATGTCCTGCCGGTCTTCGCGCGCTACCTCGCGCGGCTCGATGCCGGACTGCGCGATGCCGGCGTGACCGGGCCGCTGTTCCTGATGCTGTCCGACGGCGGGACGGTCGCACGGGACGTCGCGGCGCGGCACCCGATCCGCCTGGTGCAATCCGGCCCGGCGGGCGGCGTGCAGGCCGCGCGGGTGATCGGGGAGGCTGCGGGCGCGCCGGACATCCTCTGCTTCGACATGGGCGGCACGACCGCGAAAGCCGCGCTGATCGATGGCGGCCAACCGGCGCGCAGCCTGGATTTCGAGGTCGCGCGCACCGACCGCTTCCGCAAGGGCAGCGGCCTGCCGCTGAAGGTGCCGGTGGTCGAGATGATCGAGATCGGCGCCGGCGGCGGCTCCATCGCGCGTGTGGATCCGCTCGGGCTGGTGCGCGTCGGGCCTGACAGCGCCGGCAGCGATCCCGGGCCGGCCTGCTACGGGCTCGGCGGCGCCGAGCCGACGGTGACGGATTGCGACCTGCTGCTCGGCTACCTCGCCCCCGACAGCTTCCTGGGCGGCGAGATGCGGCTGGATGTGCGCGCCGCGGAGGCAGCGATCCGCACGCGCCTCGCCGGCCCGCTCGGCCTCGGCTCCGTCGAGGCGGCCTGGGCGGTGCACGAGACCGTCAATACCGCCATGGCACAGGCGGCCGCGATCCACGCGCTGGAGAAGGCGCGGCGGATCGAGGGCTACACGCTGGTGCCGATCGGCGGCGCCGGGCCGGTGCATGCTGTGGAGGTCGCGCGCAAGCTCGGCATCGCGCGGCTGGTCGTGCCCGCGGGCGCGGGCGTCGCATCCGCCCTGGGATTCCTCGCCGCGCCCATCAGCTTCGCGCTGCTGCGCGGCCTCGTCGCGCCGCTCGCGACGCTCGACCTCGACGCGCTGCGTGCCATGCTCGCGGAGATGGAGGCGGAGGGCCGGGTCCTGGTGGCGCGCGCCGGGGTGGACGCCGCGGCGACGACCATCCGCGTCGCGATGCGCTATGCCGGGCAGGGCTATCAGGTGGAGGCGGATGTCGCGCGGCTGGACCGCGAGGCGATCCGGGCCGCTTTCGAGGCGGAGTACCGCCGCCTCTACGGCCGCACGGAACCGACGCTGCCGGTGGAATGCGTGGGCTGGCGCGTCACGGTCAGCGGGCCGATGCCGCGGCTCGACCTGGCAGCGGCATCGTCACCATCGGGTGCGGCCTCGCGCGGCGCGCGGCCCGCCTGGTTTGGCGGCCGCTTCGTGGACGTGGCGGTCTTCGACCGCGCCGCGCTGAAGCCCGGCGACGTCGTGCAGGGCCCCGCGCTGGTCGAGGAGCGCGAGAGCACCCTCGTCGTGCCGCCGGGCGCGCGCGCCACCTGTGACGCGGTGCTGAACCTGGTGGTGGAGGTGGGCTGAGTCGCGACGGCTAGACCGGCGTAGCCCTGACTGTGTTCAGGGCTACGCCGGTCTAGCTTCTATGGCCCGGCGATTCACGCCCTTCGCCGTGCCCACCTTCGGTATGCACACTCAGGGCGATCGCGGGCTACACCGGCGTCCGCCATTCCGGGTGCGCGTCCGTGGTGCCACGCACCACGCGCTCATACGCCGCCTGCAGCCGCTTGGTGACGTCGCCCGGCGTGCCGTCGCCGACCGGGAGGCGGTCCACGCTGGTCACGGGCACCAGCTCCTGGCCGGTGCCGCAGAGGAACACCTCCTCGGCCACGTAGAGCTCGCTGCGATCCACCTCGCGCTCCTCCACCGCTATGCCCTGCTCGCGCGCCAGCGCGATCACCGTGTCGCGCGTGATGCTCTCGAGGATGTCGCTGCTGCGCGAGGGCGTCGCCAGCACGCCGTCGCGCACCAGGAACAGGCAGGCGGCGGCGGCCTCGCTCACCTTGCCGCGGGCGGTCAGCAGGATGGCGCTGTCGTAGCCGTCGGCCTTGGCCTGCAACGTGGCGAGGCGCGACGCATGGTAGTTGGCGCTCGCCTTCACGCGCGGCGGCATCGCGTTGTCCGGCAGCCTTGTCCAGGAGGAGACCTGCGCGGCAAGGCCCGTCGCGAACTTCGTGCTGCGCTCTCGCGGCAGCGCGGCGGCGATCCAGCCGACCGGTCCCGTCGTCGCCATCATGCCCATGCCCTCGATCTGCACCTGCAGGCGCAGATAGGCGTCGTCGTCCGGCTCGTTCAGCCGGATCACGTCCAGCACCGCCTGGCGCAGCACGTCGAGTGCGGGCGGGTCCTTGAGGCGCAGCACCTTCATCCCCTGGCCGAGCCGCGCCAGGTGCTCCTCCAGCCGGAAGACGGCGAAGCGGCCGGTCGTGGGATGGCGGTAGGCGCGCAGCCCTTCGAACACCGCGATGCCGAAGGCGACGCCGAGCGCCAGCGGGTGGATGCGCGCCTCCTCGAAGGGGATGGGGCGGCCGTTGTGGATGATGATGCGGGCTTGCCACATGGCCGCTTGCTCCCCGGTCCGGTCGGCGCGACTCTGGCGCCGCGCAGGGCAGCTGGGAAGGGCCGATGGAACCGCTGCAGGGACTTCCGCCGGGCATCCGCGCGCGCATCGTCGCGGGCGTGAACGGCCTCGACATGCACGTGCTGGAAGCGGGCGAGGCGGGCCGGCCGGCGCTGCTGCTGCTGCACGGCTTCCCGGAACTGGCGTATTCCTGGCGCAAGGTCATGCCGCCGCTCGCCGCGGCCGGCTTCCACGTGCTGGCGCCAGACCTGCGCGGCTATGGCCGCACCACGGGCTGGCGCGCGGAGTACGACACGGACCTGACGCCCTTCCGCCTGACCGGCCAGGTGCGCGACATGCTCGGGCTGCTGCATGCGCTGGGCATTTCGCGCGTCCATGCGGTGATCGGCCACGACTACGGCTCGCCGGTCGCGGCCTGCTGCGCCCTGATCCGGCCGGATGTCTTCGCGCGCCTCGTGATGATGAGCGCGCCCTTCGCCGGCGCGCCGGGCTGGGACGCGGCGCCGCGCGACACGGTGCATGAGGACCTCGCCGCCCTCGATCCGCCGCGCAAGCACTACCAGTGGTACTACGCGACACGCCCGGCGAACGAGGACATGTGGCATTGCCCGCAGGGCGTGCACGCCTTCCTGCGCGCCTACTACCACCACAAGAGCGCCGACTGGCCGGAGAACCGGCCCTACGAGCTGGCCGGCTGGACGGCGCAGGAACTGGCCAGACTGCCAACCTACTACGTCATGCCGCTGCACGCGACGATGGCGGAGACGGTGGCGCCGCACATGCCCTCCGCCACGCAGGTCGCCGCTTGCCGCTGGCTGCCCGATGCGGAGCTGGCGGTCTATGCCGCGGAATACGGGCGCACCGGGTTCCAGGGCGGGCTGAACTCCTATCGCTGCGGGACGGGCGGCAGCAACGCGCTGGAACTGAGGCTGTTCAGCGGGCGGCGGATCGAGGTGCCGTCGCTGTTCGTCGCGGGTGCAGCGGATTGGGGCATCCACCAGTTCCCCGGCGCGCTGCGCCGCATGCAGACCGAGGCCTGCGCGGATTTCCGCGGGCTCCACCTGGTCCCCGGCGCCGGCCACTGGGTGCAGCAGGAGCAGCCGGAGGCCGTGACCCGCCACCTGCTGGACTTCCTGCGCGCGACCGGCTGATCTAGCGGTGACGAGCAAGGGGGAAACGCCGCGCCCATGGCCGTGATCGCCAGCACAGCCGATCCGCGATCGGAGAGCTTCAGGGCGAATGCCGCGGCGATGGAGGCGCTGGTCGCGCAACTGCGCGCCACCGTCGAGAAGGTGCGCGAGGGCGGCGGGGAGATGGCGCGGCAGCGGCACCTCTCCCGCGGCAAGCTGCTGCCGCGCGAGCGCATCCGCACGCTGATCGACCCGGCATCGCCCTTCCTGGAATTCTCGCAGCTTGCCGCACAGGGCATGTATGGCGAGGACATCCCGGCCGCCGGGATCATCACCGGGATCGGTCGCGTCTCCGGCCGCGAATGCGTGATCGTCGCGAACGACGCCACGGTGAAGGGCGGCACCTACTACCCGATCACGGTCAAGAAGCACCTGCGCGCGCAGGAGATCGCGCAGGCGAACCGGCTGCCCTGCATCTACCTGGTGGACAGCGGCGGGGCGAACCTGCCGAACCAGGACGAGGTTTTCCCCGACCGCGACCATTTCGGCCGCATCTTCTTCAACCAGGCGCGGATGTCCGCGCAGGGCATCCCGCAGATCGCGGTGGTGATGGGCAGTTGCACCGCCGGCGGCGCCTATGTGCCGGCCATGTCCGACCAGGCGATCATCGTGCGCAACCAAGGCACCATCTTCCTGGGCGGCCCGCCGCTGGTGAAGGCGGCGACCGGCGAGGTGGTGACGGCGGAGGAGCTCGGCGGCGGCGACCTGCACAGCCGCACCTCGGGCGTCACGGACCACCTGGCGGAGAGCGACGCGCATGCGCTGGGGCTCGCACGGCGGATCGTCGCCGGGCTGAACCGGGCCAAGCCGCAGGGCGCCGACGATTCCGCGCCGCCCCGGGATCCGCTGTTCGGCGACATCGGCGGCGTCATCCCCGCCGACATCCGCGAGCCCTACGACGTGCGCGAGGTGATCGCGCGGATCGTGGACGGGTCGGAGTTCGACGAGTTCAAGCCGCTCTACGGCCCGACGCTGGTGACGGGCTTCGCGCGCATCTGGGGCTATCGCGTCGGCATCGTCGCCAACAACGGCGTGCTGTTCAGCGAGAGCGCGCAGAAGGGCGCGCATTTCATCGAGCTCTGCGACCAGCGCGGCATCCCGCTGGTCTTCCTGCAGAACATCACGGGCTTCATGGTCGGCCGGAAATACGAGGCGGGCGGCATCGCCAAGGACGGGGCGAAGATGGTGACCGCGGTGGCCACCGCGCGCGTGCCGAAGTTCACGGTGATCATCGGCGGCAGCTTCGGCGCCGGGAACTACGGCATGTGCGGCCGCGCCTATTCGCCGCGCTTCCTGTTCATGTGGCCGAACGCCCGCATCTCCGTCATGGGCGGCACCCAGGCCGCCAGCGTGCTGGCGCAGATCCGCCGCGACGCCATCGAGGCGAGGGGTGGCACCTGGCCCGCCGAGGAGGAGGCGAATTTCAAGGCGCCCATCGAGGCGCAGTACGAGGCTCAGGGCAATCCCACCTACGCCAGCGCACGGCTGTGGGACGATGGCGTGATCGCGCCGGACGACACGCGCATGGTGCTGGCGCTGTGCCTCTCCGCCGCGCGCAACAACCCGGTCGCCGGCTGGAACGGGGAGGCGCGCTTCGGCGCGTTCCGGATGTGAGGGGCGGGGTCTTCGTGCCGGCGCTGTCGGTCGCGCCCCCACCCCGACCCTCCGCCGCCCTGCGGGGGAGGGAGCGTTGGCGCGAACTGCTCCCTCCCCTGCGCAGCGGGGGAGGGTCGGGGTGGGGGCGCGAGCGGAGCTCCGGCGCGAGGCGCGCGACGCCATGACCTTCTCCACCCTCCTCATCGCCAACCGCGGCGAGATCGCCTGCCGCGTCATCCGCACGGCGCGCCGGATGGGCCTGCGCACCGTCGCGGTGTTCTCCGATGCCGACGCCGATGCGATGCACGTCGCCATGGCCGATGCCGCGGTGCGCCTCGGCCCCGCGCCGGCGCGCGAGAGCTACCTGAACATCCCCGCGCTGCTCGACGCTGCCCGCGCCACGGGCGCGGAGGCCATCCATCCGGGCTACGGCTTCCTCTCCGAGAACGCCGAGTTCGCGGAGGCTTGTGCCGCCGCCGGCCTCATCTTCGTCGGCCCACCGCCCGCCGCGATCCGCGCCATGGGCAGCAAGGCCGCGGCGAAGGCGCTGATGGAGCGGGCCGGCGTGCCGCTCGTGCCCGGCTATCACGGCGAGGACCAGTCGGACGCCACGCTGCGCGCGGCCGCCATGCGCATCGGCTTCCCCATCCTGGTGAAGGCCAGCGCCGGCGGCGGCGGCAAGGGCATGAAGATCGCCCGCGACGCCACGGAACTTGAGGAAGCCATCGCGCTGGCGCGCGGCGAGGCCGTCTCCGCCTTCGGCGACGACCGCCTGCTGCTCGAGCGCTACCTGACGAAGCCCCGCCACATCGAGGTGCAGGTCTTCGCCGATACCCAGGGCAACGTCGTGCACCTGTTTGAGCGCGACTGCTCCATCCAGCGCCGCCACCAGAAGGTGGTCGAAGAGGCACCCGCGCCCGGCATGAGCCCGGAGCGCCGCGCCGCCATGGGCAAGGCTGCCTGCGACGCGGCGCGCGCCATCGGCTATGTCGGCGCGGGCACGGTGGAGTTCATATCGGAAGGCGACACCTTCGCCTTCATGGAGATGAACACCCGCCTGCAGGTGGAGCACCCGGTCACCGAGGCGATTACCGGCCAGGACTTGGTGGCCTGGCAGCTCCGCGTCGCCGCCGGCGAGCCCCTGCCGCTGACGCAGGACCAGCTCCGGATTGCCGGCCACGCCATCGAGGTGCGGCTCTACGCCGAGGACCCGGCGCGCGACTTCGCGCCCTCCGTCGGCACGCTGAAGCACCTGGCGCTGCCCGACGGCGAGGGCATCCGCGTGGATGCCGGCGTGCGCGGCGGCGACACCATCCCGATCCACTACGACCCGATGGTCGCGAAGGTGATCGCGCAGGGCGCGGACCGCGAGGAAGCGCGGCGCCGCCTGCTGCGCGCGCTGAACGCCACCGAGGTGGTCGGCGTCCGCACGAACCTGCCGCTTCTGCGCGCCATCGTCGCGACGCCGGCCTTCGCCGCCGCCGACCTCGACACAGGCTTCATCGCGCGCCACCCGGGCCTGCTCGCGCCCACGCCCCCCCCGCCGCGCGCCGCGCTGGCCGCCGCGGTGCTGCG
>NZ_JAPSMD010000200.1 GCF_027856955.1 Falsiroseomonas oryzae | reverse complement strand
CGACGGCGCCCGATGCCCAGCAGCGCCTGGCGCGGCGCGGCCGCGGGCTCCAGCACCTGCCCGGCCTCGCCGCGGAAGCCAGAGGCTTCGGCGGCGCGGCGCAGCGCCTGCGGCAACTCTGCGCCCTCCGCCACCGGCCGCAGCAGCGGCAGGGACGGGTCGGGCGCGCCGCGACGGAAGCCGACCTTCAGCATGGGGAGCACGTCTGCGCGACCGATTGACGCATGCGGGACACGCCCGTTGCGATCGGGCGCGATCAGCCCTCCTCCGCCATCTCCGCGACCAGCCGGTCCAGCAGCCGCACGCCGAAGGCGGTCGCGCCCTTCGGCACCGTCGGGTGGTCCTTGCTCGTCCAGGCGGTGCCCGCGATGTCGAGATGCGCCCAGGGCTTGCCGTTGGTGAAGCGCTGCAGGAACTGCGCCGCGGTGATCGACCCGCCCGGGCGCCCGCCCACGTTCTTCATGTCCGCGATGTCGGACTTGATCTGCTTGTCATAGGCATCGCCCAGCGGCATGCGCCAGCACTTCTCGCCCACCGCGCTGCCGGCGGCGATGATGCGCTGCGCCAGCTCCTCGTCGTTGCTGAACAGGCCGGCATGCTCGTGCCCGAGCGCGATGATGATGGCGCCGGTCAGCGTGGCCAGGTCCACCATGCCGCGGGGGTCGAAGCGTTCCTGGCAGTACCACATGACGTCCGCGAGTACCAGGCGGCCCTCGGCGTCGGTGTTGATCACCTCCACCGTCTGGCCGGAATAGGTCTTCACCACGTCGCCAGGCCGCTGCGCGGTGCCGGATGGCATGTTCTCCACCAGGCCGACCAGCCCGACGACGTCGGCCTTCGCCTTGCGCCCGGCCAGCGCCGCCATGGCGCCGACGACAGCGCCGGCGCCGGCCATGTCCCACTTCATGTCCTCCATCCCCGCGGCGGGCTTGATGGAGATGCCGCCGGTGTCGAAGGTGACGCCCTTGCCGATCAGCGCGAGGGGCTTCGCCTTCTTCCCCTTCGGCGCGCCCTTCCACTGCATCACCACCATCCGCGGCTCCTGCGCGGAGCCCTGGGACACGCCGAGCATCGCGCCGAAGCCGAGCCGCTTCAGCTCCTTCGGCCCCATGATCTCGACCTCGACGCCGAGCCGTTCAAGGCCGCGGCAGCGATCGGCGAATTCCGTGGGGTGCAGCACGTTGGGCGGCTCGCTGACCAGTTCGCGCGCCAGGAACACACCATCGGCGATGGCGCGCAGCGGCGCGAAGGCGGCCTTGGCGCCAGCCGTGTTGGAGGTCGCGACGGCGATGCGCTCCAGCTTCGGCTTGTCCTCCTCCTTCTCCTTCGTGCGATAGCGGTCGAAGCGCCAGCCGCGCAGCACGGCGCCGAGGCCGAAATGCGCGGCGAGCTTCGGATCCAGCGCATCGGCCGCGACATACGCCTCGCGGTCGGCCGCGATCGCCGGCGCCAGGGCGCCGCCTGCGGCCTCCACGCCCTCCGAGCCGAGCTCGGCCGCCTTGCCGAGGCCGAGCGCGACCACCTTGGTCCAGCCGCCGAGCGCCCAGAGCGTGGTCGCCTGGCCCTTGCGGCCCTTGAAGCCGGCGGCCTCCAGCGCGCGGGAGAGCAGGCCGCCCGATGCCTCCTCCGCCTCCCGCGCCAGGCCGGCCGGCGGGTCGCCCTCGGTCATGGGCAGCACGAGCACGCCGTTCCTCGGCAGGGCGGGCTTGACGAAGGCGATGTCGGGCATGCGGGGGCGGTTCCGTCGTTCCGTGTGGCGCCCAGCCTACCACCTTGTGCGGCCACCGCGCCAAGCCGGCCCCCGCTTGGCGCGCAGCGGGGTGGCGGGTAAGGCCCGGCCATGGATCGCGGCACCCGCCTGACCACCGACGTCGCCGAGGCCGCCGCGCTGCTGCGCGCGGGCGAGCTAGTCGCCTTCCCGACCGAGACCGTCTACGGGCTGGGCGCGGATGCGCGGAACGGCCGCGCGGTGGCGGCGGTCTTCGCGGCGAAGGGCCGGCCGGAGTTCAACCCGCTGATCTGTCATGTCGCCACCGCCGAGGCGGCCTTCGAGGAGGTGGTCGCCGATGCCCGCGCGCGGGAGCTCGCCGCCCGGTTCTGGCCCGGTCCGCTGACCCTGGTGCTGCCGCGTCGCCTCGACTGCCGGGTGGACCTGCTGGCCGGCGCGGGGCTGGATACGCTGGCGGTGCGGGTGCCCGCGCACCCGCTGGCGCTCGAGTTGCTGCGCCGGGTGGACCGTCCGGTCGCCGGCCCCTCGGCGAACCGCTCCGGCAGCGTCAGCCCGACCACGGCGGCGCATGTGCTGGAGGGGCTCTCCGGCCGCATCGCCGCGGTGCTGGATGGCGGGCCGTGCGCAGTCGGCGTGGAGAGCACGGTGCTGGACCTGTCCTCGCCGCGCGGCGCGGTGCTGCTGCGGCCCGGCGGCGTGCCGGCGGAGGCGATCGAGGCGGCGATCGGAAAAGTCGGCCGCCGGGTGCCGGCCAGTGCGGCGGAGGCGACGCGCACCCTGCGGAGTCCCGGGATGCTGCTGTCGCACTACGCGCCCGCACTGCCGGTGCGGCTGGATGCGGTGGACGTCGCAGGCGAGGAGGCGCTGCTGGCCTTCGGCCCGGCGCCGCTGCCGGGCGCGGGCGCGCTTTGGAACCTATCGCCCGCAGGCGACCTGGCCGAGGCCGCCGCGCGGCTCTTCGCCGGACTTCGCTGGCTGGATGCGGAAGGCCGGCGGCTGGGCCTGGCGCGCATCGCGGCGATGCCGGTGCCGGCGGCGGGGCTGGGCGTGGCGATCAACGACCGGCTGACGCGGGCGGCGGCGCCGCGGGGGTAGCAGTCGCCGTGGCTGCGGCGGCCGGCAATGGAGCCGAACCGCCGGGATGGGCAGGTGGAGGACATCCCTCGATCCCACCACGCTGCCTGCGTCGAGGATCTTCCGTCGGACGTCAGCGATGCATTGCCATCTCGAGGGCAGCGCGTCGTCGAACCCGGTCGGCTGCTGTCCGGTGCCTCATCTGAGGGGCGATCGTGGCGACGTCATCGTGCACGCAGCCCCAACCGCTCCAGCACCGCGGCCATGCGCTCGATCTCGCGCGGGATCAGGGCCGCGAACTCCTGCGACGTGTCGCCGACGATGGCCAGGCCCAGGCCCTCCAACCGATCGCGGACCACCGGCTCGACCAGGGCCGCGGCTGCGTCGCGCTGGATGCGTGCAACCACAGCCTCCGGTGTGCGGGCTGGCGCGACCAGTCCGAACCACGCCACCGAATCGAAGCCGGGGAAGCCCTGTTCGGCCACCGTCGGAACGTCGGGCAGCGCCGGCGAGCGGTCAGCCGACACCACGGCCAATGCGCGCACCTCACCGGCCTGGATCCGGGGGATCATGGCCGCCCCCGCGATTGTCGCCTGCACCCGCCCTTGCAGGAGGTCGGCGACCATCGGTCCTTCGTTTGCGTAGGGCACGGCGGTGATGTCCACCCCGGCCGCCTGCTTCAGCATCTCCATGCCGAGATGGGTGGAGAAGCCGACGCCGGTATGAGCATAGGTGAGTTGGCCAGGCCGCGCGCGGGCGAGCGCGAGGAAGTCCTGCAGGGTGTTGGCCGGGATCGAGGGGTGCACCACGAGCGCGTTGCGCGTCCGCACCAGTCGCGCAACAGGGGCAAGGTCGCGCCGCGGATCGTAGGGGAGAGGCGGGTCCATGCTGACCCGCACCACCATCGCGCCATCGCCGGTCAGGCCGATCGTATGGCCGTCCGGTGCTGCCTTCGCGACGCGGTCCACGCCCAGGGTGGCGGAAGCGCCCGGGACATTCTGCACGACCACGGGCTGGCCCCAGGCGGCGGCCAGGCGCTCGGCGACGAGACGGCCGACGATGTCGGGCTGGCTGCCCGGGCCGAAAGGGACGATCAGCGTGACCGGCCGTTCCGGCCAGGTGGAAGCGTTGGGCGACCGACTGGGCATGGCGAGGGCCGGCAAGACCAGGCCGGAGAACAGCAATTCGCGGCGACGCACGGCGATTCTCCCTGTAGAGGCCCGGCCCTGTGCCGGGCGGCCGACCTTCGCAGAACCATAAGGGAGTCCGCAACGAACTGTTGAGTCCTCTGGATGCCCGCGGCCCCACCGCCCCAGCACGCACCGGGAGCCGTGCGTCCCGACCACATCAGGCCGCCGTCGCCCGCCAGCCGGTCGCGACCGCCCTCCGGGCCGACCGGCGGCAGATTGCGCTGCCGGACCTCACCGGAGTTGCCGACGGCGCGGATCGCGTTCAGCGCCAAGGTGTTGTCGAGCTCTCGATCACCACCGGCGTGAAGGTCACGCGGCGAGCGCGCGCCCGGTCGGCGAGCTTCAGCTCCGTCGTCGTGCCGGGCTGGAGGCAAATGGTGGCGCCATCCAGCTCCCGCGCGCTGGCCCGGTTCGGGTCGCGCCAAGTGATGAAGCTTGGCCGTCGTGCATGTTCACGCCGACGGAGCGCATGCGGCCAGCATCGCCCGGCACCGCGACCGGGACGGCGCGGCAGAAATCCGCGTCGAGGTCCTGCCACTCCCCACGCGCATCGGGTTGGGAGAGGGCGGCGTGGCGGCCCCGGCAGGGGCTGCGGCGCCCGGGCGAAAGCCGGCATGGCGCGCAGCAGCAGGGCAAAGGCGGCAAAGCACACGGCGAATCCCCGGGCGGCGCGTGGCCCGCGACCCGCGCCCTCCGGTTCCGCCGCCCCCGGGCTTGATCGACCCGCCGCACCGCGCTCCGTTGGGCCCATGCCGCCCGATACGCCCCGCCCGACCGTCCCGCAGCTCTTCCTCACCTATCTCCGCATCGGCCTGATCGGCTTCGGCGGCGTGAATGCCTGGGCGCGGCGCGTGATCGTCGAGGAGAAGCGCTGGCTCTCCGAGCAGGACTACGCCGAGGTGCTGGGACTCGGGCAGGCGCTGCCCGGGCCGAATGCGCTGAACGTCGCCATCCAGCTGGGCGAGCGCTGGCGCGGGCCGGCCGGGGCGATCGCCGCGCCCGCCGGGCTGTTCGCCGGGCCGCTGGTGGTGCTGGCGTTGCTGGCCATGGCGCATGACCGCTGGGGGGAGATCGCGCTGGTCAAGGCGGTGCTGGCCGGCACGGCGGCGGCGGCGGCGGGCATGGTGATCGGCACCGCGCTCAAGATGGCGCAGAAGCTGAAGCCCTCCGCCCCGGTCCTGGCCGTCGGCCTGGCCGCGCTGGTCGGCGCCGCGGGTCTGCGGCTGCCGCTGCCGGCGATCGTGCTCGGCCTGGCGCCCTTCGGCATCGCCGCGGCCTGGTGGACGATGCGCCGCGGAGAGCGTGCCCAATGACCGAGGGCGGCGGCGTATTGTGGCAGCTCGCCACCGGCTTCGCGGCGATCTCGCTGATCGCCGTCGGCGGCGGCATCGCGGTGGTGCCGGAGATGAACCGGCTGGTCGTGGACGTGCATGGCTGGATGACCGATGCGCGCTTCGCGCAGCTCTTCGCCCTCGCCCAGGCCGCACCGGGGCCGAACGTCCTGGTGGTGGGCCTGATCGGCTGGCAGGTGGCCGGGCTCACCGGGATGCTGGTCGCGACCCTGGCGATGACCCTGCCCTCCGGCCTGCTGGCCTATGGCTTCTCCCGCCTCCGGACCCGGCTGGCCGGCAGCCGCGGCCTGCGGGTGGTGGAGAAGGGTCTGGTGCCCATCGCCGTCGGGCTGATCCTGTCCTCCGGCCTGATCCTCGGCCAGGCGGCGGCCAGCGGCTGGGTCGCTGTGGCGCTGACCCTGGGCTCCACCCTCTTCGTCTGGCGGACCGACCTCAGCCCGCTCTGGGTGCTGGCGGTGGGGGGCACGGTCGGCGCGCTTTTCCTGTAGAAGGCCGGGACCATGCCCGACACGCCCGTATCGCCGACCCTGCTGGACCGCCTCTCGGCCATCCTCGGCCCGCGCGGCCTGCTGACCGACCCGGCCGACATAGCCCCCCACCTGACGGACTGGCGCGGCCTCTACCAGGGCGCGAGCCCGGCCGTGGCCCGGCCCGCCAGCACGGAGGAGGTCGCCGCGGTGGTGCGGCTCTGCGCCGAGACCCGTACGCCGCTGGTTCCGCAGGGCGGCAACACCTCCATGGTCGGCGGCGCGGTGCCGGACGAGAGCGGGCGGCACCTGGTGCTTGCACTGACCCGCATGAACCGCATCCGCGAGATCGACACCGCCGACATGACCATGACGGTGGAGGCCGGGCTGGTGCTGAAGGCGGCGCAGGACGCGGCGGCCGAGGCCGGCTGCCTCTTCCCCCTCAGCCTCGGCGCGGAGGGCACGGCGACGATCGGCGGCGTGCTCTCCACCAATGCCGGCGGCAACACCACGGTGCGCTACGGCAATGCGCGCGAGCTGATGCTGGGGCTTGAGGCGGTGCTGCCGGACGGCAGCGTCTGGAACGGGCTGCGCCGGCTGCGGAAGGACAATACGGGCTATGCGCTGCGCCACCTGCTGGTCGGCGCGGAGGGCACGCTCGGCGTCGTGACCGCGGCGGTGCTGCGGCTCTTCCCCCGCCCGCGCGACGCCGCGGTGGCGTTCTGCGCGGTGGCGGACGAGGATGCGGCGCTGGCGCTGTTCCGCCGCTTCCGCGACCGCGACGACAGCGCCGTGCGCGCCTTCGAATACATGTCGGGTACCGGCGTGGACCTGGCCGTGAAGCACATCGAGGGCGTCGCGCTGCCGCTCGAATCGCGCGCCGACCACTATGTCCTGGTGGACCTCGCCTCCTCCCGCCCGGATGCCGGGCTGCGGGACATGGCCGAAGCCGTCCTTGCCGAGGCGATGGAGGCGGGCGAGGTCGCGGACGCCGCGATCGCCGCCAACGAGGCGCAGGCGCAGAAGATCTGGCGCATCCGCGAGGAACACCCGGAGGCCCAGAAGCGCGAGGGCGCCAGCGTCAAGAACGACGTCTCCGTCCCCGTCTCGAAGGTGCCGGAGATGATCCGCCGCTGCTCCGCCGCGCTGGCCGCGCTGATCCCCGGCAGCCGGCCCGTGCCCTTCGGCCATATCGGCGACGGCAACATCCACATGAACCTGGAGCAGCCGGAGGGCATGGACCCGGCGGCGTTCCTGGCCCGCAGCCACGACATCATGGATTGCGTCAACGCCGTGGTGCGCGATCTCGGCGGCTCCTTCAGTGCCGAACACGGCATCGGCAGGCTCAAGACCGACATGATGGAGGCCTGGCGCGGCGGGCCGGAACTGGCGGCGATGCAGGCCATCAAGCGCGCGCTCGATCCGCACGGGATCATGAACCCGGGCAAGGTGCTGCCCTGAGCCCGCCGCCCGCGCCGGCTTTGCCCGCCCCCCCTCGCGGCTGGTAAGCAGGGCCGGATGAACCGCATCGACCGCTACATGCTGCGGCAGCTGGGCTTCGGCCTGCTGGCCGTCACGGCCGGGCTGGCTGCGCTGGTCTGGCTGACGCAGTCGCTCCGCTTCATCGAACTGGTGCTGGACCGCGGCCTGTCGCTCGCCGTCTTCCTCGAGCTGACCAGTCTGATGCTGCCCGGCTTCATCGCGGTGATCCTGCCGATCACCACCTTCATCGTCGTGCTGTTCGTCTATGTGCGCATGAACACCGACCGGGAGCTGGTGGTGATGCGCGCCGCCGGGCTTTCCCCGGCCCGGCTCGCCCGGCCCGGCATCCTGCTCGCGCTGGTCTCGGTGGGCATCGGCTTCCTGCTCAACCTATGGCTGGTTCCGTTGTCGCACGGCGCCTTCCGCGTCTGGCAGTTCGAGATCCGCAACCAGATGGCCGCGATCCTGCTGCAGGAGGGCGTGTTCTCCTCGGTCGGCAACGATCTCACGGTCTATGCGCGGGTGCGCGAACGCGACGGGACGCTGCGCGGCATCCTGGTGCACGACCAGCGAGAGCCCGGCGCGCCGGTGACCATCATCGCGGAGGGTGGCCGCATCACCTCCACGCCACTGGGCCCCCGCGTCGTGCTGCTGAACGGCGTGCGCCAGCAGCTGGAACGGCCGGCAGCCGGCCAGCCGCCCCGGCTCTCGGTGCTGTCCTTCGCCGAGAACAGCGTGGACCTGGCCCGCGCCACCCGCAACGAGGAGGTACGCGCGCGCGATTCGCGCGAGCGCAGCGTGGCGGAGCTGCTGGACCCCGACCCCGCCGAGGGCCTCCGCCCGCGCGAGATCGCGCGCTTCTATGGCGAGGCGCACCAGCGTCTCTCGGCGCCGCTCACCGCGCTGACCTATGCCCTGGTCGGGCTGGCGGTTGCGCTGACAGGGCAGTTCCGCCGCCACGGCGGCGGCTTCCGGCTGGCAATCGGGATCGGCATCACCGTCGGGCTGCTCGCCCTCGGCCTGACCATCGGCAACCTGGCGACGCGGGACAACACCTTCGTCTGGCTGATCTGGGCGCATGCGATCGCGCCGGGCATCGTCGCCTTCTGGTGGATGATCGGCGCGCCGGGGCTGCCGCGCATCCGCCCCGGTCCGGCGCCGGCCTGAGACCGCCATGACGCTGACGCCCACCCTGACGCTCTACGTCGCCCGCGGCTTCCTGGGCGCCACCGCGGTGATGCTGGCGGCGCTGACCGGCCTGGTCGCGCTGTTCGACTTCATCGAGCTGCTGCGCCGCGCCGCGACGCGGCCGGATGTCGGGTTCGACATACCCGCCACCATCGCGGCGCTGCGACTGCCCTTCGTCGCGCTGCAGATCCTGCCCTTCGCCATCCTGCTCGGCGGCATCGTGGCGTTCTGGCGCCTGACCCGCTCCTCGGAGCTCATCGTGGCGCGCGCGGCCGGCATCTCCGCCTGGGGGTTCCTCACCGGGCCGGGGCTGGTCGCGGTGCTGCTCGGCATCATCGCGGTGGCCGGAGTCTCGCCGCTGTCCTCCATGATGCTGGCGCGGGCGGAACGGATGGACCAGACCTTCCTGCGCACGGGTGGCGGGCTGTCCTCGCTCGCCGGCGGGCGGCTCTGGCTGCGCCAGGCGGACCGGGAGCTCGACCCGCTCGGCATCGCCATCGTCACCGGGCGGCCGGCCGCCGCGCGCGGACCGCTGGCGGCGGCCGGTGCGGCTGGCTTCGAGCTTCAGGGCGTCACGGTCTGGCGCCTGTCCGCCGGCGACCGCCCGTTGGCGCGGATCGAGGCGCCGCGCGCCAGGCTGGCCCAGGGGCACTGGGTGCTGGAGGACGCCGTCACCTTCGGCGAGAACCGGCAACCCGCGCCGCCGTCGCGCATCGAGCTGCCGACGGAGCTCACCGCCGGCCGCATCGAGGACAGCTTCGCCTCGCCCGAGACGCTGAGCTTCTGGTCGCTGCCCGGCTTCATCGAGGTGCTGGAGGAGGCGGGCTTCTCGGCAGTGCGCCACCGCATCCAGTTCCAGTCGCTGCTGGCGCTGCCGGTGCTGTCGCTGGCGATGGCGCTGCTCGCGGCCGGCTTCTCGATGCGTCACAACCGCCGCGGCGGTGTGGCGCAGATGATCGCGGGCGGCGTCGCGGCCGGCTTCGCGCTGTTCGTGGTGGACCGCGTCAGCGGCGAGTTCGGCGAGGCGGGCTCGCTGCCCGTCGTGCTCGCGGCCTGGGCGCCCACCATGGCCGGCCTGCTGCTGGCGCTGGCGCTGCTGCTGCACCTGGAAGACGGGTAGAGGGGAGAGGGGCGATGCAGGGGGGAGTGGAGAGGCGGCGGGACGCGCCGCGCCGCGCCCGGCGCGGTCCGGCATCGCCTGCCGCGCTCGGCGCCGTGCTGGCCACCCTGCTGTCCGTGCTGCCGGGCGCGGATGCCCTGGCGCAGCCGACGGG
>NZ_JAPSMD010000199.1 GCF_027856955.1 Falsiroseomonas oryzae | reverse complement strand
GCGTTGCGGCCGGGCCGGCGCGGAGGAGGCGCTGTCCGGCCGGGGCCTCGCGAACCTGCACGCCGTCGTCGCCGGGCTGCGCTGCGTCGCCGTGCCGGACCGCGACGCCGCCGGCGTGACCACTGCGGCAGCCGACTGCCCGATTGCGGCGGAGGCGCTGGAGTTGTTCCTGGGCTTCCTCGCAGGCTTCGCGGGCGACCTGGCCTTGGCCTGGGGGGCGCGCGGTGGCGTGTTCCTTGCCGGCGGGATCCTGCCGAGGCTGGCGGACCGGATCGACGCGGCCGCGTTCAGGGCCCGGTTCGAGGCGAAGGCGCCGATGCAGGGCTGGATGGCCGAGGTGCCGCTGGCTCTGGTGACGCACCCGGCGCCCGCCTTCCTGGGCCTGGCCGCGCTGGCCGGCCTGACGGAGCCGTGACGGCGCCGCCGCCGCGCGCCAAGCTTCATTTCCCGGCAAGGCTCGGGCACATAGGGCCGCAAGGCGCGTTCGACGCCGACCGGAGCGGTCGCCTTCGGGCCCGCCACCGGACCAAGGCCGCCCGCGGGCGAGGGACGATCCGGCACCGACAGCGCCGAAGGGAACCAAGCGCCTGATGGACACGACGCCGCCGAACACCGCCCCCGCCGAGACCGGCGAGCCGCGAGACGGCCTGTCCGCGCCGCCGCGGGATGCCACAGCGCTGCGCGCGGCCATCGTGCGGAAGCTGACCTACGACCTGGGCAAGAGCCGGCTGGGCGCGCGCGACCGCGACTGGTTCATGGCGGCGGCGCTGGCGGTGCGCGACCACGTGGTGGACCGCTGGATCGACATGACGCGCGCCAGCTACCAGTCCGGCGCGAAGCAGGTGTACTACCTCAGCCTGGAATTCCTGGTCGGGCGGCTGTTCCGCGACAACGTCTCCAACCTCGGCCTGACCGGGCCCGTGGCAGAGGCGCTGGCGGGCCTCGGCGTGGATGCCGAGAAGCTGCGTGAGGCGGAACCCGACGCGGCGCTGGGCAATGGCGGTCTCGGGCGGCTGGCCGCCTGCTTCATGGAGAGCATGGCGAGCCTCGCCATCCCCGCCTTCGGCTACGGCATCCGCTACGACCACGGCCTGTTCCGCCAGATCATCCGCGACGGCTGGCAGCGCGAATACCCGGAGGACTGGCTGGTCAACGGCAATCCGTGGGAGTTCGCCCGGCCCGAGATCGCGCACGAGATCGGCTTCGGCGGCACGGTGGAGGCGGTGTCGGTCGGCGAGGCGCGGGTGCGCCATGTCTGGAAGCCGGCGGAGACGGTGCAGGCCGTGGCCTACGACACGCCGATCGTCGGCTGGCGCGGCCGGCATGTGAACACGCTGCGGCTGTGGTCGGCGCGCGCGGCCGATCCGCTGCGCCTCGATGCCTTCAACCGCGGCGACCATGTCGGCGCGTTGGCCGACACGGTGAAGGCGGAGAGCATCTCCAAGCTGCTCTACCCCTCGGACGAGACGCCGGCGGGGCAGGAGTTGCGCCTGCGGCAGGAATACTTCTTCACCTCCGCCGCCCTGCAGGACCTGGTGCGGCGGCACCTGCGCGTCTTCGGCGACCTGCGGTCCCTGCCCGACCGCGTCGCGGTGCAGATGAACGACACGCATCCGGCCATCGCCGTGGCGGAGCTGATGCGCATCCTGGTGGACCTGCACGACATCCCCTGGGATGAGGCCTGGGCGGCGACGCGGGGCACCATCAGCTACACCAACCACACCCTGCTGCCGGAGGCGCTGGAAAGCTGGCCGGTGCCGCTGATGGAACGGCTGCTGCCGCGCCACATGCAGCTGATCTACCTGATCAACGCCCTCCACCTGGACGAGGTGCGCGGCCGCTTCCCCGGCGACGACGCGCTGCTCTCCTCCGTCTCGCTGATCGAGGAAGGGCACGGGCGGCGCGTGCGCATGGGGCACCTGGCCTTCGTGGGCAGCCACAAGGTGAACGGCGTCTCCGCGCTGCACTCCGACCTGCTGACGCAGACGGTCTTCGCGGACTTCCACCGGATCGCGCCGGGGCGCATCACCAACAAGACCAATGGCATCACCTTCCGCCGCTGGCTGCACCAGTCCAACCCCGGCCTGACGGGGCTGCTGGTGGATGCCGTCGGGCCGGAGGTGCTGGACAGCGAACGGGCGCTGGAGCGGCTGCGGCCGCTGGCCGACGACGCCGCGTTCCGCGAGCGCTTCGCCGCGGTGAAGCGCGCCAACAAGCAGGCGCTGGCTTCGCTGGTGAAGGACCGGCTGCAGCTGCGGCTGGATCCCGACGCGATCTTCGACGTGCAGATCAAGCGGATCCACGAGTACAAGCGCCAGCTGCTGAACGTGCTGGAGACGGTGGCGCTCTACGACGAGATCCGCAGCCAGCCGACGCGGGACTGGGTGCCGCGGGTGAAGATCCTGTCGGGCAAGGCGGCCGCCAGCTACCACCGCGCCAAGCTGATCATCAAGCTGGCGCATGACGTGGCGCGCGTGGTGAACAGCGACCCGACCGTGCGCAACCGCCTCAAGCTGGTGTTCCTGCCGAACTACAACGTCTCCCTGGCGGAGGTGATCGTGCCGGCGGCCGACCTGTCGGAGCAGATCTCGACCGCGGGGATGGAGGCGTCGGGTACCGGCAACATGAAGTTCGCGCTGAACGGTGCGCTGACCATCGGCACGCTGGACGGGGCGAATGTGGAGATCGCCGAGCATGTCGGCGCGGACAACATCTTCATCTTCGGCCTGACGACGGAGCAGGTGGAGCAGCACCGGCGGGAGGGCTGGCGCGGCGAGCGCGCGGTGGCGCAGTCGCGCCGCCTGCAGGAGGCGCTGGAGCAGATCGAAGCCGGCGTCTTCTCCCCCGACGATCCGGATCGCTACAAGGGCCTGGTCGCGGACCTGCGCGGCACCGACTGGTTCATGGTGGCGGCAGATTTCGACAGCTACTACGCGGCGCAGCGCCGCGTCGCCGCGCGCTGGCGCGACCCGGCGGGCTGGGGCCGCTCTGCGGTGCTGAACACCGCCAACATGGGCTGGTTCTCCTCCGACCGCACCATCGCGGAATACGCGCAGGAGATCTGGAACGTGCCGGTGCAGCGCTGATGGAACCGTGGCGCGCGCCGCAGGGGGCGGTGGATGCCTTCCTGGCCGCGCGCCATGCGGACCCCTTCGCGCTGCTCGGGCCGCATGCCGTTCCGGGCGTCCCCTCGGGACATGTCGTGGTGCGCGCCTTCGTGCCGCATGCCGAGTTCCTCGACGTCGTCACCGCCGACGGCGCGCGCGTGCCGCTGGACCGCCGCGACGATGCCGGCTTCTTCGAGGGAGTGGTGCCCGGTGCGGCGCTCCCCCTCGCCTACCGCCTGGCGCCGCGCAACGCGGGCGGCGCCTGGGAGCTGGACGACCCCTATCGCTTCGGCCCGGCGCTCGGGCCGCTGGACGACCACCTGCTGGTGGAGGGCACGCATCGCCGCCTGCACGAACGGCTCGGCGCGCATGCGACGGTGCATGAGGGCGCGGCGGGCGTGCGCTTCGCGGTCTGGGCGCCGAATGCCGCGCGCGTCGCGCTGGTGGCCGGCTTCAACGACTGGGACCGCCGCCGCCACCCCATGCGCAAGCGGCTGGATTCCGGCCTGTGGGAGATCTTCATCCCCGGCATCGGGCCCGGCCAGCCCTACAAATTCGCCATCCTGGCGCAGGACGGGCAGGAGCAGCCCTGGAAGGCCGACCCCTTCGGCCTGGCGGCGGAGCTGCGCCCCTCCACTGCGTCGCTCGTCGCGGAGGAAGCGGGCTTCGCCTGGGACGACGCGGCCTGGCTGGCCGAACGCCCGGCGCGGCAATCCGCCCGCGCGCCCGTCTCGATCTACGAGGTCCACGCGACATCCTGGCGGCGGCACCCGGACGGGCGCTTCTACAGCTGGGACGAGCTGGCGGAATCGCTGATCCCCTATGCCGCCTGGATGGGCTTCACGCATCTCGAGCTGATGCCGGTGATGGAGCATCCGCTGGACGAGAGCTGGGGCTACCAGCCCATCGGCATGTTCGCGCCCACCGCGCGGCTGGGCGACGCGCGCGGGCTGATGCGCTTCGTGGATGCGGCGCATCGCGCGGGCCTCGGCGTGATCCTGGACTGGGTGCCCGCGCATTTCCCGCGCGACCCGCACGGGCTGATCCGCTTCGACGGACAGCCGCTGTACGAGCACGCGGACCCGCGCCGCGGCGCGCATCGCGAATGGGGCACGGCGGTATTCGACTACGGAAGGCGGGAAGTCGCAGCCTTCCTCGCCGCCTCCGCGCTGCACTGGCTGGACCGCTTCCATGCCGATGGGCTGCGGGTGGACGCGGTCTCGGCCATGGTGTGGCTCGACCATGGCCGCGCGCCCGGCGACTGGGCGCCGAACGAGGATGGCAGCACCGAGAACCGCGAGGCGATCGGCTTCCTGCGCCGCGTGAACGCGCTGGTCGCGGAGGAGCATCCCGGCGCGGCGATGGTGGCGGAGGAGGCGACCGCCTGGCCCGGCGTGACGCGCCCCGCGGCCGATGGCGGGCTCGGGTTCCGCTTCAAGTGGAACATGGGCTGGATGAACGACACGCTGCGCTACCTCGCGCTCGACCCCGTCCACCGGCGCTGGCACCACCAGCTCATGAACTTCGGCATCATGTACGCCTTCACCGAGGATTTCGTGCTGCCGCTGAGCCATGACGAGGTGGTGCACGGCAAGGGCTCGCTGCTCGGCCGCATCCCGCAGGGACGCAGCGTGGACGACTGGGAACGCTTCGCGACGCTGCGCGCCTATTACGGCTTCATGTGGGGCTATCCCGGCAAGAAGCTGCTGTTCATGGGCAATGAGCTGGCGCAGTGGCGCGAATGGTCCGAGGCACGGGAGCTCGACTGGTTCCTGCTGCAGTTCGGGCCGCATCACGGCGTGCAGACGCTGGTGCGCGACCTCAACGCGCTCTACCGCGACCAGCCGGCGCTTCACGCGCGCGACTGCGAGCCCGGGGGGTTCTGCTGGATCGACGCCGACGATGCGGAGAACAGCACCTTCAGCTGGCTGCGCTTCGGCGCGGCGGGCGATCCGCCCGTGGCGGTGCTGAGCAACTTCACCCCGATCCCGCGCGAGGGCGTACGGATCGGCCTGCCACAGGCCGGGCGCTGGCGGGAGGCGCTGAACACCGATGCGGCCTGCTATGGGGGGGCCGGCCTGGGCAATCTGGGCGCGGTGGAGGCGGAGCCGGTACCGCATCGCGGCTTCCCGGCCTCGGCCGTGGTGATGCTGCCGCCATTGGCAACGCTGTGGCTGGTGGCCGATGATGCCGGAAAGCCTGGGGAGGCGGAGGATGGCGCGTAGCTCCGAGACGTCTGGCGCGCCGCTGGCGCGGACGGCCATGGCCTTCGTGCTGGCCGGCGGACGCGGTTCGCGGCTGATGGAGTTGACCGACCGGCGCGCCAAGCCGGCGGTGTTCTTCGGCGGCAAGACCCGGATCATCGACTTCGCGCTGTCGAACGCGATCAATTCCGGCATCCGGCGCGTGGCGGTGGCCACGCAGTACAAGGCGCACAGCCTGATCCGTCACCTGCAGCGCGGCTGGAACTTCCTGCGGCCGGAGCGGAACGAGACCTTCGACATCCTGCCCGCCAGCCAGCGCACCAGCGAGACGGCGTGGTACGAGGGCACGGCGGATGCGGTGTTCCAGAACATCGACATCGTCGCCGACCACGCGCCGCGCCACATCGTCATCCTGGCCGGCGACCACATCTACAAGATGGACTACGAGCACATGCTGGCGCAGCACGTCGAAAGCGGCGCCGACGTGACGGTGGGCTGCATCGCCGTGCCGCGGCTGGAAGCGCGCGGCTTCGGCGTGATGCATGTGGACGCGCAGGATCGCATCGTGGAGTTCATGGAGAAGCCAGCCGACCCGCCCGGCATCCCGGGGCGGGAGGACATGGCGCTGGCCTCCATGGGCATCTACGTCTTCGAGACGAAGCTGCTGTTCGACCAGCTGAAGCGCGACGCCGCCACGCCGGGCACGCAACGCGACTTCGGGCGCGACATCATCCCCTGGCTCGTGAAGAACGGGAAGGCGGTGGCGCATCGCTTCGAGGCATCCTGTGTCCGCTCCTCGGCGGAGGCGATGCCCTATTGGCGCGACGTCGGCACGGTGGACGCCTATTGGGAAGCCAATATCGATCTGACCGACATCGTGCCGGAGCTCGACCTGTTCGACCGCGACTGGCCGATCTGGACCTATGCCGAGATCACCCCGCCGGCGAAGTTCGTGCACGACCTGGAAGGACGGCGGGGCGAGGCGATCTCCTCGCTCGTCTCCGGCGGCTGCATCCTCTCGGGGGCCAGCGCGCGGCGGTCGCTGCTGCACACGGGCGTGCACATGCATTCCTTCGCGCGCGTCGAGGGCGCGGTGCTGCTGCCCTATGTCGATGTCGGCCGCGGCGCGCGGCTGCGCAACGTGGTCGTGGACCGCGGCGTGCGCATCCCGGAGGGGCTGGTCGTGGGCGAGGATGCGGAGGCCGACGCCAAGCGCTTCCGCCGCACCGAGAAGGGCATCTGCCTGATCACCCAGCCGATGCTCGACAAGCTGGCATGACGCTGCGCGTGCTCGCGGTCGCGTCGGAATGCGCGCCGCTGGTCAAGACTGGCGGGCTGGCCGACGTGGCGGGCGCGCTGCCGGCGGCGCTGGCGCCGCAGGACGTGCAGGTCACCACGTTGCTGCCCGGCTATCCCGCGGTGATGCAGGCGATCGGCGAAGGCAGCACGCTGCGCCGGATCGGCGACCTGTTCGGCGGCCCCGCGCGGCTGCTGCGCGGCACGGCGGCGGGGCTGGACCTGGCGGTGCTGGAGGCGCCGCATCTCTTCGACCGGCCGGGCAATCCGTATCTCGCGCCGCATGGCGGCGAGTGGGAGGACAACGGGATCCGGTTCGCGGCACTCGGCGCGGCGGCAGCGATCCTCGTCGGCGCCGGCGGCTTCGATGCGGTGCATGCGCATGACTGGCAGGCGGGGCTGGTGCCGGCCTATCTGCGCTTCGCGCCGGGGCGTCGCGTGCCGGCGATGTTCACCGTGCACAACCTGGCCTTCCAGGGGAAATTCCCGCTGTCGCTGTTCCCCCGCCTCGGCCTGCCGGCGGAGGCGCTGTCGGTGCAGGGCGTCGAATACTACGGCACGGTCGGCTTCCTGAAGGCCGGGCTGTGGTATGCCGACCGCATCACCACCGTCTCCCCCACCTATGCGGCGGAGATCGGCACGCCGGCGCTGGGCATGGGGCTGGACGGGTTGCTGCGCGGGCGCGGCGGGCATGTCTCCGGCATCCTGAACGGGCTGGACACGGCGGATTTCGATCCGTCGCGCGACAAGCGCCTGGCTGCCCGCTTCAGTGCCGCCGATCCGTCGCCGCGCGCGGCGAACAAGGCGGCGCTGCAGGCGCGCATGGGCCTAGCACCCGATCCGGACGCGCTGCTGTTCGGCTTCGTCGGGCGGCTGGCATGGCAGAAGGGCGTGGACATGCTGCTCGGCGCGCTGCCGACGCTGCTGGGCGAAGGCGCGCAGCTCGCCGTGCTGGGCACCGGCGAATGGGGGCTGGAGGAAGGCTGCCGCGGTGCCGCCGCCGCGCATCCCGGCCGCGTCGGCGCGGTGATCGGCTTCGACGAGGCGTTGGCGCGGCTGGTCTATGGCGGCGCGGACGTGGTCCTGGTGCCCAGCCGCTTCGAGCCCTGCGGCCTGGCGCAGATGGCGGCGCTGCGCTACGGCGCGCTACCGCTGGTGGCGCATGTCGGCGGGCTGGTGGACAGCGTCGTGGACGCCAACGAGATGGCGCTCGCCGCCGGCATCGGCACCGGCTTCCACTTCGCGCCGGTGACGCAGGAGATGCTGGCGGCCACGATGCTGCGCGTCGCGCGGGTGTGGCGCGACCGCGCGGCCTGGCGCCGGCTCCAGGCGAATGCTCTGGCCACCGACGTGTCCTGGTCGCGCTCGGCGGCGCGCTACGCGGCGCTCTACCGGGAGATGGTGGCCGATGCCGGCTGAGGCTTCGGCCGGCCGGCCGGAGCCGCTCGGGGCGCGACTGACGGAGGACGGCGCGAACTTCGCCGTCCCCGCGCCGGATGCGACCGCGGTGCATGTCTGCATCTTCGATGCGCAGGACCGCGAGATCGCCCGCATCCGCCTGCCCGGGCGCACCGGCGCGGTGCATCACGGCGCCGTCGCCGGACTCGCCGCCGGCGCGCGCTATGGGCTGCGCGCCGAAGGGCCGTGGGACCCGGCGCGCGGGCTGCGCTTCAACCCGGCGAAGCTGCTGGTGGATCCCTGGGCGCGCGCACTGGACCGGCCCTTCGCGCTGCATCCCGCGCTGTTCGACACCAGCGACGCGCCCGATACGGCGGACAGCGCGCCCTTCGTGCCGAAGGCGGTGCTGGCCCCTGCCCTGCCTGCGGCGCCGCGCCGCGTCGCCGCGCCGCGGCCGCGCGTGATCTATGAGTTGCATGTGAAGGGCTTCACCGCCCGCCACCCGGCCATACCGGCGGCGATCCGCGGCACCTTCGCGGGCCTTGGCCATCCGGCGGCCGTCGCGCATCTCGTCGCGCTCGGCGTCACCACGGTGGAGCTGATGCCCGCCGCGGCCTGGGTGGACGAGCGGCACCTCCCGCCGCTCGGGCTGACCAACTACTGGGGCTACAACCCCGTCGCGTGGCTGGCGCCCGACCCGCGGCTCGCGCCCGGCGGCATGGCGGAGGTGCGCGCCGCCGTCTCGGCGCTGCAGGAGGCGGGGCTCGAGGTGATCCTCGACGTCGTGCTGAACCACAGCGGCGAGGGCGATGCGCTGGGGCCCACGCTGTCGCTGCGTGGCCTGGGCGAGGCGGCGTTCTACCGGATGCGCGACGGCCGCCACCTGGACGATGCGGGCTGCGGCAACACGCTGGCGCTGGACCGCCCCTGGGGCCTGAGGCTGGCGATGGATGCGCTGCGAAGCTGGGCGGAGGGCGCGGGACTCAACGGCTTCCGGCTCGACCTCGCGACCACGCTGGCACGACGCGACGGCGGCTTCGATGCGGATGCGCCACTGATCCAGGCGATGCGCCAGGATCCCGTGCTGCGCGACCTGCTGATCGTCGCGGAACCCTGGGACATCGGCGCGGAGGGCTATCGGCTCGGGCAGTTCCCGGCGGGCTGGGGCGAGTGGAACGACCGCTTCCGCGACGATGCCCGGCGCTTCTGGCGTGGCGATCCCGGCATGGTCGGTGCGCTGGCGACGCGGCTGGCGGGCTCGGCGGATGCGTTCCGCGCGCGGCCGCTGACCGACAGCGTGAACTACGTCGCCGCGCATGACGGCTTCACCCTGGCCGACCTCGTCAGCTTCACGGCCAAGCGCAACCACGCCAATGGCGAGGACAACCGCGACGGCACGGACGCCAACCACGCCTGGAACAACGAGGTGGAGGGGCCGAGCGACGATGCGGCGGTGATCGCGCGACGGCAGGCCGACATGCGCGCGCTGCTGGCCACGCTGCTGCTCGCGCGCGGCACGCCGATGCTCGGCATGGGCGACGAGTGCGGACGCAGCCAGGGCGGCAACAACAACGCCTACGCGCAGGACAATGCGACGAGCTGGTTCGACTGGCAGGGCGCGGATGCGGGGCTGCTCGGCTTCACGCGCCGGCTGGTCGCGGCCCGCCTCGCGCATCCGGCGCTGACGCATGCGGCGCCCTTGACCGGCGCGGCCGGCGCGGACGGGTTGCCCGACGTGGCCTGGCACCGGCCGGGCGGCGGCGCGATGGGCGACGCG
>NZ_JAPSMD010000198.1 GCF_027856955.1 Falsiroseomonas oryzae | reverse complement strand
GCCCGCCGGTCCTGCCGGTCGTGGCGCGGCGGCGGGCGTGTCCCTGCAACGCCTGCGCTTCGGAACACCGCCATGACCGACCTCCGCTTCCGCGGCGCGGCCAGCCCGCCGCGCCGTGTCCATGACCCGCTGCCCCGCCGCGTGGACGCGCTGGTTGCGCGCCTGCGTCCGGAGGAGCCGGTGCACTGCCTGCGGCCCGCCGCGGTCGAGGGCGCCGCGCGCGCCTTCCTGGCCGCCTTCCCGGGCGAGACGCTCTACGCCGTGAAGTGCAACCCGGAGCCCGCCGTGCTGCGCGCGCTGTGGCGCGGCGGCGTGCGGCACTTCGACTGCGCCTCGATCGGCGAGGTGCGGCTGGTGCGCAGCATGTTCGAGGATGTGGCGATCCACTTCATGCATCCGGTGAAGCCGCGCAGCGCGATCCGCGAGGCCTGGCAGCGCCACGGCGTGCGCGACTTCGTGCTGGACAGCGCGGAGGAGCTGGCGAAGGTGCTGGAGGAAACCGGCCGTGCCGGCGAATTGGGCCTCGTCGTGCGGCTTGCGCTGCCGAAGGGCGGTGCGGTGTATGACCTGTCGGGCAAGTTCGGCGCATCGCCGGCCGAGGCCGCGGCGCTGCTGCGCGCCGCACGGCCGCATGCCGCGCAGCTCGGCGTCAGCTTTCATGTCGGCTCCCAGTGCCTGGAGCCGGCGGCCTATGCGCGCGCCGTCGCGCTGGCGGCGGGAGTGATCCGCGACGCCGGCGTGCGGGTGGACCTGCTCGACGTGGGCGGCGGCTATCCGGTGGCCTATCCGGATGTCGTGCCGCCGCCGCTCGGCGCCTTCACCGCGGCCATCGCCGCGGCGGTGGCGGAGCACGGTCTGTCGGGCCTCGCGCTCTGGGCGGAACCGGGCCGCGCGCTGGTCGCGGGCGGCACCTCGGTGGTCGTGCAGGTGCAGCACCGCCGCGGCGACACGCTCTTCGTGAACGACGGCGTCTATGGCGCGCTGTCGGATGCGGGGGCGCCGGGGTTCCGCTTCCCGGCACGTCTGCTGCGGGCGAGTGACGCGACGCTGGCGCCCTTCGCCTTCTTCGGCCCCACCTGCGACAGCGCGGACCACATGAAGGGTCCGTTCCTGCTGCCGGCGGATGCGCGGGAGGGCGACTGGATCGAGGTGGGACAGCTTGGCGCCTATGGCGCGGCGCTGCGCACCGCCTTCAACGGCTTCGACCGGGCCGCGATCGTCGAGGTGGCGGACGCCCCGCTGCTCGAAACGCCGGGCTATGGCATAGCGGCGGCCGCCTGAGCGCGGCCGCCGACCCGCGAGACGGAGAACGATGATGAATCCTGTCGCCTTCGGCGGCCGCCTGGTGATGCTGGGCTTCGGTTCGATCGGCCAGGGCGTGCTGCCCCTGCTGCTGCGGCACCTGGACATCCCGCGCGAGCGCATCACCATCGTCACGGCCGAGCCGCGCGGGCGCGAGGTGGCGGCCGAGTACGGAATCGCCTTCGTCGAGCAGGCGGTGACGCGCGACAACATGCGCGACGTGCTGGTGCCGCGGCTGGGCCGCGGCGACTTCCTGCTGAACCTCTCGGTCGACGTCGCCTCTGTGGCGCTGATGCGGCTCTGCCAGGAGCTGGACGTGCTGTATCTCGACACCGTGGTGGAACCCTGGGCCGGCGGCTACACCGACCCGGCGCTGACGCCCTCGCAGCGGTCGAACTACGCGATGCGGGAGGAAGCGGTGGCGCTGCGCGACATGGCGCGGGGCGGCCCGACCTCGGTCACCGCACATGGCGCCAATCCCGGCCTGGTCAGCCACTTCGTGAAGCAGGCGCTGCTGGACATCGCGCGCGACACCGGGGCGCCGGTTGCCGCGCCGCCGCCGGCATCGGATCGCGGCGCCTGGGCGGCGATCGCGGAAGGCCTGGGCATCAAGGCGATCCACATCGCGGAGCGCGACACGCAGGTGGCCGCGCATCCCAAGCGCCCCGGCGAGTTCGTGAACACCTGGTCGGTGGATGGCTTCGTGGGAGAGGGCTGCCAGCCCGCCGAGCTGGGCTGGGGCACGCATGAGAAGGCGCTGCCGCCGGACGGCCACCGCCACGGCTTCGGCTGCGACGCCGCGATCTACCTGATGCGCCCAGGCGCCTCCACGCGCGTCCGCACCTGGACGCCGCTGGCCGGGCCGTTCCACGGCTTCCTGATCACCCACAACGAAAGCATCTCGCTGGCCGACTACTACACGCTGCGCGATGCCGGCGGCGCGGTGCGCTACCGGCCGACGGTGCACTATGCCTACCATCCCTGCGACGACGCGGTGCTCTCCATCCACGAGCTCGCCGGCCGGAACTGGGAGCTGCAGCCGGAGAAGCGGCTCATGACCGACGAGATCGTCTCCGGCATGGACGAGCTCGGCGTGCTGCTGCTGGGCCATGCGAAGGGCGCCTATTGGTACGGCTCCCGCCTGACGATCGATCAGGCGCGGCGCCTGGTGCCGCACAACAACGCCACCTCGCTGCAGGTGACCGCCGCGGTGCTGGCCGGCGTGGTCTGGGCCATCGAGAACCCGCGGCGCGGCGTGGTGGAGAGCGACGAGATCGACCACGCCCGCATCCTGGAGATCTGCCGGCCCTATCTGGGCGAGGTCGTCGGCGTCTATTCCGGCTGGACTCCGCTGCAGGGCCGCGGCGTCCTGTTCCCCGAGGAGCTGGACCGCGACGATCCCTGGCAGTTCCGCAACATCCGCGTGGCGTGAATCGGCGCGGCGGAGCGAACCCTGGGGGGGCGCCTCCGTTCAGGGTGGGCCCGGCACGCCGGGTCCAACCCCCGGAGGTGACCCCATGTTCCTGCGCGTCGACAAGCTGCAGGTCGAACTGCCTGCGCCGAAGAAGCAGGACCCGAACGCAGCCGCTGCCCTGCAGGAGCTGCTGGGCGGCAAGTACGGCGAGATGTCCACGCTCGGCAACTACATGTTCCAGAGCTTCAACTTCCGCTCGAAGTCGAAGCTGCGGCCGTTCTACTCCATCGTCGCCAGCATCACCGCGGAGGAGCTCGGCCATGTCGAGCTCGTCAGCAACGGCGTGGCGATGCTGGCGAACGGCCCGGACGACGAGTCGAACGAGGAGGGCGGGGCCGACATCTCCGGCGCGCCCTTCGCCGCGATGCAGGACATCCGGCTCGCGGCCGCCTTCTATTCCAATGGCGGCGGCGCGATGCCGGTGGACAGCAACGGCGCGTCGTGGAACCGCGACTTCGTCACGACCACCGGCAACGTGGTGGTGGACCTGCTGCACAACTTCCACCTGGAATGCGGCGCGCGGTTGCACAAGCTGCGGGTGTACGAGAGCCTGAAGGACCCCACCGGCCGCGAGGTCTGCGGCTACCTGCTGGTGCGCGGCTCCGTCCACGCGCATGCCTATGCGCTGGCGATCAAGCAGCTGACGGGCGCCGACATCACCAAGGTGCTGCCGACGCCGAACATCCCGCTGGCGAAGATCCCGGAATGCCGCAAGTTCCTGGAGGCGGGTTCGCATCGCCGTCTCTACACCTTCAGCCCGAACGACTACCGCGAGATCGCGGGGGTCTGGGGTGGCGGCGAGACGGCGCTGCCGGGCGATCCGCCGGGCGAGCTCGAGGTGGTGCATGGCATGCCGGACGGCGGCAAGATCCACGACCTGACGGGCGTCGCCTCGGCCTTCACGCCGGACTACGCGCCGGAGGAGATGTTCGAGGTGGCGGAGCGCCTGACCAAGGCGATGGGCTGAGGCCCGGAGGGGCGGGCACGGCCCGCCCGCCCTTCCGTGAACCGGCGTTCCCGCCTAGGGTCCCGCCATTCGCGGGAGGGTCGTCGCATGCATGTCCTCGTCATCGGTGCGGCCGGCATGGTCGGCCGCAAGCTCGTTGCCCGCATCGTCGCGGAGGGCGGCATCGGCGGGCGCAAGGTGGACACGCTGAGCCTGGTGGACGTGGTGGCGCCGCAGATGCCCGCCGGCTTCGGCGGGCGCGCCTGGGCCGCCGACCTCTCGGCCCCCGGCGAGGCGGCGAGGATGCTGGCCGGCAGGCCCGACATCGTCTTCCACCTGGCGGCCATCGTCTCCGGCGAGGCGGAGGCGGATTTCGACAAGGGCTACCGCATCAACCTGGACGGCACGCGGCTGCTGTTCGAGGCGATCCGGGCCGAGGGGATGAAGCAGCCCTATGCGCCGCGCGTCGTCTTCACCTCCTCCATCGCCGTCTTCGGCGCGCCCTTCCCGGATGCGATCGGCGACGAGTTCTTCACCACGCCGCTGACGAGCTACGGGACGCAGAAGGCGATCGGCGAGCTGCTGCTGGCCGACTACTCCCGCCGCGGCATCTTCGACGGCGTGGGGATCCGGCTGCCGACCATCTGCATCCGTCCCGGCGCGCCGAACAAGGCGGCCAGCGGCTTCTTCTCCTCCATCCTGCGGGAGCCGCTGGTCGGCCAGCCGGCGGTGCTGCCGGTACCCGATACCGTGATGCACTGGCATGCCAGCCCGCGCGCTGCGGTGGGCTTCCTGCTGCACGCCGCGACGCTGGACACCGCCCCGCTGGGCGCGCGGCGCAACCTGACCATGCCCGGTCTCGCTGCCACGGTCGCCGAGCAGATCGAAGCGCTGCGCCGGGTGGCTGGGGAGAAGGCGGTGGCGCTGATCCGGCGCGAGCCGGATGAGACCATCGGCCGCATCGTCGCGGGTTGGCCGCGCCGCTTCGACGCGAAGCGTGCCGAGAGCCTGGGCTTCACGGCGGAGACGACCTTCGACGAGATCATCCGTGTGCATGTCGAGGACGAGCTCGGGGGGAAGGTGGCATGAGCAAGCCAGGCCTGCTGGTCGTCGGCGAGCTGCCGGCCTGGGACCTGGAGGCGCTGACCGAGCGCTTCGACCTGCATCTCTACTACGCCGCCGAGGACAAGGCCGCGATGCTGGCGCGCGGCCGCGACACCATCCGTGCCATCTCGACGAAGGGCGAAATAGGCGCCGACGCGGCGCTGATGGATGCGCTGCCGAAGGTGGAGCTCATCGCCTGCTACGGCGTGGGCTACGACGCGATCGACGTCGCAGCCGCAAAGGCGCGCGGCATCCGCGTGACCAACACGCCCGACGTGCTGACCGAGGAGGTGGCCGACATGGCCATCGGGCTGCTGCTGGCCGCGGCCCGCCGCATGCCCGCGGCGGATGCCTGGGTGCGCGACGGGTCCTGGACGGCCAAGGGCAGCTTCCCGCTGACCACCCGCGTCTGGGGCAAGCGGCTCGGCATCGTCGGGCTTGGGCGGATCGGCAGCGCCATCGCGCGACGGGCAGAGGCGTTCCGCATGCCCATCGGCTACAGCGCGCGGCAGAGGAAGGACGTGCCCTACGACTGGTATCCCACGCCCGCCGCGCTGGCGCCGCATGTCGATGTCCTCATGGTCTCGGCCGCCGGCGGTGCGGCGACCAAGGGGCTGGTGGACAAGGCGGCGATCGACGCCCTCAAGCCGGGCGCCATCTTCTGCAACGTCAGCCGCGGCACCGTGGTGGACGAGGCGGCGCTGCTGGCGGCGCTCCGCGACAGGCGGATCGCCGCGGCCGGCCTCGACGTCTTCCTCAACGAGCCGGCGATCGACCCGGAATTCGCCACCTTCGACCACGTCGTCCTGCAGCCGCACGCGGCCTCCGGCACGGTGGAGACGCGCAAGGACATGGGCCGCCTGATGCGCGAGAACCTGGAGGCGCAGATGGATGGTCGCCCTCTGCCGACGCCCGTCGCATGACCGCCGTCGTCATCCACGCCGCGCACGACCTGCGTGTCGAGCCGCACGAGGCGCCCGATCCGGGCCCGGGCGAGGTGCGCATTCGCATCCAGCGCGGCGGCATCTGCGGATCCGACCTGCACTACTACCACGCCGGCGGCTTCGGCACGGTGCGCGTCCGCCAGCCCATGGTGCTGGGGCACGAGGTGGCGGGCGTTGTGGACGCGGTCGGGGCCGGCGTCACGCATGTGACGCCGGGCGACGCGGTGGCGGTGAATCCCAGCCTGCCCTGCGGCACCTGCGCGCAATGCTTGGCCGGGCGCCCGATCCATTGCCTGGACATGCGCTTCCTGGGCAGCGCGATGCGCATGCCGCATGTGCAGGGCGCCTTCCGCAGTCGCTACACCTGCGAAGCGGCGCGGGCGGTGAAGCTGCCGGCCGGCCTTGCCGTGGAGCGCGCCGCCTTCGCCGAGCCGCTGAGCGTCTGCCTGCATGCGGGCGCGCAGGCCGGCCCGCTGCTCGGCGCCCGCGTGCTGGTGACAGGCTCCGGGCCGATCGGCGTGCTCTGCGCCGCGGTGGCGCGGCTTGGCGGCGCGCGGGAGGTGGTGGTCACCGACCTCGTTGCGGCGCCGCTCGCCGTGGCGCGGGCGATGGGCGCGGACCGCACCCATGCGCTGCGCGACGACCCGGATGCGCTGGCGCCCTACGCGGCGGGGAAGGGCCACTTCGACGTGGCCTTCGAGGCTTCCGGCAGCGGCGCGGCGCTGGTGGGTGCGCTGGCCGTGATGCGGCCGGGCGGCACCATCGTCCAGGTCGGCGTGGGCGGCGACGCCGCGCTGCCGCTCAGCGCCGTCGTGGCGCGCGAGATCGCGTTGCGCGGCAGCTTCCGCTTCCATGCGGAGTTCGGCAACGCCGTGGAGGTGCTGGCGAGCGGCCGGCTCGACCCGTCGCCCCTGCTGTCGGAGGTGGTGCCGGCGGCGGAGGCCGTGCGCGCCTTCGACCTGGCTGGCGACCGGACGCGCGCGATGAAGGTGCAGCTGGCCTTCTGACCTATCGGCGCCACACCCGGTCCAGCGGCATCAGCCGGTTGACCAGCAGCAGCAGCGCCACCGTCAGCAGGATGAGGATCGTGCTGATGGCGTTGACCGTGTTCTCCAGGCTGAAGCTCGCTTCCGCGTAGATCCGCACCGGCAGCGTCTGCAGCCGCGCGGTGGTGAGGAAGGCTGTGACGGTCACCTCGCCGAAGGAGATCAGGAAGCCGATGACGCAGGCCACCGCGATCCCGGGGCCGAGCTGCGGCAGGATGACGCGGCGGAACACCCGCACGGGCTGCGCGCCGAGCCCGCCGGCAGCCTCTTCCAGGCTGCGGTCGAGCTGCGCGACGGACGCGCGCAGCAGCGCCAGCATGAAGGGTGCGACCAGCACCACATGCACCGCCAGGATGCCGAGGAAGGGGGGCAGCGCGACGAACCATTGCAGCAGGCGCAGCATGCCGAGCCCGATCGCGATGCCGGGCAGGGCCAGCGGCAGCATGTAGAGCGCGCCCAGCGCTTCCCGGCCGCGGAAGGCGCCGCGCACCAGCGCGAAGGCGGCCGGCAGGCTGATCGCCAGCGAGACGGCAACGCAGGCGAGCGCCAGCTGCAGGCTGGTCCATGCGTCCGACAGGTAGCGCTCGTTCTGCAGCACCATCGCGTACCAGCGCCAGGTGAAGCCGAGGAACTGCGCGACGGTCGCCTGCGGGCTGTCGTTCACGCTGGCGACCGCGACCAGCAGCAGCGGGAAGACCAGCAGCAGCACCGCCAGCGTCAGCAGCAGGCTGGAGACGACGGGCGCCAGCGCCTCCGCCACCGCCACCAGCGCGCGGCGCGGGGCGGGCGGCAGGCGCAGCGTGACCCGCGGGGCACGGCCGGCGATCCAGGGCGTCAGCAGCGCCACGACGCGGCCGATCAGGAAGGTGGCAAGCACCCCGGCCGCCAGCATCAGCATGGCCAGCGCCGCCGCCAAAGGGTAGTTCAGGACCTCGACGCCTTCCTTCACCACCAGCATGCCGCTCACCAGCACCTTGCGCCCGCCGACCAGCGCGGCGGAGACGTAGGACTCCGAGGCGAGCAGGAAGGTGATGATCAGGCCCGCCCGCAGCCCGGGCAGCGAGAGCGGCAGCGTCACGCGCCAGAAGCGCGTCGCCGGGCCGGCGCCGAGACCCGCCGCGGCCTCCTCCAGCCGCTTCTCCTGGCCCTCGAGCACGTCGTACAGCGCCAGGACCATGAAGGGCAGGAAGACCTGCGTCAGCGCCAGGCCCACGGCGAACCAGGTGAACAGCAGCTCCGGCCGCGGCAGGCCGACCGCATCGGCGATGGCGCCCAGCACGCCGCGCGGCGCCAGCAGCAGGATGATGCCGAGCGAGCGCACCACCACGTTGGTCAGCAGCGGCACCAGCACGATGGCGAAGCCGATCGGCTTCCAGCGCGGCGGCAGCCGCGTCAGCCACAGCGCCAGCGGATAGCCCAGCACCGCGCAGCAGGCCGCGACGGCCGCGCCCAGCAGCAGCGTGTTGACGAAGACCCGCATGAAGAACGGGTCGCCGAACAGCTCCGCATACTGCGCGCCCGAGGGCACCAGGGAGAGCGGTGCGAACATCTCGCTGCTCTCCTGCACGGAGAGCAGCGCCACCGCGCCCATCGGCGCGGCGAAGGCGGCCAGCAGCCAGATCCCGAAGGGCAGGGCCAGAAGGCCCCCGCCGGTCCTGCCCATCGTCAGGCGCCGCGCTGCGTCCTCAACCCGTGATCTCGCGCGTCCAGCGCCCGGTCCAGCGCTGCAGGTTGCGCGTGACCACATCCCAGTCGAAATCGACCAGGCGGCGCACCTGCTCCTCGCCCATGATCAGCTTGGCGGACAGGTCGGCGGGCAGCTCCAGGTTGCGGATGGTCGGGCTGTAGTAGATGCGCTCGGCATAGGCGCGCTGGCACTCCGGCGAGAGATGCAGGTTCACCCAGGCCTCGGCCAGCGCCTGGTTGCGCGTGCCGGCGGTGATGCAGGCGACGTTCATCGCCACCACCTGGCCTTCGCTCGGGTCGGCGATGATCACGTTGGGATTGCGGCTCTCGGCATAGGTGCGGGTGAAGCTGCCGAACTCCACGCTCGCGGCGCCCACCTGGTTGTCGAACATGCCGTAGAGCTGGTCCTGGCTGCTCTGGAAGGCGCGGATAGGCTTCAGCTCGGCCAGCTTGCGGAATCCGGGGTCGATGTCCGTCTCGCTGCCACCCCAGACCTTGGCGGCCATCAGCAGCGTGGCCGATCCCTGCGCGCCGAGCTCGGCGGGCAGGATCACCTTTCCGCGCAGGTCCTCGCGCCAGAAATCCTTCCACGACGTCATCGGCGCGGCGACCATGCGACGGTCATAGACCACGGTCACCGGGTTGAAGGCCACGCCGTAGCCGCCGAGCCGCGCCAGCGGATAGAGGTTGGCGAAGTTCGGCACGTTGGCGTTCGGCGCCTGCGTCACCTGGTCGCGCACGGCCTGCCGGCTCTCGAAGATGTTGAGGTAGATGACGTCGAAGGAGGGACGGCCACGCTCGGCATAGGCACGCGCACGCCGTTCCGTGGTGCCGCCGAGCACGAAGTTGATGCGCACGCCGTGCTGCCGCTCCAGCGGGGTGGCGCAGAATTCGCGCACGATGCGCTCCTGCGCGCCGCCCCAGACGCCAACGGTCAACTCGTCGCCGCGGCGGATCTGCGCGACGGCGTCGCGGCCCCAGATCGCGGGAAGGGCGAGGGCCGCGCCGCCGAGCAACGTGCGGCGCGTGGTGCGAAAAGTCATGCGGCTTCTCCTCGGGGGGCCTCGAAATCCTCGATCCAGCTCATCGCCGCGGCGGGTGCGGCAAGCAGCACCGGCGCGCCGGGCGGGAAGGCGGCCTCGGTGGTCGGGCGGCGGACGCGCAGCCGGTGCGGCCCGAGCGCGACCTCGTAATGCACGGCGTCGTCGAGCCGCGTGGCGCCAGTCACCGTGGCGGGCGCGGCCAGGGGCAGCACGCAGGCCGTGCCGGGCGGCAGCAGCA
>NZ_JAPSMD010000197.1 GCF_027856955.1 Falsiroseomonas oryzae | reverse complement strand
CGCCGCGGCGGCCGCGCGGCTCGGCCGGTCGAAGCGCTCGCCGGGGCCGACGCGCAGCGTCTCGGCGGCGGCCAGGCCGGGCAGCAGCGCCAGCAGAAGAGGCGCGAGCCGCAGCACCGTCAGCGCGGCGTCGTGCCGGTGGCGACCAGCCAGATGCCGACCATCACGCAGAGCGTGCCGGCCAGCTTGCGCAGCGTCAGCGGCTCGCCCAGCAGCAGGCAGCCCAGCGCCATGGTCAGCAGGAAGCCCAGCGCCACGAAGGCATAGGCGACCGAGACATCCAGCCGTGCCAGCACGAACAGCCAGACCACCGCGCTGCCGCCATACAGCATCAGCCCGAGCCACACGGTCGGGCTGGCCAGGATGGCCAGCGCGATCGGCCAGGCGCCGCCGGCCGCCAGGCTGGACTGCACGGACGGGATGCTCATGCCGTGCTTCAGCGCGACCTGCGCGAGGGCGGAGGCGCTGACGGCGACCAGGATCGTCGCGACCAGGGTCCAGGTGATCATCGGGCGCCGCGCAGCCTCGCTCATCGCCCGATCGGCAGCAGCGCCACCGCGACCACCAGGCCGAGGCAGCCGAACACCGCCCAGGACACCCAGTCCCGCGCCGCATAGACGATGGGATCGTCATGCATGTAGCCGCGCGTCGTGGACATCCACAGCCGGCATTGCCAGAACAGCAGCAGCGGCACCGCGCCCCACAGCACCGCGGCATTGGCATAGGCGCGCGCCGCCGTCTCGCTCTGCACATACAGCGCCAGCACGATGGCGGAGGCGAAGCTGGCCGACAGGCCGCAGCCCTGCAGCAGGCCGATGTCCTCCACCATGTAGCCGCGGCGCAGCGCCCGCCCGCCCCGCCCCGCGCCGGCATCGCGCAGCCGCTGCAGCTCCGACACGCGCTTCACGAAGGCGAGGCTGAGGAACACGAAGGAGGAGAAGCCCAGCAGCCAGAGCGAGACCGGGTGCCCGCTCGCCTCGCCGCCGCCGAACAGGCGGATGGTGTAGAGCCCGGACAGCACGAAGACATCGACCAGCGGCTGTTCCTTGAGGCCGAGGTTGTACGCAAGGGAGACCGCGCAGTAGACCAGCAGCGGCAGCAGCGCGCCCGACGCCCAGCCGAGCAGCATGCCGCCCAGGAGCAGCGCCGGCGCCAGCGCCAGGCCGACGGCCACCGGCAGGTCGCCGCTGGCGAAGGGGCGGCGCGACTTGCGCGCATGGGCGCGGTCCGCCGCCAGGTCGGAGATGTCGTTCAGCAGGTAGATGGCGGAGGCCGTCAGGCAGAAGGCGAGCGCGATGGCGAAGGCGCCGGCCCAGGCCTCCACGCCCCAGAAATTGCCGGCGGCGACCGGCGGGATCAGGCAGAGCCCGTTCTTCACCCACTGATACGGCCGCATGGCGCGCAGCGCGGCGCGGGCGACGTCGCGACGGTCCTCCAGCACGGCGACCACGTTGTGGCGCGCCTGCGCCTCCCGCAGCACGCCGGCGGGCGCGTTCACCACCACCGCCTCCGCCGCCGCGTCCCACACGGGATGGTCGGTGGCGTCGTTGCCCAGATAGACGAAGCCGCCGCGCCCGAAGCGGCGCACCAGCGCCTCCGCCTTGGCCGGCCCGCGCAGGTTGTTGTCGCCCTCGGTCGCGATGACCTCGTCGAACAGGCCGAGATGGCGCGCGATGGGCTCCGCGACGTCGCGATGCGTCGCGGTGCACAGCACCAGGCGGCGCCCCGCCGCGCGCTGCCTCCGCAGCCACGCCAGCACGGCCGGGCTGTAGGGCAGCGTCGCGGGGTCGAAGCGCCAGCGCCGCGCCAGTTCCGCCTTCATCCGCGCCTTGCCCTCGGCCAGCCAGCCGGGCAGGCGCAGCGCCACGCGCCAGTCGGCCAGCACGGCATCCAGCGCTGCCTCGTGCAGGCTGTCGATGCGCAGAAGCGTGCCGTCGAGGTCCACCACCACGGGCAGCACGTCCCGGTTGGCGGCGCCGGGCTCCAGCATCTCGGAAACCGCGCTCATCGGCTGGATCGCAAGGTCCTGGGCGGGGGTCGCGGTGCATACGACATTGCAATGTCCCGGTCGAGCCCGTAGAGGGGCCGGCATGACGGCCGACACCTTCCGGCGCGCCGCGCCCGCGACCCACAGCACGGGTTCCTTGCCGAAGCCTGAATGGTCGCGACGCGAGGCCCTGGTCCTGGCCGCCATCCTGCTGCTCGCCGCGGCGATGCGCGTCGGCGCCGCCGTCGCCGTGCCCTCCCCGCTCGAGAGCGACTATCTCGGCTACTGGAACCTGGCCGGCCATCTGGCCGCAGGTCGCGGCCTGATCCTGGAGGACGGCAAGCCGACCGCCTTCCTCAGCATCGGCTACCCGATCTTCCTGGCCGGGTTCTTCGTGCTGTTCGGCACCAGCATCGCCGTGGTGAAGGCGGTGAACGTGGTCCTCGGCATCGCGGCCGTGCTGTTCGCCTATCTCGCGGCCCGCGCCATGTTCCGCTCGCCCTGGGCGGCGGCGCTCGGCGCGCTGATCCTGGCGGCCTATGTCGAGGCCAGCGTCTACGGCGCCTATGTCGCGAAGGAGAACCTGATGGTTTTCCTTCTGATGGCGCAGCTGGTGCTCGCGGCGCATGCCGGCGCGGGCGGGGCGTGGCGCGTGCTGAACCCCGTGCTGTTCGGCGTGGCGACCGGCTGGCTGGTCGTCACCGGCAATGCGGCGATCTCCTTCCTTCCGGGCTTCGTCGCCATCGCCTTCTTCGCGCGCGGCGCGGCGGTAGCTCCAACCCTGCGCTATTTCGTCCTCGCCGGGCTGGTCGGCGCGCTGACGATCGCGCCGGTGGTCGTGCGCAACCACCTCGCCTTCGGCGGCTGGGGCGTGAACAACAACGGCGGCTTCAACCTCTATCTCGGCAACAACCCCAACGCGACGCCCTATTTCATGAGCATCGCCGACACGCCGATGGGCCCGCGCTGGCACGCCCTGCGGGAGGAGCTCGGCGAGCGGGGGTCGAGCCAGTACCTCGGCGAGCTCGCCAAGCAGCACATCCTGGACAATCCCGGCGAGACCATCGCGCTGTCGCTGCGCAAGGCGCTCGCCTTCTGGGAACCGCCGACCCATTCCGGCAAATACGAGGAAACCCGCGTCGAGCAGTTCGTGCGCCTGATCTGGCTGGTGCAGTATCTCGGCATCGCGCTGCTCTGCGTGGCCGCCTTCCTGCGGCTGCGCCAGGACTGGCGGGGGATCGGCGCGATCCTGCTGATGGTCGCCGGCTACACCGCCGTCCACATGCTGTTCTACGTCGTCTACCGCTACCGCCTGCCGATCATGCCCATGCTCTGCGTGCTTGCGGGGCTGGGGGCCCATGCCCTGCTGATGCGGCTGGCCCGTTCCCCCGCCGAGCGGCGACGGGCGACGGCCTGACCGGAGCGCCCCCGGCGCACCCCGCAAGAAAATACGCCGAAGCCGATTGATTACTGCAATTTCAGCCCGGCCTCATGGCGGCGAGAGGCCCCGTTCCGCATGGTTGGGATCTCCACGGCATTGCCGTGCACCCGGTGTCGCCCGCCTCCGGCGGACAGACCGGGTGTCGTGACCCGTTTCGGCCCGCCGCAGTGGCGCGCCATGCCATTCGGCGTCGGCCATTTCCCGGCAGGCCGATGCCGACGAGGCCGGACCCATTCATGGGGATCGGCCCTTCGGGCCGGTCGCAGCAATGCGGCCGGCCCTTTCTTTTGTCCGGACCGCGGCATGTGTCCGAAGCCCGCGCGCCATGCCGCAGGCCAAAGTGCCAAAGCGGCAAAGTGCCGGGCTACGAGGCGCCGGCGGGCATCCGGCGCGGCGCCCCCTGCGCCTCGAGCAGGGCGAGCAGGCCTTCCAGCAGCTGCGCCGGGCTCGGCGGGCAGCCCGGGATGACCAGGTCCACCGGCAGCACCGCCGCAACCCCGGCCTCCACGCCGTAGCTGCCCTTGAACACGCCGCCATCCGCCGCGCAGTCGCCGGCCGCCACCACCCAGCAGGGCTCCGGCGTGCAGGTCCGCGTGCGCTCAAGCGCCTCCCGCATGTTGCGGGTGACGGGACCGGTGACCAGCAGCACGTCGGCATGCTTCGGGCTGGCCACGATCCGCAGGCCGAAGCGCTCGAGATCGTAGAGCACGCCGGCCATGGCGTTCACCTCCAGCTCGCAGCCGTTGCAGCTGCCGGCATCCACCTCCCGGATGGCGAGGCTGCGGCCCAGCCGGGCGCGGGCGGTCGCCTCCAGCCGGGCCATCAGCGCCTGCACCACCGCATCGGGCGGACTCGGGCTGGCATCGGTCAGCGGGCGGGAGACGAGGCGCTTCGCCAGCTTCGGCCACAGCATCCGTCCCTCCCTCAGGCCAGCTTCGCCACGCGCAGCAGGTCCACGCCCTCCGGGTCGCGCAGCACCAGCTCCGTGCCCGGCGGCACGCGCTCCGCGATCCAGCCTAGGTCGTCCAGCGCCTGCGCGCGCTCGTCATAGGCCCAGTGCTCGGCCACCTGCCGGCCCGGCCCGGGCTTCAGCAGCGTCACGGTGAACATCCCGCTGGCGCCGGCATCGGCGCCCTCGCGCGTCGGATATCTGCCGCTCACAGATCGACCCCGCTGTAGGAGCAGTTGAACGACTTGTTGCACAGCGGGAAGTCCGCGACGATGTTGCCCTCGATCGCGGCTTCCAGCAGCGGCCATTGCAGCCAGGACGGATCGCGCGGGAAGACGGCGCGGATCAGCCCGCCATCGTCCAGCGCCATCCAGGTCAGGATCTCGCCGCGGAACCCCTCCACCGCCGCGATGCCCTCGCCGCCCTTCTGCGGCAGCGGTGCGTGGATCTCGCCGGGTTCCAGCATGGCCAGCAGGCGGCGCACCAGGCCGATGCTCTCCTGCAGTTCGGCGATGCGCACGCGTACCCGCGCATCCACGTCGCCCTCCGCGAAGGTGGCGACCGCGACCGGCAGCGCGTCGTACGGCGCGTGCGGCAGGGCGCGACGGGCATCGAAGGCGCGGCCGGAGGCGCGGCCGACATGGCCCCCTGCGGCGAAGCGCGCCGCAAGCTCAGGCTTCAGGATGCCGGTGCCGACGACGCGGTCCTGCAGGCTGGCATGGTCGTCATAGACCGAGAGCAGCGCCGGGATCTCGGCCTCCACCGCGGCCAGCGCGGCCAGGATCGGCGCCTGGCCCTCCTGCGCGAGGTCCACGGCCAGGCCGCCCGGGATCACCAGGTCCATCATCAGCCGATGCCCGAAGGCCGCGGCATTGGCCCGCAGCACACCTTCCCGCAGCACGCCGCAGCGCGCATGCGGCCAGGCGAAGGCGGCGTCGTTGCAGATGAAGCCCCAGTCGTTGACGTGGTTGGCGATGCGCTCCAGCTCCAGCATCGCGGCGCGCAGCAGCGCGGCGCGGGGCGGCGCCTGCGTGCCGGTCGCGGCCTCCGCGGCCAGGGCGAAGGCCAGGGAATGCGCCACCGTGGTGTCGCCCGACAGCCGCGCGGCGAAGCGCGCCGCCGCGCGCGGCGACTTGCCCTGCATGAGGGAGAGCGTGCCCTTGTGCGTGTAGCCCAGCAGCTGCTCCAGCCGGACCACCATCTCGCCCTGCACGGTGAAGCGGAAATGGCCGGGCTCGATCACGCCGGCATGCACCGGCCCCACCGGGATCTGGTGCCAGCCCTCGCCCTCGATCGGCAGGAAGGTGGGCTGCAGCGGCGCGACGGGGTCGCGGGATGGCTTCGCAGCCAGCGGCGCGGTCACGCCCCAGCGCCCGTGGTCCAGCCAGGGCCGCAGGTCCGCCGCCTCCTCGGCCACCAAGCCCCAGAGGTCGCGGATCGCACGCTCGAACCGCACCGCGCCGGGGCGCGCCGGGGACAGCGCCGGATAGCCACCCTCGGCCGGGCAGCTCGCCAGCAGCAGGCCGCCATCCGCCTCGTCGAGGAAGGCGGCATGCACCATCGCCGGCTCCGCCCAGAGCGAGAGCAGCGCCAGGGTCGGCTCCTCCGCCAGCGCTGCGCGCAGCTCGACGAAGGCCGGGCGCGTCAGCAGGTAGCGCTCGAAGGGCCGGCAGCCCTGCGCTGCGCCGCGACGGATGAGGTCGGAGGCAGCGCCCGTCATCCCAGGATCTCCGCGCCGGCGCGCAGCAGCGCCACGAAGCCCGCCGGCGCGGCGAAGCCCAGCGCGGCGGCCAGGGCCAGGTGCAGCCAGACCGGCACGGTGGCCCAGAGCAGGCCGCCCGGCAGCGCGAAGGCGCCGGGCACCGGGTTGTCGCGCGTCGGCTCGCCCAGGCAGAGCGCCTGCAGCACGCGCACCAGCGCCGCCGCCGCCATCAGCAGGCCGATCCCGACCGGCAGCACCAGCCAGGGGTGCCGCGCCGCAACCTCCGTCACCAGGCGGAATTCCGAGACGAACAGCGCGAAGGGCGGCATGCCCGCCAGCCCGGCGATGCCGAGCGCCAGCCCCCAGCCCAGCGCCGGATGGCTCGCCGCCAGGCCGCCGATGTCCTGCACCTTCTGGCTGCCCTTGATCTGCGCCGCCGCGCCGACGGCGAAGAACACCCCGCTCTTCACCAGCGCATGCCCCAGCAGGTGCAGGATGCCGGCCAGGTTCGCCACCACGCCGCCGATTCCGAAGGCCAGCGTGGCCAGCCCGACATGCTCGATTGAACTCCAGGCGAACAGCCGCCGCGCATCGCGCCGCCGCCACAGCGAGAAGGCCGCCAGCAGCAGCGACAACATGCCGAAGCCGATCAGGAAGGGGCCGGCCGGCAGCGCCGCGGGGTTGCCGCCGACGATCGCCTCAGCCCGCAGGATGGCCAGCAGCGCGGCGTTCAGCAGCAGGCCCGACAGCACGGCGCAGATCGGCAGCGGGCCTTCGGCCTCTGCATCCGGCAGCCAGGAATGCAGCGGCACCAGCCCCGCCTTGGTGCCGTAGCCCACCAGCAGGAAGACGAAGGCCAGGCTGAGCAGCCCGGGATCGCAGTGCGCCGCCACCGCCCGCAGCGCCACCCAGGACAGGCCCGGATCGCCGGAGCCGATCACCGGCTGCGCGGCGAGATACAGCAGGATGGTGCCGAACAGCGCCAGCGCGATGCCGACGCCGCACAGGATGAAGAACTTCCACGCCGCCTCCACCGCCGCCGGCGTGCCATGGGCGCCGACCATCAGCACGGAGGCCAGCGTCGCGATCTCGATTGCCACCCACATCACGCCGAGGTTGTCGGAGACGAGCGCCAGGAACTGCGCGCCCATGAAGACCTGGAACGCGGCGTGGTAGGCGCGGATGCGCAGCGCGTCGAAGCGCTCCGCATCCAGCGTTGCGGCGGAGAAGGCGGCCGTCGTCAGCCCGACCAGCGCAGCCACCGCGACGAAGGGCAGGTTTAGGGCGTCGATGCGCGTCCAGCCCTGCTCGCCATGCGGATGGCCGAGCAGCGCGAGCGCGATGGCCAGCGAGCCCGCCGCGACGCCGATGTTGACATAGCGCCCGATGCCGAGCCGCGGCGGGATCAGCGCCAGCACCACGGCGCCGAACCACGGGAAGAACACCAGTATCCAGGGCAAGGGCATCAGGCGTCGCCCCCGAACCCTCTCCCCGCGCTGGGCGGAGAAGGCAGGATGAGGGGGGCGAAGGGGGGAGGCAGCCGCATCGGCGTCACGCATCCCCCCGCTGACGATCCAGGATGGAGGTGTCCAGCGTGTCGAGACGCTCGCGGATCTGGAAGACCACGACGGCGGCGACGACCGCCACCATCAGCACCAGCGCAGCGGTCGAGAGCTCCACCACAAGCGGCATGCCCGCCACGCCGACCGCGCCCAGGATCAGGCCGTTCTCCAGGCTCAGCAGCCCGACGACCTGGCTGATCGCGTTGCGCCGCGCAATCATCGCCAGCATCCCCAGCAGCACGACGGACAGCGCGATCGTCAGGTCCACCCGCGTCAGCGGCGTCGCCCCGCCCGCCGTCACCGGCAGCACCACCAGCACGGACAGCCCGACCAGCCCGATGGCCGCGAGCAGCGATGCGCCGATCCCGAGCGAGGGCTCCACCTCCCGGTGCAGGCCGAGCCGGCCGATCAGCAGGCGCAGCACCAGGGGGATGGCAACCGCCTTGGCGCCGAAGGCGATCACCGCCGTCACGTAGAGGCCGGGCGCGCCCTGCACCCAGCCCTGCCACGCGGCAGCCACGGCCAGCAGCCCGCCCTGCACCGCGAAGGCATTGATCACCGCGCCGATATGGCGCTGGTAGAGCAGCACGAAGGACAGCAGCAGCACGCCCCCGCCGAGCAGGTGGGAAACGTCGTAGGCCAGGCTGCCGAACCCGCTCATGACCTGATGCCCTCAGACGCCGGGCGGCGGCATCCGCCGCCTTGGCTTCGCGCAGGCGCCTGGAGCGCCGGGCCATGCGTACGGGCTGTGCGCGGGCTGCATTCGCAGCCTCGGGCCGCTCCGCCGCCCGCCAGTCCTTCCCTTCGCCGCTTCACGCCAACCTCGTCGAGACGAAAAGCAGGATGGCGCCGAGCAGGCCGAGCAGCAGCGCCACGCCCAGGAACTCCGGCACGCGGAAGACGCGCATCTTGGCGATCGCGCTCTCGAAGGCGGCCAGCGCGAGGCACAGCACCGCCATCTTGGCGACCCAGGCCAGCAGGCCCACGAGCCAGCCGAGCGGCGCGAAGCCCGCCGGCGCCGTGCCGAAGGGGAGGAAGACCGCGGCGATCAGCGCCAGCCACAACGTCAGCCGGAGCGCGGACGCCGCCTCCCACAGCGCGAGGTGCCGGCCCGAGGCTTCGAGGATCATCGCCTCGTGCACCATGGTGAGTTCCAGATGCGTCGCCGGGTTGTCCACGGGGATCCGGGCATTTTCCGCCACCGCGACGGCGCACAGCGCGAAGAGCGCCAGTGCCAGCGAGACGCGCAATCCCACCGCGCCGTCCTGGAAGGTGGCCGTGATCGCCTCCAGCCCGGTGGTACCGGCGATGATGGCGAAGATCAGCACGACCAGCAGCAGCGCCGGCTCCGCCAGCGCGGCGAAGGACATTTCCCGCGCCGCGCCGAGCCCGCCGAAGGCGGTGCCGACATCCAGGCCGGCCAGCGCCAGCGCCACGCGCCCCAGCGCCAGCAACCCGGCCAGCAGCACCAGGTCGGAGAGCGGCGCAAGCGCCATGCCGCGCGCGAAGCTCGGCACCAGCGCCACCGCGGCCACCGCCGCGCCGGCCGCGGCATAGGGCGCGGCGCGGCTGATCCAGCTGGCATTCTCCGCCAGCACCGGGCGCTTGCGCAGCAGCTTCAGCAGGTCCCGCCAGGGCTGCAGAGGATGCGCGCCGACCCGGCCCATCATGCGCGCCTTCAGCCAGCGTATGCCGCCCACCACCAGCGGCGCCGCGGCCAGCAGCAGCGCCAGGTGCAGCAGCTGCGTCAGGATCGACGCGAGCACGATCACGTCGCGCCTTCCAGCCACACGATCAGCACCAGCAGCGCGACGAGCGCGCCGAAGGGCAGCATCAGGCACTGGCGGATCGTCAGGTCGCGCAGCCGCTCCGTGCGGATCACCACCGCCTCCCGCGCGGCCGCCAGCGGCGCCAGCAGCAGCGCGAAGGAGGGATCGCGGAAGCCGGCCGAGAGGCGCGCCGGCGCGACGTCACCGGGCGGCGGCATCGTCACCGACTCATGCGCCGCCAGCGCCGGCTGGCCGAGCATGCGGCGCAATGGCTGGCCGAGGCCGGCAGCGGAGGGCTGCGTCAGAGGGTCGCCGAAGGGCAGGTGCGGGGGCGGCGCGGCGAAGCCGCAATCCCAGGCCGGGCCGCGCGCGCTCTCCTCGCGCGAGACGCCGGCGGCGGCACGGCGCTTCACCGCGGCCCAGACCGCGAGGCCGCTGACCGCCAGCAGCGCCGCG
>NZ_JAPSMD010000196.1 GCF_027856955.1 Falsiroseomonas oryzae | reverse complement strand
CTGCTCGCCGCGCTCGCAGCGGCGGAGGGGCGGCTCGGCGACGTGCTCGGGCTTCGGCCGGCGATCGGCGGCGGCGCGGCAGCGCGGCCCGTGCTGGAACGGCTCGGCGGCCCCACGGCGCTGCAAGAGACGCTGCAGGCCATCGCAGAGGCCGGCGCCTGGTGGCCGTGAGCCCGCTTGCGGTGACGCGGCGGCATGGTGGGCGCTGACGGGATCGAACCGCCGACATCCTGTGTGTAAGACAGGCGCTCTACCGCTGAGCTAAGCGCCCCCGCGCAGCCCTACGCCCGCCCAACGCCGGCGCCAAGGGTCCTGCAAACACGAAGGGCCGGTCCTTCCGGACCGGCCCCCGCGCCCCCCCAGCAGGTCCCCTGCCGGCCGGAAACTCAGTTCACTGCGTCCTTGAGGCCCTTGCCGGCCTTGAAGCGGACGGTCGTGGTGGCGGGGATCTTGATCTCCTCGCCGGTGCGCGGGTTGCGGCCCTTGCCAGCCTTGCGCTTGGAGGTGCTGAAGGTGCCGAAGCCGACCAGCCGGACCTCCTGCTTCTTCTTCAGCGACTTGGTGATCGCCTCGAACACAGCGTCGAGCACGTCGCCCGCCTTCGCCTTCGAAAGTTCGCCGGCCTCGGCGACCACCGCGACCAGATCCTGCTTGTTCATCTCGAACCCCCCTGAGGTCCCTGTCGTCTACTGCCCCGGACCGCCCGAATCCGGGCCGCCATCCGCGGCGACACTAGGCGTGCCGTTCCGCTCGCGTCAACGTGCGACGCCCGATTCGCGGCAGAAAACGGCCATTTTCGGGAGGACGACACGAAGCGGCCCGCGCCCCGCGCGGCGTTGCGCGCGACGCTCGCGGCAAGTGTCTGATCGACCGCGGAAAAGGAAAGGGCGCCTGCCTCGCGGCAGACGCCCTTCTCACATGGGGGTCGGGCTCAGTGCGGGCGGACGCCGGCTCCATCCGCAGGGGTCGCCGCAGGCGGCGCCTCCGGCGGCTCTTCCCAGGTGATCGGCTCCGGCGGGCGAGCCAGCGCCTTGCCGATCACCTCGTCCACATGGCTGACCGCCAGGATGGTCAGCCCCTTCTTCACGCTGTCCGGAATCTCGGCCAGGTCCTTCTCGTTGTCCTTCGGGATGAACACCGTGGTGACGCCGGCCCGCAGCGCCGCCAGCAGCTTCTCCTTCAGGCCGCCGATCGGCAGCACCCGGCCGCGCAGCGTCACCTCGCCGGTCATCGCGACGTCCTTCCGCACCGGGATGCCCGTCAGCACGGAGACGATGGAGGTGGCCATCGCGATGCCGGCGGAAGGCCCGTCCTTCGGCGTCGCGCCCTCCGGGACGTGCACGTGGATGTCGCGCTTCTCGAACAGCGTCGGCTTCACGCCGAAGCTCGTCGCGCGCGAGCGGACATAGCTCATCGCCGCGCTGACGCTCTCCTGCATGACGTCGCCGAGCTTGCCGGTCGTCTTCACGTTGCCCTTGCCGGGGACGATAACGCTCTCGATCGTCAGGATCTCGCCGCCCACCTCGGTCCAGGCCAGGCCGGTGACCACGCCCACCATGTCCTCGGCCTCGGCCTCGCCGTAGCGGAACTTCCGCACGCCGGCGAACTTCTCGAGGTTCTTGACGGTGACCGCGACCTTCTTCGACTTCTTGGCCACGATCTCCCGCACCGCCTTGCGCGCGATGCCGGCCAGCTCGCGCTCCAGGTTGCGCACGCCCGCTTCCCGCGTGTGGTAGCGCACCATGTCGCGGATGGCGTCGTCGCTGATCGTCCACTCGCCCTTCTTCAGCCCATTGGCCTCGCTGACCTTGGGCAGCAGGTGGCGCTTGGCGATCTCGACCTTCTCGTCCTCGGTGTAGCCGGGGATGCGGATGATCTCCATGCGGTCGAGCAGCGGCTGCGGCATGCGCAGGCTGTTCGCCGTGGTGATGAACATCACGTCCGAGAGGTCGTAGTCCACCTCGAGGTAGTGGTCGTTGAAGGTCGCGTTCTGCTCGGGGTCCAGCACCTCCAGCAGCGCGGCGGAAGGGTCGCCCCGCCAGTCGGCGCCGAGCTTGTCGATCTCGTCCAGCAGGAAGAGCGGGTTGGACGACTTCGCCTTCTTCATGCCCTGCACGACCTTGCCGGGCATGGAGCCGATGTAGGTCCGCCGGTGGCCGCGCACCTCCGCCTCGTCCCGCACGCCGCCGAGCGACATGCGCACGAAGTTGCGCCCCGTCGCCTTGGCGATGGACTTGCCAAGCGAGGTCTTGCCGACGCCGGGCGGGCCGACCAGGCACAGGATCGGGCCGCGGATCTTCTGGCTGCGCGACTGCACCGCCAGGTACTCGATGATCCGCTCCTTGACCTTCTCCAGCCCGTAGTGGTCGGCGTCGAGCACCTTCTCCGCCGCGACGATGTCGTTGCGGATGCGGGTCTTCTTCTTCCAGGGGATGGAGAGCATCCAGTCGAGGTAGTTGCGCACCACCGTCGCCTCGGCGCTCATCGGCGACATGGTCTTGAGCTTCTTCAGCTCCGCCATGGCCTTCTCGCGCGCTTCCTTCGACAGCTTGGTGGCCTTGATCTTGGCCTCGAGCTCGGCAGCCTCGTCCTTGCCGTCCTCGCCCTCGCCCAGCTCCTTCTGGATCGCCTTCAGCTGCTCGTTCAGGTAGTACTCGCGCTGCGTCTTTTCCATCTGCCGCTTCACGCGGTTGCGGATGCGCTTCTCCACCTGCAGCACGCCGATCTCGCCCTCCATGTGGGCGAAGACGCGCTCCAGCCGCGGGGAGATACCGGCGGTCTCCAGCAGCTCCTGCTTCTCGCTGATCTTGAGGTTCAGGTGGCTCGCCACCGTGTCGGCCAGCTTGGACGGGTCGTCGATCTGGTTGATCGAGACCAGCACCTCCGGCGCGATCTTCTTGTTGAGCTTGATATAGCTCTCGAACTGGGTGACGACGGACCGCGCCAGCGCCTCCTGCTCGCGCCCCTCGGCCGGCTTCTCCTCCTCCATGGGGGCGGAGAAGGCCTCGAAATACGGGTCGGTGGACTTGTAGGCGGCGATCTTGGCGCGGCGGCCGCCCTCGACCAGCACCTTCACGGTGCCGTCCGGCAGCTTCAGCAGCTGCAGCACGGTGGAGACCGTGCCGACCTTGTACAGGTCATCCACGCCTGGATCGTCCTGGGCGGCGTTCTTCTGGGCGACGAGCAGGATCTGCTTGTCGTCGCGCATCACCGCTTCCAGGGCACGCACGGACTTCTCGCGCCCGACGAAGAGCGGGACGATCATATGGGGAAACACGACGATGTCGCGCAGCGGCAGCACCGGGAGGAGCTCGCCGCGGCCGACGGTAACCTTGTCTTCTTCAGCCGCCATCTGGACCTCGCTGGGGACGATCGGCGCGGAGCCGCCCACGAGGGGACCCGACGGCCCCTCGCTTGTCGGCACGACCCCGGCACCACGGGATTGTCATGCAAATGGCCCCCCCACCCCCCCGGCGCAAGCACCGGCCCGGCGCATGGCCGGGCCGCGGCGGCAGGGGGAAGGGCGGCGCCAAGGGGCGGCTCAGCCGGCGGACTGCTCCGCCTTGCGCTCCCCGTAGATGAAGAGCGGGCTGGCCCGGCCTTCCGCGACTTCGCGGTTGACCACCACCTCCTCCACATCCTCGAGGCCCGGCAGGTCGAACATGGTGCCGAGCAGGATGCTCTCCATGATGGAGCGCAGGCCGCGGGCGCCGGTCCGCCGCTGGATGGCGCGGGTGGCCACCGACTTCATCGCGTCCTCGGTGAAGGTGAGCTTGGCCCCCTCCATCTCGAACAGGCGCTGGTACTGCTTCACCAGCGCGTTCTTCGGCTTGGTGAGGATCTCGATCAGCGCCTTCTCGTCCAGGTCCTCGAGCGTCGCGACCACCGGCAGGCGGCCGATGAACTCGGGGATCAGGCCGAACTTCAGCAGGTCCTCGGGCTCCACCTCGCGCAGGATGGCGCCGGTCCGGCGCTCGTCCGGCGCCCGGACCTCCGCGCCGAAACCCATCCCCGAGCCCTTCCCGCGGGAGGCGATGATCTTCTCGAGACCGGCGAAGGCGCCGCCGCAGATGAACAGGATGTTGGTCGTGTCCACCTGCAGGAATTCCTGCTGGGGATGCTTCCGGCCGCCCTGCGGCGGCACGGAGGCGACCGTGCCTTCCATGATCTTCAGCAGCGCCTGCTGCACGCCCTCCCCGCTCACGTCGCGGGTGATGGAGGGGTTGTCCGACTTGCGGCTGATCTTGTCGACCTCGTCGATGTAGACGATGCCGCGCTGCGCCCGCTCCACGTTGTAGTCCGCGGCCTGCAGCAGCTTGAGGATGATGTTCTCGACATCCTCGCCGACATAGCCGGCCTCGGTCAGGGTGGTGGCGTCCGCCATGGTGAAGGGGACGTCGAGGATCCGGGCCAGGGTCTGGGCCAGCAGCGTCTTGCCCGAGCCGGTCGGGCCGATGAGCATGATGTTGCTCTTCGCGATCTCGACGTCGCCGGACTTCCCGCTATGCGCCAGGCGCTTGTAGTGGTTGTGGACGGCCACGGACAGCACGCGCTTGGCGTGGTCCTGCCCGATGACGTAGTCGTCGAGGACCTTGCAGATCTCGCGCGGCGTCGGCACGCCGTCGCGGGACTTCACGAGGTGCGTCTTGTGCTCCTCGCGAATGATGTCCATGCAGAGTTCCACGCATTCGTCGCAGATGAACACGGTCGGCCCGGCGATGAGCTTCCGGACCTCGTGCTGCGACTTGCCGCAGAACGAGCAGTACAGGGTGTTCTTCGAGTCGCCGGACTTGCTCATGCGCGCTCCAGGAGCCGCGCCCCGCGTCCACGGGGGTCGGCATCGGTCTCGCCCGCCCCCCGGCTGGGAGGTCGGCCAAGGGCAACCATAGCCCCCGGATTTCGCCGGGGAAAGCGGAACCGCGCCCCGGCCCGCCCCGCCAACAGGGCGCAACCGGAACGGTATCGGGCGGGACGGGGTTCCATGCCCCGTCCCGGACCCGGCCGGGTCAGGTCTTCGCCACCTCGGCGGGCGGCATCGGGCGCTGCTCGACGACCTGGTCCACGAGGCCGAAGTCGCGCGCCTCCTCGGCGGACATGTAGGTGTCGCGCTCCAGCTTGTTCTGGATCTCCTCGATCGGCTGCCCGGTGTGCCGGACGTAGATCTGGTTCAGTCGCTCGCGCGTCTTCAGGATCTCGCGGGCCTGGATCTCGATGTCCGTCGCCTGGCCCTGGGCCCCGCCGGAGGGCTGGTGGACCATGATCCGGCTGTTCGGCAGCGCGAAGCGCTTGTCCTTGGCGCCGGCGCACAGCAGCAGGCTGCCCATGGAGGCGGCCATGCCCATGCACACGGTGCTCACGGGCGCGCGGATATACTGCATGGTGTCGTAGATCGCCAGGCCCGCCGTCACAACGCCGCCCGGGCTGTTGATGTAGAAGGCGACGTCCTTGTTCGGGTTCTCGCTTTCCAGGAACAGCAGCTGGGCGCAGAGCAGGCTGGCCACCTGGTCGTAGACCGGGCCGGTGAGGAAGATGATGCGCTCCTTCAGGAGTCGCGAATAGATATCGAAGGCCCGCTCGCCCCGGGCGGTCTGTTCGATGACCATGGGAACGAGGGTGTTGTTGTAGATCTCGACGGGGTCGCGCTCGCGCATGGGCGTCCTTTCATGCCCGGGGTCCGCCCCGGGCGGTGCCCGCCCCGGGGATCCTCGGCGGGCCAGTGTCTCGAAGTCACCTTAATGTGGGCGGAACGCGGTGGCGCGCAAACCCCCTTGCCGGCACCGGAACGTGACAGTGAAGCGCCCCCGCCCGCGCGACCCGGCGATCCGCCCAAGAAGGACAAGGTTGGCCCTACCGGAAGCGGTTCGTTCCGCTCTAGGCTGAGAGACGTCACTGGCGGCAGGTTCGGCCGGCCAGGTCCGAGGAAGGCTGACACCACATGAAAAAGAGAGACCTGATCCGGGCCTCGGCATTGGCCGGTCTCGGAGCACTCGCCCTCCCGCGCCCTCTTCTGGCGCAGGCCAACCGCCCAGGCATCGTCGGAGCCTTCGAGGCGGCGGAGGCCGCCTTCGTCTTCGGCCTGCCGATCGTGATGAACTACGCGGTGATGTACGAATTCGCCATCGACCGGAACAGCGGGCAGTTCAAGGCGCCGTTCAACACGATGTGGAACGACGCGCAGGTCTTCACCTGGCGCGACACCGCGATCCCGACGCCGAACAGCGACACGCCCTATTCGATGTCCTGGCTCGACCTGCGCGCCGAGCCGGTCGTGATCTCGGTCCCCGACGTGCCGGCAGGGCGCTACTTCTCCGTCCAGGTCTGCGACGGCAACACCTACAACGTCGGCTACATCGGCAGCCGCACCACCGGCCAGGGGGCCGGGTCGTGGCTGGTGGCCGGCCCGGGCTGGCAGGGCGCGACGCCGCCCGGCATCAAGGGCGTGATCCGCTCGACCACGCAGTTCGCGCTCACGATCTTCCGCACCCAGCTCTTCGGCCCCAACGACATGCCGGGCGTGGTCGCCGTGCAGCGCGGCTACCGGTCGGAGCCGCTCTCGACCTTCCTGCGCCAGCCCGCACCCCCGCCGGCGCCCGAGATCCGCTGGCCGCGCGCCAACGCCGACCTCGTGAAGCACCATTTCTTCGACTTCCTGGCCTTCGCGCTGCAGTTCAACGCGCCGCAGGCCAACGAGGCCGCGATCCGCGCGCGGCTGGCGACCATCGGCATCGACGGCCGCGGCACGGCGCTGCCGCATTCCTTCGTCGACCGGATGGAACTGCTCGCCGCCGCCTTCGAGGGCGAGCGCAAGGTGGAGGCCGCGGTCGCCGCCGCCGGCGTCGCCATGAACGGCTGGCGCGTCACGCCGATCCCCGGCAGCCAGGAGGCCTACAACGGCGACTGGATGCTGCGCGCCGTCGCCGCCAAGGCCGGCATCTACGGCAACAGCACCGAGGAGGCGACCTACCCCTTCACGCGCACCACCGCGGGCGGGGAGACGCTGGATGGCAGCACGGGCCGCTACACGCTCACTTTCGGCCCGAACCAGCTGCCGCCGGTCAACGCCTTCTGGTCGGTGACGATGTACCACGGCGGCAACCAGCTGCTCGTGCAGAACCCGATCGACCGCTACCTCATCAACTCGCCCATGCTGAACGGCATGCGCCGCAACGCCGATGGCGGTGTCACCATTCACATCCAGAAGGACGACCCGGGCGAGGCGCTGCGGCCGAACTGGCTGCCGGCGCCGAACGGCCCGATCTATCTGGTGATGCGGCTCTACTGGCCGAGGACCGAGGCACCGTCGCTGCTGCCGATCGGGCGCGGCGCCTGGCAGCCGCCGGGCGTGGTGAAAGTGGGATAGGCGGGCGGCCCTCCTCCGCGGAAGCGGGGGAGGGCCGGGCCTCAGCCGGCCTCAGCCAGCCGCCTCGGTCAGCGCCTTCGGCTCCACCGCCTTCTCGGCCACCTTGGCCAGTTCCAGCACGAAGTCCACGACCTTCTCCTCGAAGATCGGGGCGCGCAGGCCCTCGACGGCCTGCGGGTTGCTGCGGAAGTAGTCCAGCACCTGCTTCTCCTGGCCGGGGTAGCGGCCGGCCTCGGCCCGCATCGCCCCGGCCAGCTCGTCGTTGCTGACCTGGATGTTGTTGGTCCGGCCGATCTCCGACAGCAGCAGGCCGAGGCGGATGCGGCGCTCCGCGATGGCGCGGTACTCGGCCTTCAGCGTGGCCTCGTCCTTGCCCTTGTCGTCCTCGTCCAGGCGCCCGGCCTTCATGTCGGCCTCCACGCGCTGCCAGATCTGGGCGAACTCCGCTTCCACCATGCCCTCCGGCACGGTGAACACGGCCTTCTCGGCCAGCGCGTCCAGCAGGGCGCGCTTCACCTTCATCCGCGCCAGCGCGTCGTATTCGCGCTGCAGGTTCTCGGTGACGCGGGCGCGCAGCGCCGCGAGGTCCTCCACGCCGAGCCGCTTGGCGAACTCGTCGTTCAGCTCCGGCAGCACCTTGGTCTTGAGCGCCTTGGCCGTGATGGCGAAGACCGCCGGCTTCCCGGCCAGCTCGGCCGACTGGTAGCCCTCGGGGAAGGCGACCTCGATGTCCTTCCTGTCGCCGGGCGACATGCCCTCCAGCTGCTCGGTGAAGCCGGGGATGAAGCCGTCGCCGCCGACCTCGATCGGCATGTCGCTCGCAGTGCCGCCCTGGAAGGGATCGGCCAGCGTGCCGTCCTCGTTCTTCAGGCGCCCTTCGAAGTCGCAGACCAGGATGTCGCCCTTGGCGGCGGGGCGCGGCTCGGCCACGTCCTCGGTGCCAGCGAGGCGCTGGCGCATGGTGGCCAGGAACTCGTCAACCTGGGCGTCGCCGGGAGTGGCCTTCTCGCGCTCCAGGGCGATCCCCGCGAAGTCGGGCATCGGGATCTCGGGCAGCAGCTCGAGGTCGATCTTGTATTCGAGGTCCGCGCCCTCGCTGTAGTTCACCAGCTCGATCTTCGGCTGCAGCGCGGGGCGCAGGCCGCGGTCGGAGATGACCTGGCGGGTGGCCTCGTTCACGCTCTCCTCCAGCACCTCGCCGGAGACGGCCTGGCCGTAGCGCGCCTTCACGACGGAGGGCGGCACCTTGCCCGGGCGGAAGCCGGGCAGGCGCAGCTCGGCGCCGAGCTTCTTCAGCCGCGCGTCGCGCCGCTCGGCGAGGCTCGCCGCGGGCACGACGACCTGGAATGCCCTCTTCAGCCCCTCGGCCGGCAGCTCGGTGACCTGCATCTTACCCTTCCGGAATCCCACATGCGGCGCCCCGGCGGGCGCCGCCCCATTCGCATCAAGCCCGCCCCGTTAGCGCCACGCGGGTCCGGGGGCAATGGGGCGGAGGGAATCCGCCCCCACGGCGACAGCACGCGTGAAGCGAACGCGGCCCGAAGGGCCGCTGGCCGCAGCGCCCCCGTTTGGCCCAGCGCGCCAGCGCGTCGGGCCGGAAGCCAAGCCGCCGGAGGCGGCGCCGGCGCCTGAGGCCGGAACAATGCGGGCGGAGGGACTTGAACCCCCATGGCTTGCGCCACTGGAACCTAAATCCAGCGTGTCTACCGTTCCACCACGCCCGCGCAGGCCGCCCTCAAGGCGGGCGCCGCATCACGAACAGATGCGACACCCAGCGCCGCCGGTCGAGTCCCGGAACCGGGTCCTCGTTGACTTCCAGCACCGCCAGCCCTGCCGCGGCGGCCAGGGCGAAGACCTCGGCCTGGGGCAGCGCATGCAGTTCCGGCGCCGGAGCCTCCGGCGCGGCAAGATACGCCGCCGGGTCGAAGGCATAGCCGAAGCCGTAGGTCGGCAGCTGGAACATCGCGAGGCCGCCCGGCGCCAGCCCGGCGAAGGCCAGCCGCAGCACCTCGCGCATCACCGGCGGCGGGTTGTGCTGCAGCACGCGCCGGCTGAACCAGATGTCGTAGCCCGTGACCGGCATCGGCAGGTCCGGGCGGCTGCGCAGCCAGGCGATGTGGTCCATCCCCCGTGCCAGTGCCTCCGCCCGTGCCGCGGCCAGGTGCGGCGCCGATGCGTCGATCCCCGCCACCTCCGGGGCGACCGCCGCCAGGTGCAGCGTTGCCCGCCCCACCCCGCAGCCGAACTCCACCAGCCGGCGCACCCCGTCGCGCGGCAGGCGCAGCCGGGCCATTGCACCCTCCAGCAGGTCCCGGTCCTCCCGGCCGCTGCCCAGGAAGGCGGCGCGGTGCGCGGGAAGGCTCGCCGGCCGGAAGCGGTCCTCGGGCAGCACGGACCAGTGCGGCGCCTGCTCGCCGAGCCGGGTCCAGCCACGGGCGACGCGCGCCAGCATCGCGGCGACCTCGCCGGGCGTCGCCTCCAGCCCGATCGCCGGCGCCGGCGCGTCG
>NZ_JAPSMD010000195.1 GCF_027856955.1 Falsiroseomonas oryzae | reverse complement strand
CGGCGCGCAGGCTCGGCCTCGGCCAGCCCGCGACCAGCGCGGCGCTGGCGCGGCTGCGCGTGCTGTTCGGCGACCCGCTGCTGCTGCGCAGCGGCGCCGCCATGGTCCGCAGCGAGCTGGCCGAACGCCTGGCTCCCGCGGTCGCGGAGGCTTTGGCCGGGCTGTCGGAGGCGCTGGCGGCCGCCACGCCCTTCGATCCCGCCTCCTCAACTCGGGCCTTCACGCTGGGCAGTACCGACTACACCTCGCAGGTTCTGCTGCCGCCGCTGCTCGCGCGGCTGCGGCTCGAGGCGCCGGGAATCGACCTGCGCATCCGCGGCTACGCGAAGGAGGAGGTGCGCGGCCTGCTCGCTGCGCGCGCGGTGGACCTGGTGCTCGGCACGCTGCGCCCGCCGCCGGAGGAACTGGTGGCGACGAAGCTGCTGGAGGAGCGGCTGGTCGGGCTCGCCGGACGCGGTGCGGTGGCGCGGCTTCCAGTGCCGCTGACGCCGGCGGCCTTCGCCGGCCTGCCCTTCGCGCTGTTCACGGTGAACGGCGATGCGACGGGCGTGGGCGACGCGGCGCTCGCCGCGCTGGGCCTTCGCCGGCGCGTCGCGCTGGCCCTGCCGCACCTGACCGCCCTGCCGGCACTGCTGGCGAGCACCGACCTCGTCTCGGTCGTGCCGGAACGCTTCGCGCGCGCCGTGGCGGGTGAAACGCTGGAGGTCTTCCCGCTGCCGCTGGAGCTGCCACGCTTCGAGGTGCAGCTGCTGTGGCCGCCGGCGGCACGCGCCGACTCCGGCCTAGCCTGGTTACGGCGCCTGATCGCGGAGGTCGGGCAACGGGCGTGAGAGGCATCCCCCTGGCGCTGGCCGGCTTGGCCATTGCAGGCCGCGAGAGTCTGCTCAGGGTCGCAAGCCGCTGTCCCACCATGGGCCGCAGACAGCGCCCGGCGTCCTCAGCCGACCACCCCGCCGAAGCGCGGATCCCAACGCCAGGGCGAATTGGGACCGACGGTGACGCCGCCCTGGAAGCGGGGCGCGGGGGCGTGCCTCTCCTCGCCGCGCAGCACGGCCGCGCCGCGCGGCGAGAGGCGCCAGGGGGCGCCGCGCTCCAGCAGGCGGCGCGGGCCGTCGGAGAGGCGCGCGACGTGGTCCAGCACGATTAGGTCGGTGACCTGGAACACCGGATCGGCTTCGTGCAGCGCCGCCAGCACGGCGGCGACGTCGCCGGCCCCCGCCGCGACGGCGCGCAGCAGCAGGCGCTCGGTCTGCGACAGGCCGTCGGTGGTCCAGGGCAGGTCCTGCAGGTGGCGGCGCAGCGAGGCGGCCAGGTGCGGCAGCGGCAGGGCGCGGCGCCACAGCGCATCCAGCGCGCGCGGATCCTCCTCGGCGAAGGCGGCCCAGGCCTCGGCGCCGGCTTCCAGTTGCGCGCGGGTCAGGGGCGCGGGGTCCAGCGCGCCGAGTTCGGCCGGGGGCAGCGCGGCGAATGGGCGCCTGCCGTCGGCCGGCATCAGGAACACCCTGCCTTCCAGCCCGCGCCGCTCGGCCAGCAGGGACAGCACGCGGATCAGCGCGGCCTGGTCCCAGAGGTCGTGCTCGAACCACAGCAGCACGCGGTCGAAGCGCTCCAGCCCGCTCAGCGAGGCGTATTCGGCGCCGAGCCGCAGCCGCACCGCCTGCAGGTCGGCACCGTAATGCGCCGCGACGAAGCGGGCGCGGCGGCCGAGATAGGCCATCAGCCCGTCCTCGCCGACCGGCCCCTGGCAGACCGGATCGGCGAAGGCGAGGTACTCGCCGTGCCACCCGGACGCAGGCAGCAGGTCCCGCAGGTCGTCGCCGCAGCGGAGATGCGCGACGGTCAGAGCCGCAGCCCCATCCGGCGGATCATCGCGCCTTCCTCCGCGAAGGTGCGGCGCGCCAAGGCGGCGTATTCGTCGGAGCCGAGATACATCGGCGCCATGTCGAAGCGGTCGAGGATGGCGATGTGGGCGGGATCGAACAGCGCCTCGCGGAAGGCGTCGTGCAGCACACGCACGACCTCCGGGTTGATGCCCTTCGGCCCGGCCAGGCCGTAGGGCGAGGCGGAGACGATGTCGATGCCGCTCTCGCGCAGGGTCGGCACGTCGGGGAAGCGCTTGGCACGGCTCTCGCTCCAGACCGCCAGCAGCCGCATGCGCCCGGACTGGACCATGTCGGCCCAGCCGGAACTGTCGGCGCTGGCCTGGATCTGCCCGCCGAGCAGCGCGGTGGCGTTCTCCGCCCAGCCGCGGAAGGGCACATGCGTCCAGTCGATGCCGCGCGCGCCGGCGATCTGCTCCATGGTGATGTGCAGGGAGGTTCCGACGCCGGGGGTCCCGTAGTTCACCCGGCCCGGATTGGCCTTCGCGTAGTCCAGGAACTGCGCCAGCGTCTGCCACGGCGCATCGGCGCGCACCACGATCCCGAACAGGTAGCCGGTGACGTGGATGACCCAGGTGAAGTCCTCGAGCGGGTTGAACAGCGCCCGCTGCGCCATCTGGGGATGGCGGAAGACGCTGATCGGCATCTGCGCCAGCACGTAGCCGTCCGGCCGTTCCTGCAGCAGCTGCTGCGCCGCCAGGACGCCCCCCGCGCCCGGCTTGTTCTCCACGATCACGGGCTGGCCGAGCCGGCGGGCGGCCTGCTCGGCCAGGGCGCGCATCTGGATATCGGTGGTGCCGCCGGCGGCCCAGGGCACCAGCAGGCGCACCGGGCGGTCGGGGAAGCGGCCAGCGCCGGTTCCCTGCGCGCGCAGGCTCGGTGCGGCCAGCAGGCCGGCGCCCAGGCCGAGCAGGGCGGCGCGGCGCGTGAATCCCGACGGCAGCGTGACGGATGGGCGCATGGACGTGACCTCCCGCAGCGGCGGGCCTTCAGCGGCCCGTCCGGCTCCTGGCGGCATGGGTAGCCGCGGTCAACGGCACGGGCAACCGCCGCCGGGTTAAGGGCAGGTTCAACGTTCCGTCCCCATTATGTCCCGCGAGATGCCCCGACCGTCCCTCACGAGCCGCATGAAGGCCGCGCTTCTCGCGTCGGCCCTGATCGCCGTCTGCGCGCTCGGCGCGGCGGCGGCGCTTTACAGCCAGAAGCACCTGCAGCGGAACCAGGCCAGGCTTGTCGAGCTGCACCGCATCATGGCGGATGCGCAGCGGCTGCAGCTGCTGATCGCCGACAGCAAGGTGACGATCCGCCACTGGATGCTGTCGGGCCGCCGCGCCGATCGCGAGATCTCGGCGCGCAGCGGAGAGCAGTTGCGCGATGTCGGACGGGAGCTGTCGGGCCGGCTGGAGGAAGCGCTCAGGATCCGCGGGCTGCCTTCCATCGGGGCCATGCTCGAACACGTGCTGCGCGTGCGCGACCAGGCGCATGAAACCATCGAGCAGTATGGCATCGAGGCCGCGCGTGAGCTGTCGCTGCGCGCGGGCGGCACGGATGCGGCGCGCCAGCTGCTCGCCGTGCTCGAGGAGCTGCGCCGTGCCCTGGAAGCCGAGCTCGGCGATGTCGATCGCAACCTCTGGCAGGGCCAGACCATGGCGCTCCTGCTGCTCGGCGCGTCCGCGCTGGCGATGCTGCTCCTGCTGCTGGCGGCGGTCGGGCTGCTCGCACGCCGCCATGCCGCCGCGGAGCGTTCGCGCGCCGAGCTGGACGCCCGCGGGCAGGAGGTCGCAACCCTGTTCCGCATGGGCGAGCTGCTGCAGAGCAGCCACTCACCCGAGGACATCCGCCGCATCGTCTCCCACACGGCGGAGGAACTGCTGCCGGATCTGCCGGGCGCCTTCTACGTGTTCAACAACTCGCGCGACCGGCTGGACGTGCTGGGCGTGTGGGGGCATCGCGGGCTGCCGCCGCGGCTTCCGGACCATTTCGCGCCCGGCGAGTGCTGGGCGCTGAAGCGGGGCCGCCCGCATGGCCGGGTGGCCGGCGACAGCCTTCGCTGCGACCATGCCGCCGACGAGGAGAGCTGCACCCTCTGCGTGCCGATGCAGGCACGCGGCGAGGTCTATGGCGTGCTGCAGTTCTTCGGCCGGGCCGACGTGGCACTGCCGCCTGCCCAGACGGAGCTCGCGCAGGCGCTGGCCGACGGCGTCTCGCTCGCGCTGGCCAACCTCGCGCTGCGCGAGAAGCTGCGCAACCAGGCGCTGCGCGACGAGCTGACCGGCCTGCACAATCGTCGCTTCCTGGACGAGACCCTGCCCCGCCTGGTGGCGCATGCGGAACGCCGCGGCGCGCCGATCGCGGTGCTGATGCTGGATCTCGACCACTTCAAGCAGGTCAACGACCGATATGGCCACGCCATGGGCGATGCCGTCCTGCGCGAGGTGGGAGCGTTGCTGCAGGTGCGGCTGCGTCGGATGGACATCGCCTGCCGCTACGGCGGTGAGGAACTGCTGGTGCTGATGCCCGACTGCTCCGCGCAGGAGGCGCTCCGGAGGGCACACGAGCTCTGCGCCCAGGTGCGCGGCCTGCGAGACCAGTCGCACGCCGCGGTCCCCGCGGTGACGGTCTCCATCGGCGTCGCGGCCTGGCCCGAGCACGCCGAGGACATGGCCCAGGTGATCCAGGCGGCGGATGCGGCGCTGTATGCCGCCAAGCGCCAGGGGCGCGACCGGGCGGTTCCGGCGGAGGCGGCTCTGGCCGGCACCGCCCTGGCCGGCCTGCCGGCGGAATGACGGGGGCGGCGCGGCGCCCCGCCTTTGCCGCCCGCCCGCCTTTTCTTTTGCGGAGTGCTGCGACATAGGGGGGCACAGTTCCGCCCGGCCCCAGGATCCTGCATGTCGACCGTGTCCGCCGACCAGATCGTGCCCGTCATCCTCTCCGGGGGAACCGGCACGCGGTTGTGGCCCCTCTCGCGCGAGGCCTATCCGAAGCAGTTCTGGCCGCTGGCCGCGTCCCGCACCATGCTCCAGGAGACGGCAGCGCGCGCCACCGGGCCGCGCTTCGCCCCGCCGGTCGTCGTCTCGGGCGAGGCGCACCGCTTCCTCGTCGCCGAGCAGCTGCGCGAGCTGGGCCTGGACGAGGCGCGCATCGTGCTGGAACCGGCGGCGCGCAACTCCGCCGCCGCCATCGCCGCCGCCGCGGTGCTGGTGGGCGAGGCGACGCCGGATGCGGTGCTGTGGATCATGGCCGCCGACGCTGCCGTGTCCGACGTCCCGGCCCTGCTGGGCGCGCTGGAGGCAGCGGCGGCGGCGGCGCGGCTCGGCCGCATCGCGACCTTCGGCATCCGCCCGACCCGGCCCGAGACGGGCTACGGCTACATCGAGGCCGGCGCCACGCTGCCGGGCACCGAGGCCGGCGGCCACGCCGCGCTGGAGCTCGCCCGCTTCGTCGAGAAGCCGGATGCGGCGCGGGCCGCCGCCATGGTCGCCGGCGGGCGGCACCTGTGGAACAGCGGCATGTTCGTCGCCACGGCGCGGACCCTGCTGGCCGAGCTGGAAGCCCATGCGCCCGAGGTGCTCGCCGCGGTGCGGGACGCGGTGGGGGCCGCTGCACGCGACCTGGGCTTCGTGCGGCTGGGGCCGAGCTTTGCGCAGGCGCCCTCCATTTCGGTGGACCATGCCGTGATGGAACGCACGGCGCTGGCCGCGGTGGTGCCCTGCGACCCGGGCTGGTCCGACGTCGGGTCCTGGGATTCGCTGTGGGAGATCGCGGCGAAGGATGCCGAGGGCAACGCCACCGTCGGCCCCGTCGCGATGCACGGCGCGAAGGGCTGCTTCGTGCGGTCGGAAGGCATCCTGACCGCCGTGGTCGGGCTGGAGGACGTGGTGCTGGTGGTCACCGACGACGCGGTGCTGGCCTGCCGGCGCGACCGCGCGCAGGACGTCAAGCAGATCGTCGAGCGACTGAAGGCGGAACGCCGGAAGGAAGCCACCGAGCACCGCCGGATGTACCGCCCCTGGGGCAGCTACGAGGGCGTGGCGCATGGCAGCCGCTTCCAGGTGAAGCGCATCGTGGTGCGCCCGGGCGCGAAGCTCAGCCTGCAGAAGCACTACCATCGCGCCGAGCACTGGGTGGTGGTGGCCGGCACGGCCATCGTCGAGCGCGACAAGGAACGCATCCTGCTGCGCGAGAACGAGAGCGTGTACCTGCCGCTGGGATGCGTGCACCGGCTGGAGAATCCTGGGATGATCCCGCTGACGCTGATCGAGGTGCAGTCCGGCCCCTATCTGGGCGAGGACGACATCGTCCGGATCGAGGACACCTACGGGCGCGCCTGAGGCGCCTCCGGCGGGGCCGCCGATGGGCAGCGCGGAGGATCCGCTCGCCGAGGCGGAGCTGCGCCGCGACGCGTCGGACTGGTCCGGCGCCGCCCTGGCCTTCGCGCGGCACCTGGCACGGCTGCCCGAGGATTGGCGGGTCTGGATCCAGCATGGGCATTGCGTGAAGGAGGCCGGCGATCCCGCAGGGGCGCTGGCATCCTATCGGCGGGCGGAAGCCGGACTGCCGGAGGATGCCGACCTGCAGGTGCAGATCGGCCACGCCCTCAAGCTGCTCGGCGACCTCGCCGGGGCGCGCGCGGCCTATGCGAGGGCGCTGGAGATCGACCCGCTCTCGGGCATCGCCTGGCGGGAGGTGGCGGGGCTGCTCGGCGGCACCGCGGCCGCGACGGCGCCGCCCGGGGGGCTCAGCCTGCTGGGCGACCTGCGCGTGGTGTTCGACCTCTCCGACCTGTGGTCCTGGTTCGGCACGGCGCGGGCGCCGACCGGCATCCAGCGCATCCAGATGGAGATCGCCGGGGCGGCGCTGGGGCACGCCGCCGGCCTGGCGGAGGCGCGGCTGGCGGTGTTCCGCCCGGAGAGCGGGACCTGGCGTGAGCTGCCATGGGAAGCCTTCCGCCGCCTGGCCGGGCTGTCGCGTGCCGACGCCGACCCCTTCGATCCGGCCTGGACGGAGAGCCGCGCGCAGGTGGCGGCGCTGCTGGACGCCGCATCGGACCTCGCCTTCCCGGACGGCGCCTGGCTGGTGAATCTCGGCTCCTCCTGGTGGCTGCCGGGCTACCACCTGGCCGTCCGCACGGCGCGCGCGCGCCATGGGGTGCGCTACGCGGCGCTGGTGCACGACACCGGGCCGGTGACCGCGCCGGAATACAGCGAGCCGGCGGCTTCGGCGCGCTTCGCGCGCTGGTTCGCGGCGCTCGGCGTGCAGGCGGAGCTGCTGCTCGCGATCTCCGACGCCACGCGGCGGGACATGCAGGCGCTGGCACCGGAAGCCCTGCCCGGGCTGCCCACGGCGCCCGTGCATGTGCTGCGGCCCGATGTCGCGCCACGGCCCGTCGCGACCGCGACGCTGCCGGACCTTCCGGCCGGACCTTACGCGCTGTGCGTCGGCACGATCGAGGCGCGCAAGGACCACCTCTTCGTCCTGAACGCCTGGTTGGCGCTGCTGCGCCGGCACGGGGCGGCGGTGCCGCATCTCGTGCTGGCCGGGCGCGCCGGCTTCGGCGCGGAGCCGGTGCTGGAGCTGCTGCGCCGCGCCCCGGCGCTGACCGGGCGCGTGACCTGGCTGGACGCCGTGCCGGAGGCGACGCTGGCCGCGCTCTACCACGGCGCTCTGTTCACCATCTGCCATTCCCGCCACGAGGGCTGGGGCCTGCCGGTGACCGAGGCGCTGGCGCATGGCAAGGCGGTGGTCGCGCCGGCGCATTCCGGCCTGGTCGAGGCCGGACAGGGCTTGGCGCTGCACCATGCGTCGGGCAGCGAGCCCGAATTCCTGCGCCTTGTCGAACGGCTCATCCTGGAGCCCGACTTCCGGGCCGAAACCGAGGCGCGCATCGCCGCCGGGCTGCGCCTGCGCAGCTGGCGCGCCGTAGCCGAGGAGTTGCTGGCGGCCCTGCAGACCGCGCCCGCCGCCCCGCCAACGGTGCCGGCGCCGCCACTCGGCGTGGTGCACCGGCTCGGGTTGATCGACTCGCCCTGGCCGGAGCCGGCCATGGCCTGGGCGGATCTGCTCCGCGCCGGACCGGGATGGGGCGCACCCGAGCCGTGGGGCTGCCCGACCGCCGCCGGAACCGCCCTGATCCGACTGCCGCTGCCGGGTGGCACGCGGGGCGCGCTGCGGCTGTACCTGGCGCTGCGCGGCATGGACGGCCCGCGCCGCGTGGCATTGCGTGCCGGGCGCGCCCAGCGGCTGGAACTGGACGTGCCGGCGGGCGAGCGCCCGGTCGCGGTCCTGGAGATCACCGCACCCGGCGCGCAGGCCGAGGTGGCGATCAACGCGGTGGACGGCGTCGGCCGGCCGGCCGGTATCGGGGTGGTGGCGCTGATGGCGTGCGCGCCGGATGACCTGGCGGCGCGGCTGACCTTCCTGGAGACGGTCAGCTTCGTCTGGCCGGAGAGGGCATCGCCGCTCTCCGGCCGGGTCGCCCCGCCTACCAGTCCATGAACACCCGCGCCGCCAGCGCCGACTGGAAGATCAGGTTCAGCAGGTCGCGGGCGATCTGGAAGTTCTTGGGGTCGAGCTGCGGCAGCGCGATCAGCTCGTCACCGGGCTCCGGCCCCTCGGTCGGCTCCAGCACCAGCGCGCCACTCGCCTTGCGGATCATCACCGTGCTGGCGGAACCACGCTCCGCGAAGCCACCGGCGGCGCTGATGTAGTCGGGGATGCGCATGTTGGGGCGCCAGATTACCGCCTGCGGCGCGCGCACCTCGCCGGCGACCATCACCGTCTCCACGCGCTCGGGGATGACGATGGTGTCGCCATCCTGCACGCGGACATCGGTGCAGCGTCCGCCGCGGTCCATCATGACCAGCCGGCCCTCCGGCTGGGTACGGCGGGCGCGCTGGATGTAGTTGGCGACGAGGTTCGCCTCCGAGGCGCGGATCTCGGCGACGCCGGTGGTCGCGGAAACGGCGAGGAAGAGCTGCCGCTCCAGCCGGTCCATCGCCTCGTTGATGACGCGCTGCTGCTGCTGCGCCAGGCCCGGGCGCAGCAGGAACACGCCGCGCGTATTGGCCAGGCGCGGGTCGACCTCGATGTGGTCCAGTACCGCGCAGACCGATGTGTCGCGCTCCGCGATCAGCACCGAGGGCCCGATGCGGCTGCCCTCCACGCTGACGCGGACGGTCGGCGCCGGCGCGTCCGTGATGAAGCTGACGGTGTCCTGGTCCAGCAGCTGGACATTGGCCAGTTCCCGCACGCTGACGTAGCGCGCGAAGGGCTGGCCGCCGCGCGTGCCGCGGATGACGGCGTTCGTGGCGGAGGGCAGCGGCGCGGCGAGGCGGATGAGCTCCGACCCCGGCATGGAGCGGCCGGCGACCTCGAAGAGGAAGTTGTTGCGCACCGCGCCGTCGGCGCCGACCACGGCGCCCTGCGGTGCGACCACGATGGTGTCGCCCTGCTGCAGGTTGAGCTGGGGCAGCTGGCCGGTCAGCAGGAAGCGGTAGAGATCGACGCGCACCACGTCCCGCCCGCCGCGGCGCACCGCGATGTCGCGGTAGGAGCCGCGGCCCGGATCGACGCCGCCGGCACGCGCCAGATAGTCCAGCACGCTTTCGGACGCGGCGCCGAGGTGCCGGCCCGGAAGTCGGACATGGCCGGTGACGAAGACGCCGAGCGAGCCGGTGTTGATGACGGTCGCATAGACCTGCACCTGCTGCGCATAGACGCGGCGGACCTCGGCCTCGACCACACGCTGGATGTCGCCGGCGCGGGTGCCGGCCAGGCGCACCGGCCCGACCTGCGGGACGAAGACATTGCCCTCGTTGTCGATGACGGCCTGCAGCGCGCCCTCGACGAAGCCCCAGAGCGTGATGGAGACGCGGTCGCCGGGGCCGAGGACGTAGTTCGGGTTCGGCGTGTCCGTCGGCGCCGGCGGCGCGCGGTTGAACAGCGTCGCGCCGAACACCGCCGTGGCCGGGCCCGGCAGCCGGCCGGGATCGCCGAGCGGGCCGACGGCGATCGGGCCGCCCTCGGCCGCGGTGGTGGTGCCCTGGCGCTGCGTGACCGTCGGGTCGTTGCGGTTCAGCA
>NZ_JAPSMD010000194.1 GCF_027856955.1 Falsiroseomonas oryzae | reverse complement strand
GCGGTGCGGCAGCAGCGGCTCCCACGCGAAGGCGCAGCCGAGATCGGCGGCGAGATCCACGCCGCCGAAGGCGAGCGCGACGCAGCCGGGCTCGGCGGCGATGGCGCCAGCACGGGCGAGGCCCTCAGCGCTCTCGACCAGGGCGAGGAGCTGCGGCGGGCGGGCGTGGCGGGCGAAGGCGCGGTGGACGATGCGCAGCTCCTCCGCCGCCTCGGTCTTGGGGAGCATGAGGAAGTCGGGCGCGGCCTCCGCGGCGAGCAGCGCGGCCAGGTCGGCGATGCCCTCCGGCGTCGGCACGGGGTTGATGCGCACGCCGAAGGCGACGCCCGCCGGGGCGGCGGGGCGCGCCAGCACGGCCTGGCGGGCCGCCGCCTTCTCGCCCGGGGGGACGGCGTCCTCCAGGTCGATCACCACGGCGTCGGCGCCTACGGCGAGCGCCTTGGCGAAACGGTCGGGGCGGTGGCCCGGGACGAACAGGATGCTGCGAGCCAGGGCGAGGTCGGGCGCGGTCATGCGCGCATGATGGCCAGCCGGGCGGGGGCTGACCAGGGACCGGGCTGCCCGAAGGGCCTGCCCAGCCTGGGAAGCCTCTTGATGCCGCACCGGTTTGGTCCTATCTGAATTTTCAGGAATTACTGAAATCACGGAAGCCGGGGAACGCCGTGGAGCCCGACCGATGAACCTGCCGCCGCTGGTCCAGGCCTTCGTGCTGCATTTCGGCGAGATGGGCAGCCGCTGGGGCATCAACCGCACCGTCGGGCAGATCTATGCGCTGCTCTATGTCTCGCCCGCGCCGCTGAACGCCGACCAGATCGTGGAGGCGCTCGGCGTCTCCCGCTCAAACGTGTCGATGGGCCTGCGGGAGCTGCAGGGCTGGAACCTGGCGGTGCCGAAGCACGTGCCGGACGACCGGCGCGATCACTTCACCACGCCCGGCGACGTCTGGGAGATCCTCCGCGTCCTGGCCGAGGAGCGGAAGAAGCGGGAAGTGGACCCGACCCTCTCGGTGCTGCGCGAGCTGCTGATGCAGGCGCCGGCCAGCGAGGCGGAGCGCCACGCCCAGGCCCGCATGGCCGAGATGCACGGGCTGATCGAGCAGCTGACCAACTGGTACGAGGACGTCAAGAAGCTGGAAACCGAGCGGCTGGCACAGCTGCTCGCGCTCGGCTCGCGCGTCGCGCGGCTGGTGGAGGCGACGGACAAGGTCGTGTCGCTCGGGCGCAGGAAGAAGAAGGAGTAGCAGGAGATGGACGCCCTCACCCTCGCCCGGATCCAGTTCGCGGCGAACATCTCCTTCCACATCCTGTTCCCGACCATCACCATCGCGCTGGGCTGGGTGCTGCTGTTCTTCAAGCTGCGCTTCAACGCCACGCGCGACGAGAAGTGGATGGACGCCTACCGCTTCTGGGTGAAGGTCTTCGCGCTGTCCTTCGCGCTCGGCGTCGTCTCCGGCATCACCATGAGCTTCCAGTTCGGCACCAACTGGCCAGGCTTCATGGAGCGCGTGGGCAACATCGCGGGGCCGCTGCTGGCCTATGAGGTGCTGACGGCCTTCTTCCTGGAGGCGACCTTCCTGGGGATCATGCTGTTCGGCTTCCGCCGCGTGCCGGGCTGGCTGCACACAACGGCGACCGTCCTCGTCGCCTTCGGCACGACGATGAGCGCCTTCTGGATCCTGGTGCTGAACAGCTGGATGCACACCCCCGTCGGCTTCGAGATGCGCGACGGCGTGGCGCATGCGACGGACTGGCTGGCCATCGTCTTCTCGCCCTCCATGCCCTACCGGCTGGCGCATATGCTGATCGCCTCGGGGCTGACCTGCGCCTTCCTGATCGCGGGGCTGTCGGCCTGGCGCTGGCTGCGCGGGGACCGCGCGCCGGCCGTCGCGGCGGCGCTGCGCACCGGCGTGGTCATGGCGGCCGTGCTGGCGCCGACGCAGCTGGTGGTGGGCGACCTGCACGGGCTGAACACGCTGGAGCACCAGCCCGCCAAGGTCGCGGCCATGGAAGGCAACTGGGAGACGCGCGGCAACGTGCCGCTGGTGCTGTTCGCCATCCCCGACGAGACGGCGCGGGAGAACCGCTTCGAGATCGCCATCCCCGACGGCGCCAGCTGGATCCTGACGCATCGCGCCGATGGCGTGGTGCCGGGCCTCAACCAGTTCGAGGGCAAGCACCCGCCCGTCGCGCCGGTGTTCTACGCCTTCCGCGTCATGGTCGGCACGGGCATGGCGATGATCGGCATGGGGCTGCTGGGCGCCTGGTTCCTGTGGCGCCGCGGCGCGCTGCCCACGCTGCTGCTGCGCGGCTTCGTGGTGATGACCTTCGCCGGCTGGGTGGCGACGCTGGCCGGGTGGTACGTGACCGAAATCGGCCGCCAGCCCTGGCTGGTGACGGGCGTGCTGACCACCGCACAGGCCGCCGGGCCGGTGCCGGCCGCCAGCATCGGCACCACGCTGGCGATGTACCTGACGCTCTACGCCGCGCTGCTGGTGGCCTATGTCGCGACGCTGTATCGCCTGGCGGCGAAGGGGCGGCTGACGGAGAAGCTGCCGGGCAACGTCCCGGTCCCGGCGGGGGCGTAGCGCCATGACGCCCTTCCTGCCCGCGGAGACGCTGGCGCTGGTCTTCGCCGCGCTGATGGCAATCTCCATCCTGGCCTATGTGGTGCTGGACGGCTACGACCTGGGCGTCGGGCTGCTGGTGCAGGCGACGCCGGAGGAGGCGGAGCGCGACCGCATGGTCGCCTCCATCGGCCCCTTCTGGGACGCCAACGAGACCTGGCTGGTGTTGGGCGTCGGGCTGCTGCTGGTGGCCTTCCCGACGGCGCATGGCATGGTGCTGACGGCACTGTACCTGCCGGTGGCGCTGCTGCTGGTGGGGCTCACGCTGCGCGGCGTGGCCTTCGAGTTCCGGGCCAAGGCCGCGACGCCGCGCCACAAGCAGGCCTGGGACCTGGCCTTCGCCGGGGGGTCGGCGCTGGCGGCGCTGACGCAGGGCTGGATGCTGGGGCGCTACGTGCTGGGCTTCGACACCTCCTGGACGGCGATCGGCTTCGCCGCGCTGTCGGCCTTCGGCGTCGCTGCGGCCTATGCCTTCATCGGCGCCTGCTGGCTGATCTGGCGCACGGAAGGCGCGCTGCAGGCGCGCGCGGTGGCCTGGGCGCGGCGGACGCTGTGGGTGGTGGCGGCGGGCATCGTCGGCGTCTCACTGGCCACTCCGCTCGCCTCGCCGCGCATCATGGCGCGCTGGTTCGAGATGCCGAACCTGCTGCTGCTGGCGCCGCTGCCGCTGGCCACGGGCGCGCTGATCCTCGGCCTGGCCGCGCTGCTGCGCCACATGCCGCTTCCCGGGGATGCGCTGCGCCGGGTGCCCTTCTGGGCGGCGGTCGGGCTGTTCTGCCTGTCCTTCGCGGGCCTGGCCTGGTCCTTCTTCCCCTACATCGTGCCGGAGCGGCTCACGCTGTTCCAGGCGGCCAGCGCGCCGGAGAGCCTCTCCCTGATCCTGGTCGGTGCCGCCTTCGTGCTGCCGGTGATCCTGGCCTACACGGTGCTGGCCTGGCGGATCTTCGGTGGCAAGGCGATCGAGCTGCGGTACGACTGAGGGGCGGCGCCGGGGGCGTTGACAGGCGGGCGGGCGCAACGCCAGAAGCGGCGAAACACCGCCGGAGAGACCGCCCATGATCCGCCTGCCGAAGCGCGCCCTGCTGTCCGGCGGCGCCGCCACGCTCGCGCTCGCCGCGCTGCCGCGCGGCGCGGCCGCCCAGACGCCGCGCAACACGCTGGTGATCGCGGCGCAGATCGACGATCTGGTCGCGCTGGACCCGCACCACTCCTTCGAGGTGACGGGCAGCGACGTGCTGAAGAACGTCTACGACCAGCTCTTCGTCATCGACGAGAGCAAGCCCACGGCGGAGCTGCTGCCCGGCCTGGCGGAATCCTTCACGGTGTCCGAGGACGGGCGGACCTTCACCTTCCGCATCCGCCAGGGCGTGCGCTTCCATTCCGGCAATGCGCTGACGGCGGCCGACGTCGCCTTCTCCATCCGCCGGCCGCTGCTGATCAACCGCACGCCCGCCTTCATGTACCGCTCGGTCGGGCTGACGCGGGACAACGTGGAGCAGACGGTCCGCCAGACCGGCGAGTTCGAGGTGCAGGTCACTTTCGACCAGGCCTATGCGCCGAGCCTGATCCAGAACCTCTTCACCGCCACGATCGGCTCCGTCGTGGACAGCCGGCTGGTGCAGCAGAACGCAGGCGACGACCTGGGCAATGCCTGGCTGAACCGCAACAGCGCGGCCTCCGGCGCCTATCGCATCGCGCGCTACCAGCCGAACGAGAGCTACACGCTGGAACGCAACGACAGCTGGTGGCGCGGGCGGGCGAACCTGCAGCGGGTGATCGTGCGCCACGTGCCGGAGGCGGCGACGCAGCGCCTGCTGCTGGAACGCGGCGACGTGGACGTGGCGCGCAACCTGACGCCGACGGACATCGCGGCCCTGCGCGGACGGCCGAACATCGCCATCGCGGAATTCCCGCGCGGCACCATCCAGTATTTCAGCGCCAACATGGGCGACCCGATCCTGTCCAACCCGAAGGTGATCGAGGCGCTGAAGCAGCTGGTGGACTACGACGCCATCGCGAACAACCTGCTGCCGGGCCAGGTCTTCCCGCACCAGTCCTTCATCCCCCGCGCCATCCTGGGCGAGGTGGACAGCCGCCCCTGGCGCTTCGACCCGGCGCGCGCCCGCGCGCTGCTGGCCGAGGCCGGGCACCCGAACGGCATCCGCCTGACGATGGACACGGCGAACACCTTCCCCTCGCTCGACGTCGCGCAGGCGCTGCAGGCGAGCTTCGCGCGCGGCGGCGTGACGCTGGAGGTGCTGCCGGCGACGGGCGCGCAGGTGCTGGCGAAGTTCAGGGCGCGCAACCACCAGCTCTTCATCGGCATCTGGGGCCTGGGCTACCCGGACCCGCACTACAATGCCGACAGCTTCGCCCATAACCCGCCGGGCGGGAACAACCCGGGCAAGCTGACCTGGCGCAACAACTGGAACATCCCGGAGCTGACGGCGCGGACGGAAGCCGCGATGCGCGAGCGCGATCAGAACGCCCGCGCGGCGATCTACCGCCAGATCCAGGAGGAGTTCATGGGCACCTCCCCCTTCGCGGTCTTCGCGCAGCAGCAGGTGCAGGTGGCGCACCGCACCAACCTGACGGGCTACATGGCCAGCTCGCCGGGTCTGTCGGCGGTGTACTGGCGGGCGCAGAAGGGATGAGGCCGGCGGCTCGGCGACGGGCTGGCTGATCGTGGCCGCGACGTTCCGCCAGCTGCCGGGCTTCGCCCTGCAGCTGGCGCTGACGCTGCTCGGGCTGCTCGCGGTCACGTTCTTCATCGGCCGTGTCGTGCCGATCGACCCGGTGCTGGCCGTGGTCGGCGACCAGGCGCCGCGCGACGTGTACGAGGCGGTGCGGCGCGAGCTAGGGCTGGACCAGCCGCTGTGGGTGCAGTTCGGCATCTATGTGCGCAACGTGCTGGCCGGCGAGTTCGGCATGTCGCTCGTCACCGGGCGCCCGGTGGTGGAGGACATCGCGCGGGTGTTTCCGGCGACGCTGGAGCTGGCGACCTTCGCCACCATCATCGGCGTCGCGCTCGGCGTGCCGATGGGGATCGCTGGCGCGGTATGGCAGGACCGCTGGCCGGACCAGATCGTCCGGGTCGTCGGGCTGGTCGGCTATTCCGTGCCGATCTTCTGGCTCGGCATCGTCGGGCTGCTGGTCTTCTACGGCATCCTGGGCTGGGTGCAGGGGCCGGGCCGGCTCGGCGTGTTCTTCGAGGACATCGTGCCGACCGTCACCGGCGTGATCCTGGTGGATGCGGCGATCGCCGGCGAGTGGGAGGTGTTCTGGAACGCCTTCGGGCATGTCGTGCTGCCCTCCGCCGTGCTCGGCTACTTCTCGGTCGCCTACATCGCGCGGATGACGCGCAGCTTCATGCTGGAGCAGCTCAGCCAGGAATACGTGGTCGCGGCGCGCGCCAAGGGCATGTCGGAAGCGCGCGTCGTCTGGGTGCATGCGCTGCGCAACATCGCCGTCCAGCTCGTCACCGTGATCGCGCTGTCCTATGCGCGGCTGCTGGAAGGCGCGGTGCTGACCGAGACGGTCTTCGCCTGGCCCGGCCTCGGCCGCTACCTGACCACGGCGCTGCTGGCGGCGGACATGAATGCGGTGCTGGGCGCGACCATCGTGGTGGGCGCCGTCTTCGTGGGCGTGAACCTGCTGTCGGACCTGCTCTACCGCCTGCTGGACCCGCGGGCGCGATGAGCTGGCGCGCCGCCCTGCTGTCCGACACGCCGCGCTCCCGGCAGGAGGCGAAGCTCGGCGCGCTGTACCGCGGCTGGCTGCGCTTTCGGCGCAACCGGCTGGCGGTGCTCGGGCTGCTGATTGTCGTGGCCCTGGTCGTGGTCGCGGCCTTCGCGCCCTGGATTGCGACGCACGACCCCTATGCGCAGAACCTGGCGCAGCGCCTGCTGCCGCCGGGCAGCGCGGGCCACTGGCTCGGCACGGACGAGTTCGGTCGCGACATCTTCTCCCGCCTCGTCTACGGGGCGCGGATCACGCTCTACATCGTGGTGCTGGTGGCGCTCATCGCTGCCCCGATCGGGCTCCTGGTCGGCACCGCGGCGGGTTATCTCGGCGGCTGGGTGGATGCGGCGCTGATGCGCCTGACGGACGTGTTCCTGGCCTTCCCCAGCCTGATCCTGGCGCTGGCCTTCGTGGCGGCGCTGGGGCCGGGGATCGAGAATGCGGTGATCGCCATCGCGCTCACCTCCTGGCCGCCCTATGCGCGCATCGCGCGGGCGGAGACGCTGACGATCCGCAACAGCGACTACATCGCCGCGGCGCGGCTGCAGGGGGCGGGCACCGGGCGCATCCTGGTGCGGCACGTCATGCCGCTCTGCGTCTCCTCGCTGACGGTGCGGGTCACGCTGGACATGGCGGGCATCATCCTGACGGCGGCGGGGCTGGGCTTCCTGGGGCTGGGGGCGCAGCCGCCGATGGCGGAATGGGGCGCCATGGTCTCCTCCGGGCGGCGCTACATCCTGGACCAGTGGTGGGTGGCGACGATCCCGGGCCTCGCGATCTTCGTGGTGTCGCTGGCCTTCAACCTGCTCGGCGACGGGCTGCGCGACGTGCTGGACCCGAGGCAGAAGACGTGACCGCCCTGCTCGAGGTCGAGGACCTGCGCGTCAGCTTCCGGACGCCGACCGGCCCGTTCCACGCCGTGCGCGGCGTGTCCTTCGCGCTGGGGCGGGAACGGCTGGGCATCGTCGGCGAAAGCGGGTCGGGCAAGTCGCTCACCGGCCGCGCCATCATGCGGCTGCTGCCGGCCAGCGCGCAGCTTTCCGCGAGGCGCCTGGCCTTCGACGGCACGGACCTGCTGACCGCTTCGCCGCGCACGCTGCGGGGGTTGCGCGGCGCGCGCATCTCGCTGGTGATGCAGGACCCGAAGTATTCGCTGAACCCGGTGATGCGCGTCGGCGAGCAGATCGCGGAGGCGGCGCGCATCCATGGCGGCGTCTCCGCGCGCGACGCACGGCGCAAGGCGCTGGCGATGCTGGAGGCGGTGCGCATCCGCGACCCGGAACGCGTCTATCGCCTCTATCCGCACGAGGTCTCGGGCGGGATGGGCCAGCGCATCATGATCGCGATGATGCTGGTACCCGAGCCCGACCTGCTGATCGCGGACGAGCCGACCTCCGCGCTCGACGTCACGGTGCAGATGCAGGTGCTGGCGATCCTGGACGACCTGGTGGCGCAGCGCGGCATGGGGCTGATCTTCATCAGCCACGACCTCGATCTCGTCGCCAGCTTCTGCGACCGGGTGCTGGTGATGTATGCCGGCCGCGTGGTGGAGGAACGCGCGGCGCGCGACCTGGCCGCCGCGACGCATCCCTATACGCGCGGCCTGCTGCAATCCCTGCCGCGCATCGACGACGACCGCGCCGAACTGCCGACGCTGAGCCGCGACCCGGCCTGGCTGGAGGGCTGAGGTGATCTCGGTCCGCGACCTCGTCGTCACCTTCGGCCATGGGCGCGACGCCGTGCAGGCGGTGCGCGGCGTGAGCTTCGAGGTGGCGGAGGGCGAGAGCTTCGGCCTGGTGGGGGAGAGCGGGTCGGGCAAGTCCACGGTGCTGCGCGCGCTGTCCGGGCTGAACCGGAGCTGGACCGGGCGGGCGAGCATCGGCGGCCTCGACGTGGCCAAGGCCGACCGGCGCCTGCCGCACCTGGCGCAGATGGTGTTCCAGGATCCCTACGCGTCGCTGCACCCGCGCCACACCGTGGACCGCGCGCTGTCGGAGCCGCTGGAGATCCACGGCACCGGCGACGTCTCGGCGCGCGTCGAGGCGGCGCTGGCCGATGTCGGGCTGGGGCCGGCCTTCCGATTCCGCTACCCGAACCAGCTCTCGGGCGGGCAGCGGCAGCGCGTGGCGATCGCGCGCGCACTGATGCTGCGGCCGAAGGTGCTGCTGCTGGACGAGCCGACCAGCGCGCTGGACGTCAGCGTGCAGGCGGAGATCCTGAACCTGCTGCGGCGGCTGCGCGCGCAGCAGCGGCTGACGATGATCCTGGTGAGCCACAACCTGGCCGTCGTGGCGCATATGTGCGACCGGCTGGCGGTGATGAACCGCGGCCTCGTGGTGGAGGAGATGGACGTCGCCACGCTGCGGCGCGAGGCCCCGCGGGAGGCCTATACGCGGCAGCTGCTGCTGGCCAGCAAGGGCTACGACCGCGCGGTGGCGGGGCGGATGGTCAGCTTCGACTGACCCATGGGCGGCCGTGCCTGGACGATACGCAGGCGGCTCGCGGTTTCGTGTGGACGGAATCACGGTTTCGTGTAAAGTATACGAAATCAACTCCGCATCGCAGGCCGTCCCGTGAAGAAAGCCCTCGCGGCGCTCGACGCCGAGATCCTCGCGCTCGCCCTCGCCGTCCTCTGGCTGCTGTTCGTGCAGGCGCTGGCGGTGCTGGCGTGGGAGGCGGAGCTGCTGACGCGGCAGGCCGCGCTGGTCCATTGGCTGGTCGTCGGCGTTCTGCCGCCGGCGCTCGCGCTGTGGAGCATGACGCCGCCCCAGCGGCGCTGACCCAACCGTCCCGCGGCCTCGCACAAGCGCGCGAGGCTGGCGCACAGGCAGCGCAGGCGGGGCTATGTGCTGCAGGTCATGCACGCCTCCCCGATCGCCCCCGACCGGGCAGCGCTGTTCCTCGACTTCGACGGCACGCTCGTCGAGATCGCCCCGCGGCCCGATGCGGTGGTGGTCCCGCCGGAGCTGCCCGGCTTGCTGGAACGCGTCGCCGCGCGCCTCGATGGCGCGCTCGCCGTCGTCTCCGGCCGGCCGATCGCCGAGCTCGAGGCCTTCCTGCCGGTGCCGCTCGCGCTCGCCGGCGACCACGGCGCGTCGCTGCGCCCGGATCCCGCGGAGCCCGTCCAGGCGCTGCCGCTGCCGGTCCCGCCCGAGGCGTGGATCGCGCAGGCCGAGGCTCTGGCCGCCGCCTTCCCTGGCGCGCTGCTGGAACGCAAGGCGCATGGCTTCGTGCTGCACTACCGCCAGGCGCCGGAAGCCGGCGGCGTGGCACGCGCGCTGCTGGATGACCTGATCGCCGACAACGGCGACTTCGTCATGCTGCCCGCGCGCATGGCGTGGGAGGTGAAGCCGACCGCCGTCTCCAAGGCGACGGCCGTGGCGGGGCTGATGGCGCGCCCGCCCTTCGCCGGCCGCCAGCCGGTCTTCGTCGGCGACGACGTGACGGACGAGGCGGGGATGGCCGCGGCGCGCGCCGCGGGCGGGATCGGCCTGAAGCTGCAGGACGCCTTCGGCACGCCGGCGGCGCTGCGTGCCTGGCTGGCCCGCTTCGCGGAGGACGCGCCGCGATGAGCCGCCTGGTGATCGTGGCCAACCGCGTGCCCGACCCGCGCGAGCGCGGCGCCAGCGCCGGCG
>NZ_JAPSMD010000193.1 GCF_027856955.1 Falsiroseomonas oryzae | reverse complement strand
CGCGGCGGCTGCAGGCCGCCGGTGCCGATGCGGATGCCGCGCGGCTGGTCTGCGACGTGCTGGCCGAGGCGCCGGAGGCGGAGGGCTTCGCCGAGCACGCCGTGCTGCGCGACATGCTCGCCGCGACCGCCGCCGCGGCGGCCTGACGCCGCCTCAGCGTGAGCTGAGCCGGCGCGTCTGCGCGACGATCGCGAGCAACGGCGCAGGGTTGGGCGCGAACAGGCGCGCCTCGCGCTCCGCCTCCTCCACGATGCCGTCCAGCGTGCGCTCGGCCTGCGGCAGCGCGGCCATGAAGGCGGCGGCGAGCTGCTCCAGATCGGCATCGGTGGGGTCGGCCCGCGTGAACAGCGCACCGATGCGGGGATCCTGGATGGCGATCGCGGCGGGCAGCGTCAGGATGCCGTCGCGCAGGTCCTCCTTCCCGCCGCCGCCCAGCGCCGGCAGCCCGCGCACATCCCCGACGTCGTCGCAGCCGTGATAGACGAGGCCGAGCAGTCCGCCGAACTTGCGCAGCTTGCCACTGCGATCGCCTAGGCAGGCGCAGACCTCGAACATGGAGCCGGTGTCCTCGCCCGCGATGCGCCGCCAGTCCTCCACGCCCAGCACCTGCCGCCGATCCGCCCACTGCATGCACTCGGCCACGCCGAGGCGCTTCAGCAGTTCGGAGAACAGCGCGATCGCCTGCAGGTCCTTGCCGAGCTCCAGGTAGCCGTCCGCGACGATGTAGCCGGAGGTCATCAGCGCGACGAGCTCGCCATACTTCGTGTGCATCGTCGCGCGGCCGCGGCGCTCGGGCGACTTGTCGACGATGTCGTCCACGATCAGCGAGACATTGTGGAAGAACTCGATCACCAGGGCGGAGTTCATGATGTGGCCTGGTATCGGGCCCGGACCGTGCATGGCGCGGTAGCAGGCGAAGATGGTCAGCGGGCGGAAGTACTTCGACCCGCCCATGAACTGCCAGTCCAGCGCGTCCTGCATGTAGCGGTTGGACCGGTGCACCCAGTCGGCGATCCGCTCGCGCAGCTCCGCCATCTCCTTCGGGAAGCCGAGGGCATCGATGACGGACGCGCTGGTGGCGTCGATCGTGGCAGCACTCACGGCTTGGCGCTCCAGCGGCGCAGATAGGGGGCGTCGGGATCGGGCGACGCGGCGCTGCGGGCAAGCCTCTCGCTCACCTGCTCCAGCTCGTGCTCCAGCCGCCGCGCCTCGAGCATGGCGGTGTCGCCGACCTCGCGGAGGAAGCTGCGCAGGTTCTCCGTCAGGACGTGACACTGCTCGGGCGGCAGCGCGGCGTCGCCTGTCATGCGGGCGGTCGCGGCCTGCATCATGGTGCCCTGGTGGCGCGCGAAGACATCCGCCAGCCCGCGCCAGTAGCGCAGGCTGCTTGCGGCCGCGATGCTGGCTGCCTCGGCCATCGCCGGCGAAACCTCGGCGACCTGCCGCGCCGCGCTGCGCAGCGCTTCCGCGGCGTTCGGCGTCTCCGGCCCGCCATCCGCCTGCGCCCCGTGGGAGGTCGCCGGCTGGTAGGCGACCGAGGGCTGATAGCCGTACGATGCGCCGGGTTGCGGCTCCGCCCCGGGCTGGAATCCGAAGGAGGTGGCCGGCCGGTGGCCGCCCGCGCCGAGCGCCGCGGCGCCGGCCATGGCCTGCAGCACGCCAAAGCCGAGCTCCCACATGTCGCGCATGGCGCCGAACAGATTGGCGGTCGGGTCGCCGGGGCTGCTGGGCCCGTTGCCGTATGGGCCGGTGGGAGGCATCGCAGGAATCCTTCGGATTAGTCGGTCGGATTAGTCGGTAGGAACAGGTCCGGGCAGGGCGGGGGCTCAGCCGCCGCGGCCGCCCTCGCGGTCGCGCATCTCGGCCAGCCGGTCGGCGGCGTCGATGGCGAAGGCGGTCGGCGCCGCGGTCATGCCGCGCAGCAGGCGCCGCTGCTGCATGTGCAGCTCCCACAGCGCGGCTTCCACGGCGGTCTGCCGGTGCTCCGCATCGCTGCGCAGCGGGCCCGACATCGCCCGCGCCGTCGCCGCAAGCTCGGCGCTGCCGACGCGCAGCGCGCGCTCGCCGAGGTAGAGCCAGGTGCCGTACCAGGCGCTGGCGACGTGCTGCGCCGTGGCGAACATCGTCGCGTAGGTCGGCTCCATGTCGCCCTCCAGAAGAGTTCCGTTGCAGTGACAACGTATTTGCGGAGATAAGGATGGACAAGGAGGATCCGATGGCCGGCAACCGGGAATCCAACTGGCCCTTCCTTGGCCCGCGCAGCGAACGGCCCCGGGTGATCGTCGTCGGCGCCGGCCTTGCCGGCATGGCGGCCGCGCACCGCCTGCTAGAGCGCGGCCATGACGTCTGCCTGATCGAGGCGAACGCCTTCCTCGGCGGCAAGCTCGGCACGCATGACGCCCGGCAGGAAAGCTACGCGAACGACCTGGCGCGGGATTTCGGCGCCCGCGCCTGCGACGGCGGTCCGGGGCCCGGCTGCACGCGGGAGGATTGCTGCGCGTCCCGCCGCGGCACGGATCCGCATGAGCATTGCTACCACATGTACCTCACCTGGTACCGGAACTTCTGGGACATCATGGACGAGGTGTGGCCCGGCCAGGACGGCCAGGCCCGCCGCCTGGACGAGCGCGTGCCGTTCACGCCGATGCCGAACATCTTCGTGCTGCGCCCCGGCCCGGACCAGACGCCGCTGCGCACGGTCAACATCGGCTCGCCCTGGACCGCCCTGACCAACATGTTCTCCGGGCTGGGCCAGCCGCATGACGGCGTCCTGTTCTTCCAGGGCATGGCCGACCTGATCGGCACGCCGTCGGAGACCGGCGGCGCGATGGACCGCATGAGCGTCGATGCCTTCATCGCCAACGAGGCCTTCTCGACCAAGACCTCGCGCGCGCTGGATACGATGACGCTGGTCGAGGCCTTCGCCGCGGCGAGCTACCTCAGCTCCGCACGCTCCTACCAGTCGCTCATGAAGTACGGCGCGCGCCTGCCGGAGCCGGCGATGTGGCTCGCCGCGCGCCCGACGGAGGAAGCGATCTTCACGCCCTGGCTGCTGCACCTCGTCCGGCTGTGCGGTCGCTTCAGCATTGCATGGCCGGAGCCCGACGCCACGACGATGCCGGCACCCTTCATGGCGGCGGACAGGCTCGCGGCCGACCTGTCCAAGCGAGCGACGCCGGAGGATACGCCGGATGCCGCCACGGGGCCGGAGTTCCGGCTCATGCCGCTGACCAGCCTGGTCGCCATCAGCCGCGTCCCCGGCGAGGCCTGCTTCGCCCTCTCCCTGGCGACGACCGACGCCTCGCCGACGATCCTGCCGCCGAACCAGCCGGCGCGGTTGACGGATTCGGGCCTCCCCAGGCGGTTCGACGGCCAGGTCATCCTGGCGGTGCCCCCGCCGGCCCTTGCGGCGCTCGCCTACGACCAGAACGGCAAGGCTCACCCGGACAGCCCCCCGCTGGCCGAGCTGGACCAGTCGCTGGCCGACACCGCGCGGCTGAAGACGGCCGCGATGATGTCGCTCGACCTCTACTTCCGCCATCCGCTGAAGCAGCGCCTGCCGCGCGGCATCACGATCCTGCTCGGTTCGAACTTCCACCTGACGCTGCTCGACAACACGCAGATCTGGGAGACCTTGCGGGACGACGGCCCGGCGACGCCGCCCGTGCTCAACGTCGTCGCCTCCGACGTGGATGGCCTGATGCCGATCGCCCGGGTTCCCGGCGGCACCCAGCGCATCGTCGAGATGATCCTGCAGGAGATGCAGCGCTATATCAGCTTCGATGCCGAGCAGGACATCCTGCACTGCCGCACGCATCTGCAGACCAATGTCGGCGCGCAGCTCTTCGTCAACGAGGTGGGCAGCTGGCAGTGGCGCCCGCGCACGCTGACCGCGGTGCCGGACCTGTTCCTGGCCGGCGATTTCTGCCGCACGCCGATCGACGTGGTGACCATCGAGGCCGCGGTGACCAGCGGCCTCTACGCGGCGGAGGCCGTGCGCCGTCGCACCGGGCGCGGGCACCCGGTCGGGATCAGGCTGCCCGACACCTACCCGGTGGCGATGATGCAGGCGAACGCGGCGGCGCTGCGCCCCGCCTCGGCCGTCGCCGCCGCCATCGCGGCGGCCGACACCGCGATTAAGTCCACCTATTCCACGCTGTTCCCGCCGCGGAAGAGGTAGCGCGCATCACGCCCCGGTGCCGCTCGCCTTCATCTCCAGCGGACGGCCGAGCGTGAAGTTCAGGTGCTCGGTCCAGCCATTCACCGCGGGTGGGCGCTTGTCGATCCCGAGTTCGGCCAGCAAGGCGCAGAGGCAATCCATGCCGCCGGAGCAGAGGCAGCCGGTCTCCCTGCCCGGCTTCTCGGGCAGCTCGACCCGCACCGGCCCACCGAACTGGATCCCCTGGCCCTTGCCGCCGGTCGTCATGGCGGAGCGCACCGGCCGTCCGCCGGGCGCATCGCCAGGCGCCACGGAGTAGATCGTCGTCGGCATCTCCGCGCTCTGCCCGTCGCCGAAGCGGGGGAAGGCGACGGAGAGCGGCCGCGTTCCCTTCGGCGCCGCCGAGGAGGCGACGCGGAACACCGTCTCCTCCGGCCCATACTCGGCCACGATGTCCCGCAGCGGCTGTGGCTTCGAATCGCGGCTGGGCGGACCCCAGTAGTCCTTCGCGAAGCCCCAGGCCTGCCAGGCCGGCGCGATGGAGAAGTGGTCCGTCACGATCAGGCGCAGGAACATCTGCCCGGGATCGTCGGGCGGCACGGCCGGGTCGCGCTGCACGTCGTACTCGTAGCGGTAGACCGGCGGCCAGCCGAAGGGCACCACCGTCAGCGACAGCGCCAGCTCCCGATAGGTGCCGAAATCGGTGGTGCGATGGTCGATCCCCCACAGCGTCACCATCGCCCTGTTCGACCCGGTGGCGAAGGGCCGGAAGGTTCCGGCTGCCCCCGGCAGCACGTGCCGGCTGGTGTGCTGCGCGTAGGCGAGCAGCAGCTCGGCCTGCGCATAGGAAATGAACCAGGAGGCCCAGCCCTGGGACGAATCGATCACCCGTGCCGGCAGGATGAAGGGCGCGCCGTAGATCATCGGCGGCAGCGCGATGGCCGGGTCGTCGCGCTCGAAGCCGGCAGCCGTGGCGAGCCGGTTGCGCAGCTCCACCGCCTCCGCGAAGTCGACCTTCACGCTGTGGCCCCGGCGCTTCGGCCGGTGGTCGTCCAGCGGGCTCGCGATGTCGCCGAAGTAGTCGCGATCGGGCGCGGACAGCTTCAGCGCCGCGCTGGTCGCCGCGGCGGCCGGAACGGCTGCGAGGCCCACGGCGAGGTCGCGCAACTCCCGCGCGGCGACCTCCATCGCCGCGGTCGCGCTCCAGGGGCCGAGCGCGCCTTTCGCCGCTCCCTTGAGCAGCTGCCATGCGGTGTTCTCGACCAGCGTCACCGGGCGCTGCACGAGTTCGCGGCTGAGATTGGCGTAGGTCTCGAACAGGCGATAGGCGTCGGCGCGGGTCAGATGCGGGGCATCCAGCCGGTAGCGTGCGTCGCGCAAGTGCCGCCCTCCCAGGTTTCCAGGTGGCGCATCCTAGCGAAATGGTTGAAGTTGCGCATCAGCTTGCGAATATAGTCGCCACGCGGAACCGCAGCGGCACCGCGCCGCGGGGGAGATGACGATATGGGGAAGCACGCCCGGGCCTGCGGGCTGGCGGTTGCGGCTGCCTGCATGGCCGGCACGGCTCATGCGACCGATGTTCATCCCGGCGACTACATCGCGCTGCCGCCGGGCCTCTCGGCTCTCGTCTCCTACTCGACCTATGCCGACTACAACGGCGCCAACATCAACGGCACGGATTTCAACGACGGCACGCGCCTGCGCGCGGCATCGCAGTATTTCCGCCTGGTCCACTACACCTCGATCCTGAACACCACTGTCTCGCTGAACCTGTTCCTGCCCTTCGGCGTGCTGTGGGACGGCAAGATCGCCGGCAACGAGCTGAAGAGCGCGTCGGGCTTCATCGACCCCATCATCGGCTCCACCATCTGGGTGGTGAACAACCCGCAGGCCGGGCGCTGGGTGGGTGTCTCGCCGCTGGTGAGCCTTCCGCTGGGCACCTACGACAACGACCGGATCCTGAACACCGGAGAGAACCGCTTCCGCGGGACGCTGGAGGTCGGCTGGGTGGAGACCCTGGTGCCCGGCGCGCTGCGCATGGAAATCGCTGGCAACGTCAACGTCTTCTCCGACAACAACAGCTACGGCCCGTTCCGCCAGACCCTGTCCCAGCGGCCGAGCTACCAGCTGCAGCCCTGGCTCACCTACACCGGCTTCACCGGCGGCACGCTGTCGCTGGGCTATCTCGGCGAGTTCGGCGGCACGCAGCAGGTGGACGGCATCGACAACGGCTTCGCGACGGAGCGCCACGCCATCCGCGTGAACGCGCAACGGCAGCTCGCCCCGATGTCGCAGCTCAGCGTGACGGCGACGCACGACCTGTCCGTGTCCGACGGGTTCCGCAACCTGCTGACCGTCACGGCGCGGCTGGCCTTCGCCTTCTGAGCCGACGGCACGGCGCTCAGCGCAGCGCGAGGTCCACGGCGCGGGTGTTGTCGGCCAGCTTGTCGGCCAGCTGCAGCATGATGGCGCGCTGTACGACGAAGGCCAGCGCCGGGTCGTCGGCATGCAGCCTTTCGATGGCGGCGCGCGTCAGCCTCACCGCCTCGCATGGCGTCTCGGCAATCACCGTCGCGGTCCGCGCGCCGCCGCGGAACAGGGCGATCTCGCCCACCAGCGTGCCGGCCGTCAGCGTCCGCAGGTGCACGGCCTTCTGGCCCTCGTCCAGCACCGCGGCGACGCGCCCGCGTTCCAGGAACACCATGTCGTCCGCGGCGTCGCCCTGGCGCATCAGGACGTGCCGTGCGCCGTATTCGACGCGCTCGACGAAGGGCTCCAGCCGCCGGGCCACGTCGGGCAGGTCCCCGATCGAGGCGATGAAGTCGGCGAATCCGATGCGCCCGTCCGCGGGCGGTTCGCCGTGCATTGCCAGGATGGCTTCCTCCGCCTTCTCCAGGCCGCGATCGGCGCTGGCCGCGTGCGACCAGGCGAGGCTGCAGAAGACGCCGTGCCGGGCGAAGCGCTCCGACAGCGCCGGCGGCACCGCGCAGAGCACCAGGCGCACGCGCCCCTTGACCGCCTGCTGCTCCAGCCTGCGGAACGCGTCGATCGCGGAGCTGTCCATGCCCAGCACATGGTCGAAGTCCAGCACGACGACGCGCGCCCCCTGCGCCACGCGCGCGGCAAACACGGTCTGCACGGCCAGCGCATTCAGGAAGAACATGTAGCCCTGCAGGCGCACCAGGACGATGCCTTGGCCCTCTCGTTCCAGCACGCGCAGCGCGCGGCCGGGGCGCGTCACGCTGCTGCGCATCTCGTCGCCGCGCAGGACGCTGCGGATCACCGGGACCTGCCGGTAGGTCCAGACGAAGATCAGCAGTGCGAGCGCCAGGCCGAGCGCCAGCCCCTCCACCAGGCCGATGCTCGCCATCGTCACCGCGACCGCGAGCAGGATGGCCGCTTCGTGCCGCGGCAGCGGCTGCACGTCGCGCCAGGTCCGCAGCACCATCCATTCGATGCCCTGGGAGAGCAGCAGCGCCGCCAGGATGGGCCGCGGCAGCACGCCCAGCAGCGTGGGCCCCAGCGCCAGGACGCCGACCGCGATCAGCCCGGGCACGGCGGCCGCGGCACGGCTGCCGGCGCCGAACAGCGACAGCAGCCCCGTCGCGGCCAGCGCGTGGCCGCCCGGTATGCCGCCGACGGCCCCGGTCGCGACATTCGCTGCACCGGCCAGCGCCATCTCGCGGTCGATGTCCATCGGGCGGCCGGTGGTCGATTCGATGCCGGCCGCCATCAGCGCCAGCGTGATGGCCGCAAGCAGCGTCGCGGTGCCCACGAAGGGGAGCAGGGCCAGCAGCAGCTCGGCATCGAGCAGCGCGAAGGACGCGGCGGAGGGCAGGGTGACCGGCCCGGCCTCGCCGAAGGGACCGAGCAGCCAGCGCGCGGCCTGCGCGTCGGTCATGCTCTGGCCGATGGCGAGGCGCACGGCGTGATAGGCGAGCACGGCGGCGAGCAGGATGCCGGGCATGACCGCCCAGTGCCGCACGCGCCTCGGCACCAGCACCAGCAGCAGCCCGATGCCCGCGCAGACCGCCAGCCGCAGCAGTGTGTCCGGGTCCAGCAGTGCGCCGAGGTTGCCGGGGCCGGGCGCGACGCCGGAGGCAAGTCGCACGGCGCCGAGCACGAAGGCGGCCCCCAGTCCGCAGAAGAAGCCGCTGCTGACGGGATGCGGCAGCAGCCGGACCAGGGATCCGATGCGCAGCAACCCGCCGGCGCAGAGCAGCACGCCGACGCCGATGGTCACGGCCCCGCATGACAGGACCAGCGCCCCGGCGCGGGCCGAGCCTTCCGGCACGCCCTTCGCCTCCAGCAGCGCCACGGTGGTCTGCGCCACCGCCGCCTGGACGACTGCGCTGCTGCCGAAGGCCGCGACCGCGATGCCGGGCGTGCTGCTGCAGAAGGCGACGACGACGCTCAGCACCGCGAAGCCCAGCAGGAAGCCGGACGTGCCGACCGGCAGTGCCGCCGCGGCCGGGCCGGAGAACACCAGCGCCGCGTAGGCGACCAGTGCCGTCACCGACCAGACGGCAGCGATCGCGCCACCCGCGGCCGTCCGGCCGAGCCGCGCGAGGACGCCCTCCTGACCTACGCGCCGTTCCGGGATGGCGTCCAATCCTGCCTCGCTGGAGGGCAGGGGGAGATCGTCCCCCTGCCGAAGTCTCAGCCGCGCGCCAGGCCCGCGGCGCGCATCGCCTCGCCCATCCCGGTATTGGCGCGATCCATGAAGGCGGCGAATTCCTGCGGGCCGCCCCACACCGTGCCGAAGCCGCGGTTGCGCATGAACTCCTGGAACTCGTTGTTCTTGTAGGCGCGATCGAGCGCGGCGACGAGCGTGTCGCGCACGTTCTGCGGCAGGTTCGGCGGGCCCGCGATGCCGCGCCACGCGCCGGACGAGTAGTTGATGCCCAGCGTCTCGTTCAGCGTCGGCACGTTGCCGAACACCGCGTTGCGCTGCGGCGCCATGATCGCCAGCGCACGGGCGCGGCCGGCATCGATGATGGCGCGCGCTTCGGGGATGGAGCAGGTCGTGAAGTCGATGCCGCCCGCCGCAAGGTCCTGCATCGCCGGCGCCGCGCCGTTGGACGGCACCCAGCGCACATGGTCGCCGCGCAAACCCATCGCCTGCAGCCAGCCAACGAGCGCGAGGTGCCAGATCCCGCCCTGGCCGGTGCCGGAGGCCTTCAGCTGCCCGGGGCGGCTCGCCTTGATCGCGTCCGCCAGCGCCTTGATGTCCGGCCAGGGCGAGCTGGTGTTCACCGAAACGCCCGGCGGGTCCTCGTTCATCAGCGCCAGCGGCGTGTAGCTGGTGGGCTTCAGCTCGGTCAGGCCCTGCCAGTGCATCATCGCGATCTCGACCGTGATCATGCCGATGGTGTGCCCGTCCGGCGCGGCGCTGGCGATCGCCTGGTGGCCGACCACGCCGGAGCCGCCGGTGCGGTTCACCACGTTCACCGGCTGGCCGAGGTCGCGTTCCAGCAGGCTGCCGACGATTCGCGCAGTGGCATCCGTGCCGCCGCCGGCGCCCCAGGGTACGATGAGCTGGATCGGCCGGCTCGGGTAGCGCGGCTGCGCGAGCGCCGGGGTGGCGAGCGCCGCGCCGCTGGCGGCGAGCAGGGTGCGGCGGGTCAGGCTGTGCATGGCGTTCCTCCGTGGCACGGCCCGTTGCGCGGCCGCGCTTGTGCGAGAGGCTAGGCGGGAGGGCACCAGGGCATCAAGCGCCCGGCGCCGCCTCCGGCCGAACCACCAGCACCATCCCGTCCACCGCCTCCACCCGCACCGTCGCGCCGGCTTCCGGCATGGCGACGCCGCGCGGCAGCCGCGCCGGCCAGTCGCTGTCGCCCAGCCGCACGCGCAGCGCCCCGGCCTCCGCCGCGATCACCACGGCGTG
>NZ_JAPSMD010000192.1 GCF_027856955.1 Falsiroseomonas oryzae | reverse complement strand
GGCGTGCGCGCGCCGCGGCCCAGGCGGCGCGGCCGGCCTCGTCGTCCAGCTCCGGCCGGCGGGGCACGCCGATGCGGCGCAGCGGCGCGACCAGGGTCGGCTGTTGCCACTCGATCGGGCGGGAGAAGGGGTCGTCGCGGTCCTCGCCGGCGATGGCGGCGAAGCCCGCCCAGGCATCCTCGACTGAGAGGGCGAAGACCGAGACGCAATCCAGCGTGCGGCAGGCCGGCACCACGCCGCGGGTCGAGACGACGCCGAGCGACGGCTTGAGCCCGACCAGGTTGTTCAGCGCCGCCGGCACGCGGCCGGAGCCTGCGGTGTCCGTGCCGAGCGCCAGCGTCGCCAGCCCCTGCGCGACCGCGACGGCGGAGCCGCTGCTGGACCCGCCCGGCACGCGCGCCGGATCGAAGGCGTTGCGCGGCACCGGGTAGGGTGTGCGCACGCCGACGAGGCCGGTGGCGAACTGGTCGAGGTTAGTCTTGCCGACCAGCACCGCCCCGGCGTCCAGCAGCCCCGCCACCGCCGGCGCCGTCGCTTGCGCCACGTAGGCAAAGCCAGGGCAGGCCGCGGTGGTGGGCAGTCCCTCGACGTCGATGTTGTCCTTGACCGCGACGGGCAGGCCCCAGAGCGGATAGCGGACGGGGTCGAAGGCGGGCAGGGCCGCCGCTGCGGCTTCTGCCCGTTCCTGCGGCACCAGATGCAGGAAGATGCCCGGATCGTTCAGCGCCGCGAGCCGCTGGTGGACCAGGGCCACGACCTGCTCCGGCCGCAGCCGGCCGGCCGCATAGGCGGCGTGCAGGCTGGCGCGGTCGAGCGACAGGTCGGGGGCGAGGGGCATGCGTCACGTCCAGCAAGGCGCGTGCCGTCCGCCGCGCCATCGAGGTGGAGCGGTCAAGCGACTGAACAGATTGGATTTCCCGGCGAAGTCCGTCCGCCGGGCTACGGCGCGCAGCGGTGTCGTGTATGCACGCGCGCGTTTTCCAGGCGGAAATGCCTATCGAATAGGCGGAACGGGCTCGTCGCTGCCCAGGGCGAGGCTCATCATCCGCCCCCAGGCCGCTTCCGTCAGCGCCAGGTGCTCGCGCACCAGTCGCGCCGCCTCCTCCGCCTCGCCGCGCTGGATCGCGGTGAGGATGCCGCCATGCTCCTCATGCGAGCGGCGCAGACGGTCCGGCGCCTCCAGCTGGGCGGCGCGGAAGGGTGCCAGACGGCGGCGCGTGTCCGCCGCCAGTTCCGCCAGGTAGCCGTTGCGCGCCCCCGCATAGAGCGCCTGGTGGAAGGCGACGTTCGCGGCGCGATAGCCGGCGATGTCGGGCTCGCGCACCATCGCTGCCATCCGGCGGTGCAGCGCCTCCAGCTCCCGCCGGTCGCCGGGCTTCATGGCGCGTGCGCAGGCGGCCGCGGCCAGCGCCTCCAGCTCCGCCATCACCGCGAACATCTCGCGCAGGCGCTGCGGCTGGGGGCGGGCGACGACGGCACCGCGGCGCGGCCGGGTCTCCACCAGGCCGCTCGATTCCAGCCGGCGCAGCGCTTCCCGGACCGGCGTGCGAGAGACGCCATGCGCGGCGGCGAGCGGTACCTCCTCCAGCGGGGTGCCCGGCGTCAGCCTTCCGGAGACGATCTCGTCGGCCAGGCGCTGGGCGAGCGCCTCGGCGCGCGTCGGGACAGGGGGGGCGCGCCGGCGCGCGGGCTGCTGCGCGCTGGCCGCCATCTCGCCGTCAGCGCCGCCCGGCGGCGAAGCGGACGGCTTCCTCGGCGGCGCGGAACAGGGCGCGCGCCTTCTGCTGCGTCTCGGCGTATTCCGCCTCCGGGTCGCTGTCGGCCACCACGCCGGCGCCGGCCTGCACATGCATCGTGCCGTCCTTCACCAGCGCGGTGCGCAGCGCGATGCAGGTGTCCATGTTGCCGTCCGCACCGAAGTAGCCGACGCCGCCCGCATAGGTGCCGCGGCGCGAGGGCTCCAGCTCCTCGATGATCTCCATCGCGCGCACCTTCGGCGCGCCGGAGAGCGTGCCGGCGGGGAAGCCGGCCATCAGCGCGTCCAGCGGCTCCAGCCCCGGGCGCAGGCGGCCAACCACCTCGCTCATGATGTGCATCACCTGGGAATAGCGCTCCACCTGGAAGCGCTGGGTGACGCGGACGCTGCCGATCTCCGCCACCCGGCCCACGTCGTTGCGGCCGAGGTCGAGCAGCATCAGGTGCTCGGCGAGCTCCTTGGGATCGGCGAGCAATTCGCGCTCCAGCCGCGCATCCTCCTCCGGCGTCGCGCCGCGCGGGCGCGTGCCGGCCAGCGGGCGCAGCTTCACCTCGCCATGCTTCACGCTGACCAGGATCTCCGGCGAGGCACCGACCAGGGCGAGGCCGCCAAGGTCCAGGAAGAACAGGTAGGGCGCGGGGTTCAGGCGGCGCAGCGCGCGATACAGCGCGAAGGGCGGCAACGCGAAGGGCACGGAGAAGCGCTGCGAGGGCACCACCTGGAAGACGTCGCCGGCCGCGATGTACTCCTTCGCCTTCATCACCGCCGCGCAGAACCCCTCCTTGGTGAAGTTGGAGGCGGGCGGGGGCAGGGCGGGCAGCGCCGCCGGTGGCGCCGGGCGCGGCAGCGGCCGGTCGAGCGCCGCCTCCGCCTCGTCCAGGCGGGACTGCGCCAGGTCCCAGGCGGCTTGCGCATCCAGCCCGGGGGCGGGCCAGACCGGCGTCACGAGGGTCAGCGTGTCGCGCACATGGTCGAACACCGCGACCAGGGTGGGGCGGAACATCACCGCCTCGGGAATGCCGAGGACGTCGGCATTCTTGGTCGGCAGCCGCTCGATCTGGCGGACCATGTCGTAGCCGAGGAAGCCGAACAGCCCCGCCGCGATGGAGGGCAGCCCGGCCGGCATCGGCATCCGGCATTCCGCGACCAGCGCGCGCAGGCTCTCGATGGGCGCGGCCTGCTCCGGGACGAAGGCGTGCGGGGCGGCCAGGGCGTGGCGGTTGATCTCCGCCGCGCCGCCGCGGCAGCGCCACAGCAGGTCCGGCTCCAGCCCGATGGCGGAGAAGCGCCCGCGCGCGGCGCCGCCTTCCACGCTTTCCAGCAGGAAGGCGTTGGGCCGGCCCTGGACCAGCCGAAGGAAGGCGCCGACCGGCGTGTCGAGGTCCGCGACGCGCTCCCGGAACAGCACCTGGCCGTGGCCGGCAACGAGGCCCTCCGCGAACTGCGCGAAGGTCGGGGTCACGGGAGGACCTCCCCCGCGTGCCTCACGGCGTGCATCGCGTCCGCGCGCCTCACGGCGTGGATCGCTTCCGCGTGCCTCACGGCACGCATCGCGTCCGCGTGCCTCACGGCACGACCTGCTGCATCAGCGCCGGGCTGATGCGGGGCGCTGCACGGGCGCGCAGCGCGGCGGCGAACTGCGCCTCCAGGTCCTCGGCCATCTGCACCTGGGCGACGCGACGGGCATTGGCCAGCGCCTCCGCCTCGGCCGTCGCGTCGGGCCGCACAACCTCCAGCAGTTGCGCCACGGCGAAGCCGGCGCGGGTCGGCACCATCACCGGCTCCCCGACGCGCGTGCCGAACAGCACGGGCAGCAGCTCCGGCGGTACGGTCAGGCCCGGCGTGCCGGGCTCGGGGCGGCGGCCGAAGGGACCCATGCGCTCGGACGGGATGCCGGCCGCCTGGGCGGCTTCGGCCAGGCTCTGCCCGCCACGCATCGCGCCCATCAGCGCGGCTGCGCGCTCCTCCTGGTAGCGGCGACGCGCATCGGTCAGGAAGGCCAGGCGGACATCCTCCTCCACGGTGTCGAAGGGACGCAGGGCCGGCGGCTGGACGCCCCGCAGCTCCACGGCGATGAAGGCGTCGGCCTGGCGCAGTTCCTGCAGGCGCGGCGCGCGGCCGGGCTCGGCGGTGAAGATGGCGCGCAGCGTCTCCGCCCGGCCATCCGCCGGCACAGGCAGCGGCACCGGCGCGCCGTCGGCGTCGTCGCCGCGGGCATCCAGGCGGACCGTGGCCAGCGCCATGCCGTAGCGGCGCGCCGCCTCCTCCAGCGTAGCGCCGCCGGCGATCGCGTCCTCCACCCGGTTGGCGCGATCGAAGGCCATGTCGGCCGCGCGTTCCAGGGCGATCTCCTGGCGCAGGCGGTCCTGCACCTCCTCGAGGCGTGCGGTGGTGCCGGGCGTCACGGCGACGACGCGCAGCACATGCCATCCGAAGGGCGAGCGCACGGGCTGCGTCACGCCGCCCTGCGGCGCGGCGAATCCGGCCTCGGCCAGTTCCGGCACGGGCAGGTCGCCCCGTGCGACGGTGCCGAGCGGCACCGCGTTGCCGCCTGCCGCCTGCGCCGCCTGCGCCACCGCGGCAAGGTCCGGATTGCCGGCCCAGGCCGCCGCGATCTGCCGCGCCGCCTCCTCGGAGGGCAGCAGCGCCTGTTCCAGCTCGCGCCGCTCGGCCGTTTCGAACTGGCCGCGCCTTGCCTCGAAGGCGGCACGTACCTCGTCGTCGGAGACCTCGACCTGGTCGGCCAGGGTCTCGGCCGAGAGCACGGCGAGCGTTGCCTCCCGCAGCTCCGGCGTGGAGAAGCGATCGGGGTTGTTGGCGTGGAAGCGCTCGAGCTGTGCCTGGGTGGGCGGCTCGGGCTCCGGCGCCTCGAGCAGCGGGAGCTCCGCCACCTGGGCGATGCGGCGCTCGCGTTCCCAGTTGAACAGGGCGCGGGCCAGGGTCTCGGGCGCTGGCGCGCCGGCGCGCACGGCGCCCACCAGCTGCATGCGCTGCAGGTCGTCGCGCACCAGCCGCAGGAACATCGCCTCCGTCATGTCGTTCTGGCGGAGGAACTGCTCCAGGATCAGGCGGTTGAACTCGCCCGCCATCTGGAAGGAGGGGATGGCGCGGACATATTCGCGCACCTGCGCATCCGGCACCGACAGGCCCATCCGCCCGGCCTCGATCCGCTGTGCGTGCTCGCCGATCAGCCCTTCCACCGCCTGGCCGGCGATCGCCTCGCGGATCGCCTGGCTGGGCTCGAAGGCGGGGCCGAGCTGGCGCTGCAGGCGCTGCAGCTCGCGCCGCGCGGCGGCCTGGGCTTCCGGCACCTCGACCTGGGCGCCCTGCATGCGCACAACCGCGGTCTCGCGCCAGAAGTTGCGCACGATGTCCTCGATGCCCCAGATCGCGAAGGACAGGATCAGGAGGACGAACAGGACCTTGGCGACCCAGGACTGCGCCAGGTTGCGGAACCAGGTGATCATGCGCCCGGCGTAGCGCAGAGCCGGCCCCGTTGCCAGTGCGCGGCGTGCCGGCTAACCCCGACCGGGTTGGGAGGGAGGCTGCGATGACCCCGGGCGTGAGGCCGCTGATCGCCGGCAACTGGAAGATGCATGGCACGGTGGCGGAAGCCGCGGCGCTGGCCGGCGCGGTGCGAGACGGGGCCGTCGGGGGGCTGCCGGCCGACCTGCTGGTCTGCCCGACCTTCCTGCATGTGGCGGGCGTCGCCGCGCTGCTGGCCGGTTCCCCGGTGGCGGTCGGCGCGCAGGATTGCCACGCCGCGGCCAAGGGCGCGCATACCGGCGACGTCGCCGCGCCCATGCTGCGCGACGCCGGGGCCACCCATGTGATCCTGGGCCATTCCGAGCGCCGCGCCGACCATGGCGAGACCGATGCGACCGTGCGCGCCAAGGCCGAGGCGGCCGCCGCGGCCGGCCTGACCCCCATCGTCTGCGTCGGCGAGACCGAGGCGGAACGGCTGGCCGGCCGGGCGGAGGCGGTGGTGGAGGCCCAGCTCGCCGGCTCCCTGCCGGACGGCTTTGCGGGGGTCGTGGCCCCCGCCGGCGGAGCCGGCATCATAGCCTACGAGCCCGTCTGGGCGATCGGCACCGGCCGCACGCCCACCGAGGCCGACATAGCCGCCATCCACGGCACGATCCGGGCCCGGCTGGCGGCGCGCTTCGGTGCGGCGGGGCAGGGGATGCGGATCCTCTATGGCGGGTCGATGAAGCCGGGCAACGCCCGGGCCATCCTGGCCCTGCCGAACGTGGATGGCGGGCTGGTCGGGGGCGCGAGCCTGGTCGCCGCCGATTTCCTGGCGATCGCCCGCGCGGCGGGCTGACCGCCCGGCGGGTCGGCCGCCGCTGGCCTTCCCGGTCCGGACTCGGTAGATAGGCCCGCCATGACCACCGTCCTCCTCGTCCTCTTCCTGCTCGTCACCCTCGCCATGATCGGGGTCATCCTGGTCCAGCGCAGCGAAGGCGGCGGGCTCGGCATCGGCTCCTCCCAGGGGATGGGCGCCTTCATGACGGGGCGGGGCACCGCCAACCTGCTGACGCGCACCACGGCCATCCTGGGCACGGCCTTCATGGTCCTGGCGCTGGTCCTGGCGATGCTGGGCAAGGGCCAGGCGCCGCGCGGCTCCATCCTGGACGCACCGGCGGCGACCACGCCGGCCCTGCCGACGGTGCCGCCGCTGCCATCGGTGCCGACGAACTGAGTTTCAAGCGCGGCCGACCCGCGCCGGCCGCATCGGCTTCCTGCAACAGACGGGTATCCCCGACTCTGCGGCCACGCTAAGAGGGGCGCCCATGACGCGGTTCGTCTTCATCACCGGCGGCGTGGTTTCCTCGCTTGGCAAGGGTATCGCCGCCGCCTCCCTCGGGGCGCTGCTGCAGGCGCGCGGCTACAAGGTCCGCCTGCGCAAGCTCGACCCCTATCTCAACGTCGATCCGGGGACGATGTCGCCGTATCAGCACGGCGAGGTCTTCGTGACCGATGACGGGGCGGAGACCGATCTCGACCTCGGCCATTACGAGCGCTTCACCGGAGTCCACGCCACGAAGGCGGACAACTGGACGACCGGGCGCATCTATTCCGAGGTGATCGCGAAGGAGCGCCGCGGCGACTACCTCGGCGGGACCGTGCAGGTGATCCCGCACATCACCGACAAGATCAAGGAAGTCATCCAGGCCGAGACGGACGGCTACGACTTCGTCATCGTCGAGGTCGGCGGCACGGTCGGCGACATCGAGTCGCTGCCCTTCCTGGAAGCCATCCGCCAGCTGGCGAACGAGCTCGGGCCGACGCGCAGCCTGTTCATCCACCTGACGCTGGTGCCCTACATCCCCTCCGCCGGGGAGCTGAAGACCAAGCCGACCCAGCACAGCGTCAAGGAACTGCTGGGGGTGGGGATCCAGCCGCAGATCCTGCTGTGCCGCTGCGACCGGCCGATCCCGGAGAACGAGCGGCGCAAGATCGCGCTGTTCTGCAACGTGCGGCCGGAAAGCGTGATCCCGGCCTACGACGCCGACAGCATCTACGCCGTGCCGATCAGCTACCACGACGAGGGGCTGGACCGCGAAGTGCTGCGGCACTTCAACCTCTCCTTCTACGGCGAGCCCGACATGAAGCGCTGGCAGCGCATCGTGCAGGCGGTCCGCGCGCCGGAAGGCGAGGTGACCATCGCGGTGGTCGGCAAGTACACGAACCTGCTCGACAGCTACAAGTCGCTGGCCGAGGCGCTGACCCATGGCGGCATCGCGCACAACGTGAAGGTGCGGCTGGACTGGGTGGACAGCCAGATCTTCGAGGCCGGCGACGAGGAAGCCGTGAAGCGCCTGGAAGGCGTGAACGGCATTCTCGTGCCCGGCGGCTTCGGCGAGCGCGGTACCGAGGGCAAGATCGAGGCGGTGCGCTTCGCCCGCGAGCGCAAGGTGCCCTTCTTCGGCATCTGCTTCGGCATGCAGATGGCGGTGATCGAGGCGGCGCGGAACCAGGCGGGGCTGAAGGGCGCGTCCTCCACCGAGTTCGGCCCCTGCGCGGAGCCGGTGGTCGGGTTGCTGACCGAATGGGCCCGCGGCAACGAGGTGGAGCGGCGCGCCGCCGGTGGCGACCTGGGCGGGACCATGCGGCTCGGCGCTTATCCCGCGCACCTGGCCGCGGATTCGCTGGTGCGCGAGGTCTATGGCGGCGAGGCGGAGATCCGGGAACGCCACCGCCACCGCTACGAGGTCAACGTGAACTACAAGGACCGGCTTGAGCAGGTCGGCCTGCGCTTCTCCGGCATGTCGCCCGACGGGTCGCTGCCGGAGATCGTGGAGCGGCCGGAGCATCCCTGGTTCATCGGCGTGCAGTTCCACCCGGAGCTGAAGTCGAAGCCCTTCGACCCGCACCCGCTGTTCCGCGGCTTCATCGGCGCCGCGGTCCGCCAGGCGCGCCTGGTCTGATCCTGCCCGGAGGTCCGCGATGGACGAGAAGGCCCGCTTCAGGCGCTTCGCCTACGGCATGGTGGCGACGATCGTGCTCACGGTGATCGCCGGCATCTTCTTCGGCTCCATCGGGGTCACGCTGGCGCTGACAGTCGGCCTGGGCGCGACACTGCTGGCCGGCGGGGGGCTCGGCGGGAAGAGCTGACGCCGAAGCCGGCCCGTGGTCGATTAACCACCGGCAAACCCGAACCGTGCTGATTGTTCGGCATGCGAATCATGGTCGGGCAAGGCGGCGCGGAGATCTGCTTCTACGAGCAGGGCGACCTGGTGCGCCTCACGCGGGACGAGGACGGGCCGCTGGTCACCGCCTTCGCGGGCGACTGGGGGCGGGTCACCAAGGTGAATGCCGACGGTTCCGTGGACATCAAGCTGGCCGGCTACAGCCGGGCGAAGGATGCCGGGATGATCCGGGCGCTGTCCGTGCCCCGCAGCCGGGTGGAGCCCTGCGACGAGAGCGGGCGGCCGAGGCTGCGCGGAACGGCCGCGGTGTGGGGAACGCGGCGGCCGACGGGCTGAGCCGCCCGCCGGCCGCGGCCCGAGCGGCTACAGCAGGAAGTCGCTGGCCGACAGCGCGTAGGTCCCTTCCAGCGCGATGGCGATGTCCGCCGTGCCGTCGCCGTTCACGTCGCCCATCACATAGGTGAACCCGCCGAACTGCTCGGTGCGCAACTCCCCCGGCGACAGTGTCCAGCTGTGCGCCGGGTCTCCGGTGAACTCGGCGGAGCCGATGAAGGTGAAGCCGTGGTTGAGCCAGCCGCCATCCGTCGTGTCGGCATCGATCGCGGAGAGGTCGATCTTGTCGCTTCCGCGCACGAAGCCGGTGATGACGTCCCATGCGCCGCTGCCCGGGCTGTCGGAGACGTCGTTGAACACGAAGCGGTCGAGGCCGGAGCCGCCATCCATCGCGTCGAAGCCGCTGCCGCCGACGATGGTGTCGTTGCCGTAGCTGCCCTTCAGCACGTCGTTCCCGGCATCGCCGTACACCAGGTCGTCGTCGCTGCCGGCATAGACGGTGTCGTTGCCGCTGCCCGCGGCGATCACGTCGTTGCCGTAGTCGCCCTGGATGAGGTCATGGCCGGTGCCGCCATACAGGCCATCATTGCCGCTGCCGCCGCGCAGATCGTCGTTGCCGTCGCCGCCCGAGAGCATGTCGTTGCCGCCCGAGCCGGACATCGTGTCGTTTCCCGCGTCGCCATAGGCTTCGTCATTGCCGGCGCCGGTCGAGACCAGGTCGTTGCCCGTGCCGCCATGCACGACGTCCCGGTCTTCGCCCCCGTAGATGACGTCGTCGCCGGCGTCGCCATGCAGGCGATTGAGGCCATTGCCGCCATGGACGGTGTCGTTGCCGTTGCCGCCCTCCACCGTGTCGGCGCCGTCGCCGCCGAGCAGCAGGTCGTTGCCGTCGCCGCCCAGCAGCATGTCGTTGCCGGCCTCGCCGCGCAGCGTGTCGTTGCCGCCGTTGCCGAACGCGGTCTCCGCGGCCGCCGTCCCCATCCAGTTGTCGTTCAGGGCGCCCCCCACGAAGTTGCCGAGCAGCCCGCCGCTCATGGGGCCGTCGAGCAGCAAGTCGGACGAGGCGTTGCGCTGGACAGCCGGAAGCTGGACCGGGCCGCGCGCCGAAGTCAGGTCGTGGATGCGAAGCGATGTGATCATGGTGTCCTCCTGCAAGCGCCGTGTGTTGGCGCGGCGGAAGGGATGCTCCGTATCGATTGCTTCCCGACTGCGGGTCGGCTGCGCGCCGATTGCGTGATCGGTGCAACACGGTATCGCGGGTGTCGGCCGGGCTTCGCGCGTGGTCCGTCCCGGGCATCATGGGCAGCGGGTCGGCGCCGCGCGTCCCAGGGGGCGGCGCCCGGCCCGGCCCGGGGTGCGCGCCCG
>NZ_JAPSMD010000191.1 GCF_027856955.1 Falsiroseomonas oryzae | reverse complement strand
CGGGCCGCCGCGGCTTCCAGCGCCGCGCGGTCCGGCCCCTCCCCCGCCAGCAGCAGGTGCGGCGCGCGGCCTTCGGCGGCGAGGCGCGCCAGCGCCTCCAGCAGCACGTCATGCCCCTTGCGTCGGATCAGCGAGGCGACGCAGCAGGCGACCGTCGCATCGGGCGGGATACCCAGGCGCCGGCGCAGCGCCGCGCCCTCCGCCGGATCGGCCTCCAGACGCGCGGGGTCGATGCCGTTGTGCACCACGCGCAGCCGGCGCGGATCCATCCCGTCCGCGGCCAGCCCCGCGATGGTCTGTCGCGAGACGCCGACCGCGAGGTCCGCCAGATGCGTCAGGAAGGCGTAGCGGCTGCGCCGGTCCTCCTCCGCATGCAGGTGGCCGAGCACCGGGATGCCGGCGAGTCGCGCGACGGGCAGGCAGAATTGCAGCGGCGCCGGCCCGTTGGCATGGATCAGCGCGATGCCGTGCCGCTTCACCAGCGCCCGGCCCGCGCGGATGTAGGACAGCCAGCGCCGCAGCCGCAGCCGCCCCGCGCCGGTCGCCAGGAAATAGCCGAAGCGCCCTTCCTGCACCGGAATGCCGAGCGCGGTGCATTCGCGCGCCAGCGTCGGCGCATTGCACCACACCACCGGCTCGAAGCGAGTGCGGTCCAGCGAACGGGCGATGTCGAGCAGCACGCGTTCCTGCCCGCGGATCCAGTCCTCGCCCAGGTTGACGAAGAGGATCCGGCGCGGCGCGGCCATGGCCTCAGCCCTGCCGCAGCCGGGCCAGCACGGCGGCGAGCGCCTCCTCCACCGGCAGTTCGGCCACCGGGCCCTCCGTCCGCACCAGCGTGGCGCGCGAGCCATCGGCGTAGCTGCCGCTGTAGGGGGTGTAATGCGTGAAGTGCCGGTGCCGGCCGAGCAGGACGACGCCGGGGGCACCGACTGCGTGCGCAATATGCGCCGGCCCGCTGTCGATGCCGATGAACAGCGTGGCACGGCGCAGCAACTCGGCCGTCTCTAGGATGGACAGGCGGCCCGCCAGGCAGCGCTCGTCGTCGCGCCCCAGCACGAAGGGCGCGCCGCCGACTTCCAGCCAGGGCAGGCCGAGTTCACGCTCCGCCAGCGTGACGAGCTCGCGCCACTTCTCGGCGGGCCATTCCCGGCTGCTCTCGTTGGACATCGCGTGCATCGCGACGAACCGCTCGGGCAGGCGCAGGGAATCCACCCGCGCGACCGCGCCGGCGGGCGGCGACAGGCGCGGACTCTCGGTCAGCGGCGGGATCCCCGCGCCGAGGCAGGCCACGGTCAGCAGGCCGCCATGCTCGTAGTAATTGTCGTAGTCGACCGGAACCGCGAGGCCCGCCTTCTGCACAGGCACGTTCAGGACCGGACACCTCAGCCCGCTGACGTGAAGGTCCAAGGCGACATCGAAGAGCCGGGTTGCCCAGAGGAAGAGCCAGTCGGACAGGCAGGTGACGACCACGCAGTCGTCCACTTCGGGAAAGCTGCGAACGACCTCCTCGTAGGGTCGGCAGACAACCCAGACGATTCGCGCATCGGGAAAGCGGCGCCTCACGAGACGCACCACCGGCTCGACAGCGATGATGTCGCCCATCAGCCCAACGAGACCGATCGCAACGAGCGGACGCCCGCCGCGCTTCTGGCGGAGCACGCTCGCGACGTTGCGGACGAAGCGCCAGAGCGCCGGCAGGATGGCTCGCCGGCGGGCCTGTGCCCGCGGCCCGGGCTGCACGCTCCACCAGAGCTCCCGTAGGATAGACATGGGTGCCGGGGCGGGCACCTTGCGCCAGTCGTCCAGCCCCTGAGGCGGAGGCTGGGGGCCGGTCGGCGTGTCAGGGGCTGCGCCAGCCATCATCCGGACTTCGGCCGACGCGCCAGGGTTCCGGCGGGCGCACATACGGGCATATGCGGCGCCGGTCGCGCCGCGGCTGCCATCGCCCTTGCGATGCCAACGTGGCGCTCGCAGTCCGACACGTCCGCGATCCTCATCATGACGCCTCCAAGCGGCTCGTTCGCGTCGGTCAGGCCTGCGCCGCCGCGACGCCGCCAGATCCCGGGATCACGTCAGTCGCGGCGGAAGAAGGCCGCGACCTGGTCCCCGTCGCGCGCAGCATTCAGGGCCTGCGCACGCGACTCGAAGGCGGCCAGTTCGGCTTCGGAAAACAGGACGCGCCCGCCCACTGCGTCAACCAGCGGCACATCGCGCATATAGAGTTCGGAGGCCCAGAACTGGATGCCGGTGGAATCGTAGGTGACCTCCTCGGAGGAGAAGCCGCAACGACGCGCGAGCATCTCGAGACTGCGCACGGAATGGACGTAGAAGTGGCGAGGCGGATCGAGCTGGACCCAGTTCTCGCGGTAGGTCCGCCACGCAAGGCCACCCGTCACCGGAACCCGGATGATCAGCAGCCCGCCCGGTTCCAGCAGCCGGTGCAGTTCGCGGAAGACGCCCGGCTGGTCCGGCATATGCTCCAGGGCGTGATTCAGGGAGATGCAGTGGAAGCGCGCATCGACTTCCTGCAATCCAAGTTTCCGCACAAGCCGCCGCCCCTGGTGATAGATGTCCCTGTCGATGAACGGGTCGATGCCCTCGGCCCTCGCAAAGCCGACATCGCCCAGCTCGATCAGCAAGCGTCCCGAGCCGCAGCCGACATCCAGGATGCGTGCGTCGGGCGGCAATCGGTCCGTGTAGAGCTTCACGACCGGCTTGCGCTGTAGCCAGGCCTGCGTCGCCGGCTTCGCGATGTGGCGCTGCCACAGGCCGGGGACATGGGCCAGGGCCAGGTCGCGAAGACGGACCTTGGCGCGCTGCAGCGTCGTCGGCGCACGCCAGTCGAGACCCTCATCGGGTTGGAGCGAGTAGTAGTTGTCCCCGTAGAAGCGTCCGATATCGCTTGGATACTCCGCGATCTGCACGCAGCCACAATCCTCGCATTCGAGATACGCGAAACGCTCCCGGGTGCCGAACATCATCTCCCGCAGCACCAGGGGACGCACCTTGGTCGAGCCGCAAATGCGACACGGAGCATTCGGAGAAGAGTTCATGTGCCGCTCCTTCGGGTCCTCGGACCCATGGGACCGCCAACGCCCCCGGACCGGCGGCCGGTCATCAGCGCATCCCCTGCCCGCGCGCCAGGATGCCCGTGGTCGATCGCCCCGGCAGCAGGTCCACCAGCACCACCTGCCCACCCGCCGCCTGCACCACATCCGCGCCCACCACGCGGTCGATCGTGTAGTCCGATCCCTTCACCAGCACGTCGGGCAGCAGCGCGCGGATCAGTTCCAGCGGCGTGTCCTCCTCGAAGCTGGTCACGGCGTCCACCGAGGACAGCGCGGCGATCACCGCGGCACGATCGGCCAGCACGTTGACCGGACGCGACGGCCCCTTCAGCCGCGCCACGGAGGCATCGGAGTTCAGCGCCACCACCAGCCGGTCGCAGCGCCGCCGCGCCGCGCGCAGCAGTGCGACATGGCCGGCATGCAGCACGTCGAAGCAGCCATTCGCGAAGCCGACGCGCAGCCCATGCGCCTGCCAGTCGCGCACCAGCCGCGCCGCCGCCTCGTGCCCCAGCAGCGGCGTCTCCTCCGCCTCGGCGCCGGTGCGCAGCGCATGCGCCAGCTCGTCGCCGCTGACGGTCGCGGTGCCGAGCTTCCCCACCACGATGCCGGCCGCGGTATTGGCCAGGCGCATCGCATCCGGCAGCGCGTAACCCGCAGCATGCGCCAGCGCCAGCGTCGCGATCACCGTGTCGCCCGCGCCCGAAACGTCGAAGACCTCGCGCGCCTCCGCCGGCACGCCGACGGCCTCGCCCCCTGCGTGCACCAGCATCATGCCGCGCTCGGCGCGGGTGCAGAGCAGCGCCGGCAGTCCGGCCGCGCCCATCACGGCGCGCGCGGCGGCGACGACCTCGGCATCCGTCCCGGTCGGCAGGCGCGCGGCGCGGGCCAGCTCCTTCGCGTTCGGCGTCAGGCAATCGACGCCGCGATAGATGGTGAAGTCGTCGCTCTTCGGATCGGCGAAGACCGGGATGCCGCGCCGCTTGGCCGCCGCCACCGCGGCCGCGATCACCGCGGGCGTCAGCACGCCCTTCCCGTAGTCCGACAGCACCAGCGCATCGCTGTCCGGCAGCGCGGCCTCCACCGCCGCCAGCAGCGAAGCGGCCTCCGCCGCGTCCACCGGGCCCGCCACCTCGTCGTCCAGCCGCACCACCTGCTGCGTGCCGGCGATGACGCGCGTCTTGCAGATGGTCGGCCGCGTTGCGCTGACCGCGCAGCGGTCCAGGATGCCGGAATCGTCGGCGAGTTGCGCGCGGAACTCGTCGCCCGCCGCGTCGCGGCCGATCAGCCCGACCAGCACCGCCCGCCCACCGAGCGCGGAGACGTTGCGCGCCACGTTCCCCGCGCCGCCGGGCATGGAGAGGTTGCGCGCCAGGCGCACCACCGGCACCGGCGCCTCCGGAGAGATCCGCTCCACCGCGCCGTAGATGAAGCGGTCGAGCATGACGTCGCCCAGCACGAGGACGCGCGCGCGCGACAGGTCAAGCATGGACGCCCCTCCGCACGCTGCTGCGCATCAGCCCAGCCCCCGGACCAGCGGTGGCCCGAGAAGGTTCGCCACCGGCAGCGGCAGCCGCTTCCACGCGGCGATGAACAGCTTGTACTTCGGGTTGTTCGGGTTGTTCTCGGGGATGCGCGCGCCGTCGGCCAAGCGGTAGCAGTAGTGCAGCTGCTGCGGCTCGAAGCCCCAGTTCTTCTTGTAGTCGAAGGCGCCCGTGCCGGCCTTGCTGCGGCCGAAGTCGAAGCTCTTCGCGCCGCGCTCGCGATGCGCGCGGCGCATCACCTCCCAGTACATCACGTCGTTCGCCGAGAGCCCCCGCGCCGCCCGCGTGCCGCCGCCGTAATAGGGCAGCACCTCCTCGCGGAAGTGGAAGTTCAGCACCGCGGCCACCGGCGTGTCGCCCTGCAGCACCGTCGTCACGTCATGCTCGCGCGGGAAGGCCTCCGCCAGGGCGCGGAAGTAGCGGCGCGGGAAGACCGGGCTGCCCAGGTTGCGCACGCTCTCGGCATAGAGCCGGTGCAGCCGGTCGGTGTCGCTGTCGGAGACGGATCTCAGGCCGAAGCGGTTCAGCCCCTTGCGCACTTCCGCGCGCTGCTTGCGCGGGATGTTCCGCTCCATCCCCTTCACGTCGTCGTCGAAGGCGAGGATCGGCTTGCGGAAGGTGAAATACAGCGGCGACCGGCCGGTCCAGCCCGGGTCCTCGGCCTCGATCCGGCGGAACTCCAGCGCCGGCGCGCCGAGCTTCGCGCGCAGGTCGATCGCGTAGCTTTCCAGCGCCGCGGCAGCCTCCGGCGTGACGGCGGCGCTGCCGCCATAGACGCAGTACGGCGTGGAGGCGAGCAGGTCGCCGAACAGCAGCGTCTTCATCCGCGCCAGCGGCAGTACGCCAGTGATCGCGCCGTCCTGCTCGGCGAAGACGTAGTACGTCGGATGGCCGAAGCTGCGGCGGATCACCTCCGCCCAGGCGCTGCGGTGGAAGAAGGTGGCAGCCGGCGTCGCGCGGACGAACTCGTCCCAGGCGCGCGCCGAGCCGGCGTCGAGTTCGCGGATCCTGACCGTCATGCGCCGTCCCGGAGCGGTTGCGTCAGGCCGCTTCGCGCCGGGCGACGACGCCGGGCGCAGGTGCGGCGCCGATCGCGTCGGCGAACACCTCGTCCATGCGGCCCCAGGCGAAGTCGCGCAGCAGGTGCTCCAGCCGGCGCGCCATGCTGCCGAGCCCGGTGCGGTGCCGGAAGCGGGAGAGCCGGCCGGCTTCCGGCACATGCGGCTGGCCCGGATCCACTTCCCAGGGGTGGAAATAGAAGATGCCCGGCCGCCGCTCGCCCTGGTTCACGCGGCGCAGGCCGGTGCGGAAGACGGGATAGGGCACGATGCGGAACCAGCCCCCGCCCGAGCAGGGCAGGTTGCGCCCGGCGGCGCGCACGGTCGTCATCGGCAGTTCGACCACGCCGTCCGGATCCGGCCGGTACGCGTCGCGCGGCGCGTCGGCATCGCCGTACAGGTCGTGGCGGATCGGGAACAGCGAGGAGCTGTAGGTGTGGCCCTCCTCCGCCAGCACGCGGTGCGCCCAGGGCGTCAGCCGCGGCCCGATGGAGAAGGTCGGCGCACGATAGCCGCGCACCGCGACGCCGCCGGCATCTTCCAGCACGCGCTTCGCGCGGCGGATGTCGGCGCGGAACCCGGCCTCGCCGATCTGATGCACCAGTTCGTGGCCGTGGCCGTGGCTGGCCAGCTCGTGCCCGGCCGCGACGATACGGCGCACCAGCGCCGGGTGGCGCTCCGCGACCCAGCCAAGGGTGAAGAAGGTGGCGCGCACGCCGGCCTGCGCGAACAGTGCCAGCACGCGCTCCGTGTTCGCCTCCACGCGACGGTCCAGCCCCTCCCAGGCGTCGCGGCGGATCACGCCGGCATAGGCCTGGACCTGGAACCAGTCCTCCACATCCACGCTCATGGCGTTCCGGACGGTGGCGTTGCGCATCGGTGGACGGGTCATCGGCGCGTTCCGCTGAGCTCGGCGAGGAACTCCACCAGGCGGTTGAAGGCCCGCTCGCGCCGCGCCAGCGTGCGCTCCACGTTGTCGATGCGCTCCGCCAGCGCATCCAGCCGCGCCTCCAGCTCCGCCGAGTGGCGCGGGGCGCTGCCATAGGCGATGTCGCGCAGGGCGCCGCCGCCCAGATCCTCCTCGAGCTCGAGGGCGGTGCCCTCGACCAGCTCTGCGCTGAGATGCGGCGCCTGTTCCAGCGCGCCCGCCAGCAGCACGCGGGAGCAGAGGCGGTTGATCCGGCGCGGGATGCCGCCGGTGAAGCGATGCACCACGTCGAAGGCGCGGTCGTCCCAGGAGGGATGGCCGGTCCAGCCCACCGCGCGCAGCCGATGCTCGATGTAGGATTTCACCTCGTCGCGCGAGAGCCCGCCCAGGTGGAAGGAGGCCAGGATGCGCTGGCGCAGCTGGTCGAGGTCGGGGCTGGCGATGATGCGCCGCAGTTCCGGCTGGCCCAACAGGATGGTCTGCAGCAGCGCGCGCCCGCCGTCGGTGATGTTGGACAGCATGCGCAGCTCCTCGAGCCCCGCATGGGTCAGCGCCTGCGCTTCGTCCACGATCAGGATGTGGCGCTTCTCCGCCCGGCGCAGCGCGGCCATGATGCCGCGCAGCACGGTCGCCTTGTCGCCCTCCGCCGTCACGCCGAAGGCGTCTGCCACCAGCCGCAGCAGATCGTCGCCGGCCACCTGCGTCGTCATGATGCGCGCAACCACGAACTGCGCCGGATCCAGCGCGGCGCAGAAGCGCTCCACCAGCGTGGTCTTGCCCGCGCCGACCTCGCCGGTGACGACGACGAACCCTTCGCATTGCGCAAGGCCATACATCAGATGCGCGTGGGCGCGGCTGTGCACGGAGCTCGGGAAGAAGAGCCGGGCATCCGGCGTCATCAGGAAGGGGTGTTCGCGGAAGCCGTAGACGTCGATGTGCATCCGCGTGGGCTGCCTCAGAACAGCTGGCGGAGCGTGAAGAACGCCACGTTCTGGACCGTCCGCGCGCCCTGTTCGGGGATGGAGTTGATGAACTGATACTGCAGGCTGCCGATCAGGGTCGGGCTGAATGCCTTGAACAGGCCCGTCTGCACCGAATAGCTGGTCGTATCGCCGATCTGCGGTGATTCGCTCTGCCCGGCGCGGCCGATCAGGTTGAAGGACAGGCCGGGTTCAAGGTCCCGCGTCCAGGCGGCGGTCACCGTGTAGGTGGTCTGCTCGAAGGAACTGGTGCCGGCCGGCACGCTCACCGGAGTCTGGTCGAAGGTCGAGAAGGCCAGGGTGAAGGTGTCGCGGTTCCACACCTGGCTGGCCGCGAGCAGGCCGTTCTTGTCCCGCGTCACTGCGTTCTGCCGCACCACCAGCGGCCGGCCGACGGCCAGTGCCGCGGGCAGGCCGGTGGCCGCGTCCACGACCTGGCCGGCGGCGTTCGTGCGCAGCGCCACGCCGAACTGGTTCGGGGCGAGGATCGGCGCGCCCACGCTCTCGCGATAGCTGGCGACGAGGCGCGTGCGCACCCCGGCCAGCATGGCGCCATCGACGGTCCAGGATTCGAAGCCGTCGCGCTGGCCGTAGCGCACCGAAAGATAGGTGTCCGGGTCCGGTGTCCACCGCGCGCCGACGCCCCAGATCGGCTTGTCGATGCCGTAGGGCTGGACGCCCTTGTATTCCTGGTCCTGCCAGCCCGCCTCGCCCACCAGCGCCCATTCGCGCGTCAACTGGTAGCGGGCCTGCACGACGTAGGTGTAGTTGTGCGCGCCGTCATAGGCGCCGTCTCCGCTGTAGTTGGTCAGGCTGATCCCGGCATCCCAGGTGAGCAGCCCGAAGTAGTCGCCGGAAACCAGCCCGCCATAGATCGTGTTCGACGTGACCTGCTGGCTGGTGAAGAAGGGCGTGGCCTGGTTCGGGATGAAGGCGTTGGCGCCGTTCGAGAAGGACTGCGAGAAAGCGTAGCCGAGGCGGCCGCTGGCGAAGTCGCCGAAGCGCCGGACGATGTACGGCGAGATGCGGTAGGTCGTGCCCTGGACCGTCTGGTTCGCCGGGTTGCTGTTGTCGCCCAGCTGGCCGATCCGGCCGAAGCTGCCGGTCAGCGCCTCCGGCGTGCTGAAGGCGCTGGCCTCGATGAAGAAGAACTCGGGGATGACCGTCGCCAGCGCCTGGCCGGACAGGGTCTGGGTGATGTCGTTGTTGTCCGTCGTGCGCGCATAGACACGGAAGTTCGGCTGGTAGTTCAGCGTGCCGACGAGGCGCGGCGAGTTGCCCAATACGGTGATGCCGGGCGAGACGACCGCGTAGATGTCGCTGATGCGGTTCGTCGGCGTGAAGTTCACGTTGTCCGTGACGCCGCCGAGCACGTTGACATAGGGCTGGAAGGCCCAGGTCGGTGGCGCCACGCCCTGCGCACCGGGCGCGAAGGGCAGGGTCGGGTCCAGCTGGGGCAGCCAGAAGCGCGACGCGGCGGCGGATCCGGCGCTGTCGCCCGTGCCGATGCCCATGCCGCCGCCGAGGGGGCTGGACGATCGCGACGGGCCGCCGAAAAGGCCGAGCGATTCGCTGGCGGGCACCAGTTGCGCCTGCGCAGCCGGCAGGCCCAGCGCCGAGAGCGCCGCGACCGCGCCGAGGCCGGCGGGACCGAAGGCCCGGCGCCCGCGCGGGCGCCGCTCAGCCATTGTAATAGCCGTAGTAGCCATAGGCGCCGAAGGTGTTGCTCGAGACCCGCTGGGTCTGGTTCAGCACCAACTGCAGGTTCGGGCAAGCCTCGACCATGTCGAGCGCCGCCTCCACCTCGTCGCGCTGGGTGCTCTCGGCGCGCACCACGAGAAGCACCTGGCCCGCGACCGAGGCGAGCGCCGTGGGCTCGCTGGTGTAGAGGCAGGGCGGGGCATCGAAGATGATGATCCGGTTCGGCAGGGCAGCCGAGAGGCGGGCCACCGCATCGGCCAGCATGGCGCCGGAGGGCAGGTCCTGCACGCCCGGCTTGGGCGGGCCGTAGGGCAGGAAGCTCAGCCGGTCGATATCCGTCTTCAGCAGCAGCGATTCCGGCCGCTGCGCATGGTCCAGCGACAGCAGCCGCAGCCCCGGCGTGTCGTCCTGGCCCAGCAGGTGGGTCAGCGACCCCATCTGCTTGCCGTCGCCATCGACCAGCACGACCTGGTCTGGAGAGCCGATGGCGAGACGGGCGGCGACGTTCACCGAGCAGAAGGTCTTGCCCTCGCCGGGCTTGGCGCTGGTGACGAGGACGAGGCGCGGCAGGCGGCCTGGCACCGCCTCGGTCGCCTGCACTGTGCGCCGCACCTGGTGCTGCACCACGCTGAGCTCTTCCGTCACACGGCTGCGCGAATTCGCCGGACCGATCGCCACGAAACCCGCGTTGCGCAGCATGTCGAGCGTGATGCGCGGCGCGGCGGTCGCGGGCTGCGGCTCGGGCGCCGCCTGGGCAGGCGCGGTGTTGGCGGGCGCGGCATTGGCCGCCGACGGCGCCTCCGCCACGGGCGTCATGCGCGGGCGCGGATCGGGC
>NZ_JAPSMD010000190.1 GCF_027856955.1 Falsiroseomonas oryzae | reverse complement strand
GTCGTGCACCAGGACGATGTCTGGCGCGTCGGGTGCCAGCGCCTCCAGCCCCGCCAGCACGCTGGCCTGGCGGGTGGCGCCGCCGGCGACCGGCGGGCGGATCGGCAGGCCCTCCAGCGCCGCGGCCAGCCTTGCCTCCTCTCCGGCGGGGCCGACAGGCTGGATGGCGGCGACGCCGCCCTCGCGCAGCAGCGACTCGGCGGCGTGGCGCAGCACCGGGCGGCCCAGCAGGGACAGGTACTGCTTGGGCACCTCGGCGCCGAAGCGCTGCCCGCGCCCGGCAGCCATCAGCAGGGCGATGACGGTCATGCCGCAGCCTAGCCGCCCGCCAGGGGAAGGTCACGCAGCGCCCCGGCGCGGCGCGGCCACGTCCAGACCACGGCATGTCCAGCGCCTGCCGGATTCTTCAGCAGATGCTCCGCGATCGGTTGGTGGACGGTGGACGAGCCGTCCAACAATCGCTAATTCGCCTAATTCATGAGCATCCCCCAACCCGGCACCGTGCCGGGCGGCCTCCGGCCCATCGACCTTGGCGGCGCGCGAATCGAGGTCCCCGTGATCCTCGCGCCGATGTCGGGCGTGACCGACCTGCCGTTCCGCCGCCTTGCGCGCGGGCTCGGCACCGGCCTCGTCGTGTCCGAGATGATCGCCTCCAACGCCATGGTGCGGGAGAACCGGACCACGCTGAAGATGGCGGAGGTGCCAAGGGAGATTGACGGCTTCGGCGCGCCGTCCTCCGTGCAGCTCGCGGGCTGCGACCCGCAGGTGATGGGCGAGGCGGCGAAGCTGGTCGTGGACCGCGGCGCCGCCATCGTGGACATCAATTTCGGCTGCCCGGTGAAGAAGGTCGCGCTCGGCCAGCAGGCCGGCTCCGCGCTGATGCGCGACGAGATCGCCGCGGCGCGCATCCTGGAAGCCACCGTGAAGGCGGTCTCCGTGCCGGTGACGCTGAAGATGCGCATGGGCTGGGACCACAAGAGCCTGAATGCCCCGCGCCTGGCGCAGATCGCGCAGGACTGCGGCATCCGCATGGTCACGGTGCATGGCCGCACGCGGCAGATGTTCTACACCGGCACCGCCGACTGGGCCTTCGTGCGCCAGGTGAAGGACGCCGTGCGCATCCCCGTCATCGTCAACGGCGACATCCTGGGGCCGGAGGACGCGGCGGAGGCGCTGCGCCGCTCCGGCGCGGATGGCGTGATGATCGGCCGCGGCTGCTATGGACGCCCATGGCTGCCGCGCGTCGTCGCCGAATACCTGAACACCGGCGTGCTCGGCGCCGAGCCCGACCTGACGGAGCAGCTGGCGACGCTGCTCGCGCATTACGACGCGATGCTGGAGCACCATGGCCGCGACCCCGGGCTGCGGCTCGCCCGCAAGCATGTCGCCTGGTACTCCAAGGGCCTGCCCGGCTCCGCCGAGTTCCGCGCCGAGGTCAACCGGCTTGACGACGCGGACGCCGTGATCGCGCTGATCCGCCGCTTCTACGAGCCGCTGGCGGAACGCGGTGTCCAGCGCCAGCGCGCGGAGCACGAGCCACGCGACCGGCCCGCCGGCCGCGACGGAACCGACGAGCTGATGGCGGCATGAGGGCCGGGATCCTCGCGCGCCGTGGGGCCGCCCCCGCGCCCGCCCCGAAGCTGACGCCCGAGGCGGCGGCGGTGCTCGGCGCGCTGCCGGTCGCGGCGGTGGTGCTGGACGAGGCCGACCGGTTCCGCTTCGCCAACCCCGCCGCGGAACTGTTCTTCCAGCTGTCGGCCCCGTCGCTGGCCGCCATGTCGCTGCGCGACCTGCTGCCGCCGGACAACCGCCTCTTCGGGCTGCTGGACCAGGTGCGCCGGCACGACGCGCCGGTGCGTGACCACGACCTGGCCCTGGAAAGCCCGCGCCTGCGACGCCTGGGTGTCGCCGCGCAGGGCGCGCCGCTGCCGGAACTGCCGGGCGGCGTCGTGCTGACGCTGCAGGACGCCTCCACCGCGCAGATGCTGGACCGCCAGCTGAACTTCCGCGGCGCCGCGCGCGGCGCCTCCGCCATGGCGGCGATGCTCGCCCACGAGGTCAAGAACCCGCTTTCCGGCATCCGCGGCGCCGCGCAGCTGCTGGAGCAGGGAGCCAGCGAGGCGGACCGCGAGCTCTGTGTGCTGATCCAGGACGAGGCCGACCGCATCCGCAACCTGGTCGAGCGGATGGACATGTTCTCAGACCGCCCGGTCGAGCGCGCGGCCGTGAACATCCACGAGGTGCTGGACCATGTCCGCCGCATCGCGCTCTCAGGCTTCGCGGCGCATCTGCGCATCGTGCAGGACTACGACCCCTCGCTGCCGGCGGTCTGGGGCAACCGCGACCAGCTGGTGCAGATCCTGCTGAACCTGGTGAAGAACGCCGCCGAGGCGGTGGATCCCCGGGAGGGCGAGATCCAGCTCGTCACCGCCTATCACCACGGCGTGCGAATCGCCGTGCCCGGCAGCTCGGAACGCGTGCACCTGCCGCTGCAGGTGCAGGTGCGCGACAACGGCCCGGGCATCCCGGAAGAGGTGCGCGCCACGCTGTTCGAGCCATTCGTGACCACCAAGCGCGGCGGCCAGGGCCTGGGCCTGGCGCTGGTCGCCAAGCTGGTGACCGACCAGGGCGGGCTGATCGAATGCGACAGCCGGCCGGGCCGCACCACCTTCCGCCTCTCGCTGCCCGCGCCGCCCCGGCGCACCGAATAGCCGCGTCGTTCAGGAGCCATGCCATGAGCGAAGTCGCCGTCCCGCCCGCCGCTGCCGCGACCCGGACCATCCTGGTCGCGGATGACGACCGGGCGATCCGCACGGTGCTCAGCCAGGCGCTCGGCCGCTCCGGCTACCATGTCCGCGCCACCTCCTCGGCGTCCACGCTGTGGCGCTGGGTGGAGGACGGGGAAGGGGATCTGGTGATCACGGACGTGGTCATGCCCGACGAGAACGGCCTCGACCTCGTCCCCCGCATCCGCCGCGTGCGCCCCGACCTGCGCGTGGTGGTGATGAGCGCGCAGTCCACCTTCTCCACCGCGCTGAAGGCGACCCAGCGCGGCGCGTTCGACTACCTGCCGAAGCCCTTCGACCTGAAGGAGCTGCTGGCCGTGGTCGGCCGCGCGCTCGCAACGCCGAGCACGACGGAGACACCGGAGGGCGAGGAGCAGGAGGAGCGCCTGCCGCTGGTCGGCCGCAGCGCGGCCATGCAGGAGATCTACCGCACCGTCGCGCGGCTCACGACAACCGACCTGACGGTGATGATCACCGGCGAGTCGGGCACCGGCAAGGAGCTGGTCGCGCGCGCCCTGCATGACTACGGCCGCCGCCGCTCCGGGCCCTTCGTGGCCATCAACATGGCCGCCATCCCGCGCGAGCTGATCGAGAGCGAGCTGTTCGGGCACGAGCGCGGCGCCTTCACCGGCGCGCTGAACCGCGGCGTCGGCCGCTTCGAGCAGGCGGCCGGCGGCACGCTGTTCCTCGACGAGATCGGCGACATGCCGCCGGAGGCGCAGACCCGCCTGCTGCGCGTGCTGCAGGAAGGCGAGTTCACCACCGTCGGCGGGCGCCAGCCGATCAAGGCGAATGTCCGCATCGTCGCCGCGACGCACCGCGACCTGCGCCAGGCGATCCGCGGCGGGATGTTCCGCGAGGACCTGTTCTACCGCCTGAACGTCGTGCCCATCCGCCTGCCGCCGCTGCGCGAGCGGATCGAGGACATCCCGCTGCTGGCGCGCCATTTCCTGGAACGCGCCCGCATCGCCGGACTGCCGGCCAAGCAGCTCGACCAGGCGGCGATGGAGCGGCTGAAGGCGCATGCCTGGCCCGGCAACGCCCGCGAGCTGGAGAACCTGATGCGGCGTATGGCCGCGCTCTACCCGCAGGAGACGATCGGCGCGGATGCCGTCGCCGCCGAACTGGCCGAGGCATCGCCGCCGACGGAGGACGCGCCCCGCGCGCCGGAGACGCTGGAGCAATCGGTCGAGCGTCACCTGCAGGGCTTCATGGCCGCCCACAAGGACGGCATGCCGATCCGCGACCTCTACGACCGCGTGCTGGCGGAGGTGGAGCGGCCGCTGCTGCGGCTCGCGCTCTCCGCCACCCGCGGCAACCAGATCAAGGCGGCCGCGATGCTGGGCCTCAATCGCAACACGCTGCGCAAGAAGCTGCGGGAGCTCGACCTTCCCGTGGTGCGCGGCCTGCCGTGAGCGGCGCCGCCGGCACCGGCCGGCGACGGATTGCCGACATCCTGCTGGGCCGGGCGACGACGCTCGGCCTGGCGGTGACCGCGGTGCTGCTGGGGCTCGCCACCTTCGTCCTGCTGGCCGGCGGCTCTCCGCTCGGCCCGACCCGGCCGGGGCAGATCGTCGGCGTCGTGCTGGCCAATGCGGGCGTGCTGCTGCTGCTCGCGGCCTCGCTCATCGCCCGGCTCGTGCGGGTCTGGGCGGAGCGCCGGCGGGGCAGCGCCGGAGCGCGGCTGCATGTGCGCCTTGTGCTGCTGTTCGGCGTGGTGGCGATCGTGCCCTCGCTCACCGTCGCCGCCTTCTCCGCCATCTTCTTCAACCTCGGCATCCAGGCCTGGTTCAGCGACCGCGTGCGGGACACGCTGGAGGCCAGCCTCGTCGCCTCCCGCGCCTGGCTCGACCAGCACCGCGACGAGATCCGGGTGGATGCGCTGGCGATGGCCGCCGACCTGAACCGCGCCGCGCAGATCTTCCTGCCCGGGAACATGCCGGCCTTCGAGCGCCTGCTGGCCACCCAGGCCTCCATCCGCGGCCTGACCGAGGCGGTGGTGGTGGAGCCGCGGCTGGGCCAGATCGTGGCGCAGGCCGGCTTCGTCTCCGGCGGCGTGATCGAGCTGCCCTCCGCCTGGGCACTCGAGCAGCTGCGCCACAGCGAGGTGGCGGTGGTCCCGGGCGAGAGCGAGGCGCGCGTGCGCGCGCTGGCGCTGCTGGATGTGGAGCCCGGGCTCGTGCTCGTGATCGGCCGTCCGCTGGATGCCGGCATCCTGGAGCATCTGCGTCGCACGGAGCTGGCCTTCCAGGAATACGACCGGCTGGACCGCAACCGTGGCAGCCTGCAGGTCACCTTCGCGCTGGTCTTCGTCTGCGCCGCGCTGCTGGTGCTGCTGGCCGCGGTGCTGGTGGGCCTGGTCTTCGCGAACCAGCTCGCGCGCCCGATCAGCAGGCTGATCGCCGCGGCCGAGCGGGTGCGCGCCGGCGACCTGGCGACGCGGGTGGAGGAGGGCACCGCGGATGACGAGCTGACCTCGCTCAGCCGCGCCTTCAACCGCATGACCAGCCAGCTTTCCGCCCAGCGCGGCGAGCTGATGGAAGCCTATCGCCAGCTGGACGAGCGCCGCCGCTTCACCGAGACGGTGCTGTCCGGCGTCTCGGCCGGGGTGATCGGCCTGGATGCCGAGGGGCGGGTGAACCTGCCGAACCGCCGGGCGAGCGAATTGCTGGAACTCGACCTCGATGCCGGCTTCGGCCTGCCGCTGGCCAGGGTGGTGCCGGAATTCGCCGAGCTGATCGCCGAGGCTTCCGCCGCCCCGGAGCGACCGCGCATGGCGGAGATCCCGATCGGCCCGCCGTCGCGCCGCCGGACGCTGATCGCGCGCATCGGGGCGGAGATGCAGCAGGGCCGCATCGCCGGCTTCGTACTGACCTTCGACGACATCACGGAGCTGCAATCCGCCCAGCGCAAGGCCGCCTGGGCCGATGTGGCGCGCCGCATCGCCCACGAGATCAAGAACCCCCTGACCCCGATCCAGCTCTCGGCGGAACGGCTGAAGCGCAAATACCTGAAGGAGATCGGGACCGACCCCGACACCTTCCGAGCGTTGACCGACACCATCGTGCGGCAAGTCGGCGACATCGGCCGCATGGTGGACGAGTTCTCCGCCTTCGCCCGCATGCCCCAGCCTGTGATCCGGCCCGAGGATCTGGGCCAGCTGGTCCGCGAGGCGCTGGTGCTGCAGCGGGCCGCCCATCACGAGATCGCCTACGTCGTGACCATTCCGGATCCGGCGCCCGTGGTCCCCGCCGACCGCCGCCTGATCGGCCAGGCGCTGACCAACCTGCTGCAGAATGCGGCCGACGCGATAGCCGGCCGGCCGCGCGGCGACGCGCCGGAGCCGCCGCCCGGTGAAGCGCCCGGGGCGCCTGCCGGCCACATCTCGGTGCGCATCGAGCCCGCGCCGGAGGGCTGGGCGATCGTGGTGGAGGACGATGGAGTCGGCCTCCCCGAGGGGGAGGAGCGGGCCCGGCTGACCGAGCCCTATGTCACGCACAAGGCGAAGGGTACGGGGCTTGGCCTTGCCATCGTCAAGAAGATCATGGAGGACCATGGGGGACGGCTCGCCCTGGAGGACCGCGGCGGCGCGCCCGGGGCCAGGGCGGTCCTGATCCTTCCCGCGGACCAGGCGGGAACGCCGCGGCGGGAGGAGTTGGGGGTGGGCTTGGGACGAGTCGGCCATGGCGCATGACATCCTGATCGTCGACGACGAGCCCGACATCCGCGCCCTCATCGAGGGCATCCTGGCGGATGAGGGCTATCAGACCCGGCAGGCGGCCAATTCCGACCAGGCGCTGGCGGCGTTCCGCGTGCGCCGCCCCTCGCTGGTCGTCCTCGACATCTGGCTGCAGAATTCCCGTCTGGACGGCCTCGGCATCCTCTCGGTGATGCACCAGGAGGAGCCGCGCGTGCCCTGCGTGATGATCTCCGGCCACGGCACGATCGAGACGGCGGTCCAGGCGATCCAGCAGGGCGCCTACGACTTCATCGAGAAGCCCTTCAAGGCGGACCGCCTGCTGCTGATCGTCTCCCGCGCGCTCGAGGCGGCGCGCCTGAAGCGGGAGGTCAGCGAGCTCAAGCTGCGCGCCGGGGCGGAGACGGAGCTGGTCGGCGTCTCCTCCGCCACCGCCCAGCTGCGCCAGGCCATCGAGCGCGTGGCGCCCACCGGCTCCCGCGTGCTGATCAGCGGGCCTGCCGGGGCGGGCAAGGAGGTCGCGGCGCGGATGCTGCACGCCCGATCCCGCCGCAACGACGGCCCCTTCGTCGCGCTGAACTGCGCCACCCTGGCGCCGAACCGCTTCGAGGAGGAGCTGTTCGGCGTGGAGGCGGGCACCGACGCCAACGCCCAGCCACGCCGCGCAGGGGTGCTGGAACGCGCGCATGGCGGCACGCTGTTGCTGGACGAGGTCGGCGACATGCCGCTCGAGACCCAGGGCAAGATCGTGCGCGCCCTGCAGGAACAGGGCTTTACCCGGGTGGGCGGCGCGCAGCGCGTGCAGGTGGATGTCCGCGTCATCGCCACGACCAGCAAGGACCTGCAGGCCGAGATCTCCGGCAACCGTTTCCGCGAGGACCTCTACTACCGCCTGGCCGTCGTGCCGCTGAAGATCCCGCCGCTGCGTGAGCGGCGGGAGGATATTCCGGCGCTCGCGCGGCACTTCATGGCGAAGTCCGTCGAGACCTCCGGCATGCCGCCGCGCGATCTGACGGAGGACGCGCTGGCCGCGATGCAGGCCTATGACTGGCCGGGCAACGTACGGGAGCTGCGCAACCTGATCGACTGGCTGCTGATCATGGCGCCGGGCGACGCGCGGGAGCCGATCCGGCCGGACATGCTGCCCCCCCAGGTCGGAGCCGCCGCGCCCGCCGTGCTGAAGCTGGACCGGTCGAGCGAGATCATGACACTGCCGCTGCGCGAGGCGCGCGAGCTGTTCGAGCGGCAGTATCTGGAGGCCCAGCTGCTGCGCTTCGGCGGGAACATCAGCCGCACCGCCGCCTTCGTCGGCATGGAGCGCAGCGCGCTCCACCGCAAGCTGAAGTTCCTGGGCGTGAACGCCGAGGACCGCGCGCCGGCAGGCGGGGGATGATCGAGGCGGCGCGTTGCGCAACAATGCAGCATCGGCCTTGCGCCCGACAGGGCGCCGCGCGCAGGGCTGACATCCGGCGGGGCGAGGCAGCGCGCAGGCGCGAAGCCAAGGCCGCGGAGCGGCCGCCCGGCGTCTGAGGGTCACAGGAATGTCGCGCATTGCCTATGTGAACGGGAAATACGTCCGCCAGCCCGAGGCGTCGGTCAATGTCGAGGACCGCGGCTACCAGTTCGGCGACGGCATCTATGAGGTCGTCCACCTGTATGGCGGCCGCTACGTGGACGAGGACCGCCATCTGGCGCGGCTGGAACGCAGCCTGAAGGAGATCCGGCTGCCCATGCCGATGTCGCGCGCCGCGCTCAGCATGGTGCTGCGCGAGGTCGCGCGCCGGAACCGCGTGACGGAGGGCCTGCTCTACATGCAGGTCACCCGCGGCGTGGCGCGGCGCGACCATCCCTTCCCGGCGAAGCCCGTGCCGCCCGCGCTGGTCGTCACCGTGAAGCGCATCCCGCCCTATCCGACCGATGTGGACAAATGGCAGGCCAGCGCCATCACGCTGCCCGACCTGCGCTGGGCGCGGCGCGACATCAAGTCCGTGAACCTGCTGCCCAACGTCCTGGCCCGCCAGGCCGCCCGGGAGAAGGGGGCGATCGAGGCGATCCTCTACGACCAGGCGACCGGGATCGTCACGGAAGGCGCGGCCACCACCTTCTGGATCGTGGACGAGCACGGCGCCATCCGCACGCGCCACCTGGACGAGGTGATCCTGCCCGGCTGCACCCGCGGCGCGCTGATGGCGGAACTCCAGGCCGCCGGCATCCCGTTCGACGAGACGCCCTTCACCGTGGACGACATGCGCAAGGCACGCGAAGCCTTCATCACCTCCGCCACCTCCTTCGTGCGGCCGATCACGAAGATCGACGGCGCGCCGGTCGGCGACGGGAGGGTCGGCCCCGTCGTGCGGCAGCTCTTCGATCTCTTCGCACGCCACGTGAAGGGCGACCTGCGCAATGCCGCCTGACGGCGGCGCCATTCCGCCGCCGGCCTGCGTCCTCTGGGACTGGGACAACACGCTGGTGGATGGCTGGGCTGCCATCCAACATGGCCTGAACGTCACCTTCCGCGACTTCGGCATGCCCGAATGGGATCGTGAAACGGTGCTGGCGCGCGTCCGCGGCTCGCTGCGCGATACGTTCCCCGGGATGTTCGGCGCGGAATGGGAACGGGCACGCGACATCTTCTACGCCGCCGTGCGCGCCTGCCACCTGAAGGTCCTTCGGCCGATGCCCGGCGCCGCCGGCGCGATCGCCGCAGCCGGCGCGCTCGGCCCGCAGGCGGTGATCAGCAACAAGCAGGGCCCGCTGCTGCGCACGGAAGCGGCGCATCTCGGCTGGGATGGCGCCTTCGCCGCGCTGGTCGGCGCCGGCGACGCCACGGCCGACAAGCCCGATGCCGCGCCGTTCCGCCTGGCGCTCGGCGCCTGTGGCGTGAACCCGAGCCCGCAGGTCTGGTATGTCGGCGACACCGCGATGGACATGCGCGCCGCGCGCACGGCAGGGTGTCGCGCCGTGCTGGTCGGCCGCGCCGAACACGATGGCGGCGTCGCGAATGCCGCGCCCGACCTCGCCTTCGAAGACGCGGCAGCCCTTGCGGATACGTTGCGTCGCATGGCCGGTAAGGTGTCGGCAGCGGACTGAGTGCGCAGAACCGCCGACCCTCCCTTGCCAGGGCGCCCGCACCTCTGGAAAGCTAGCCATCGTCGGACCTGCACGCGGCCCCTGCGGCGCGGCAGGCCAACAACAAGAAGGACCAACCCTCCGTGGCCGCCGAGAAGTCGCAGAACGTGCAGGACGTGTTCCTCAACCACGTCCGGAAATCGAAGACGCCCGTCACCATCTTCCTGGTGAACGGCGTGAAGCTGCAGGGCATCATCACCTGGTTCGACAATTTCTCCGTCCTGCTGCGGCGGGACGGCCACACTCAGCTCGTCTACAAGCACGCCATCAGCACGGTTATGCCCGGCGCGCCGATCTCCCTCTTTGATGCCAGCACGGCCGGCGCGGCCGCGGGTACCGCGGCCCCGACGGAAGGCGCCGCTCCGGCGCGCGAGGGCCGGCTCAGCCTCGGCCGCGAGGTGAACCCTGTCGGGCGCGGCGAATAGCAACCAGCCGCCGGGCGAGGAGCGCGGCCCCACAAGGGCCGCGGTCGTTCTGCCGCATGAGCGGCCGGGGCGCGCCGACGGCGCC
>NZ_JAPSMD010000189.1 GCF_027856955.1 Falsiroseomonas oryzae | reverse complement strand
CTCCCCGGCTGCCCGCGCGGCGGCCGCCTTCTGGACCGCGCGCGCCGCGGTGCGGGCCCGCCGGCCGCAGCTCTACGTTCCCTGGATGATGCAGGCCGCGCAGGAGCCGCGCACCTTCTACGGCCTGGTCGCCCGGCGCTCGCTCGGCCTGGCCATGGGCTTCGCCTGGGAACGCGAGCTGGCCGGCGAGAGCGAGGCCGCCGCCGTGGCCGAGAGCGCCGGCGGGTGGCGCGCCCTGGCGCTGCTGCAGGTCGGGCAGCGCGACCGAGCCGAGGCCGAGCTGCGCAGCCTCTGGCCGCGCGTGCAGGGCAATCCGGGCACGATGCGGGCCATGCTGGTGGTGGCCGCGCAGGCCGGGTTGGCAGACCTGGCGTCGCAGCTTGCCGCGTTGCAGCAGAGCGCGGATGGCCGCCCGCGCGACTTCGCGCGCTTCCCGCTTCCGCAGCTTCGCCCGCAGCAGGGCTTCCGCACCGATCCCTCGCTGGTCTACGCGCTGGCGCGCCAGGAATCGAACTTCGATCCCGACGCGGTCTCTCCGGCGGGGGCGCGCGGGCTGATGCAGATCATGCCGGCCACCGCGAGCTACGTGACCGGCGATCCCTCGCTGCGCGGCGCGGGGGCCAGGCGGCTGCACGACCCGGCCTTCTCGCTCGAGGTCGGGCAGCGCTACCTGCATTACCTCGCGCGGCACGAGCAGGTGGGCGGCGACCTGATCCGGCTGCTGGCCGCCTACAACAACGGGCCCGGCAACCTCTCCCGCTGGCAGCCGGCGGTACGGCACAGGAACGACCCCTTCCTGTTCATCGAGAGCATCCCGGTGGGGGAGACGCGGCAGTTCGTGCAGCGCGTCCTGACCTATTCCTGGATCTACGCCGCGCGTCTCGGCTTCGCCTCGCCCAGCCTGGACGAGATCGCCGCCGGGCGCTTCCCCCGCTTCCTGGAGGCCGAGGAGGTCGCCGCCCTGGTGCGCGTGGGGCGCTGACCCGCCCGTTCCTGCGGAGGGGCTGGGGCGGCGGCCCCGCAGCGCCTATCTTCGGCGGCCAGGAGATACCCCGATGCCGATCGACGAGAGCCGTGCCTTCCTGCCCGTGAACATCGCCGTGCTGACCGTGTCCGATACGCGCGACCTGGCGTCCGACCGCAGCGGCGATACCCTGGCGGAGCGCATCGTGAAGGCCGGCCATCGCCTGGCCGCGCGCGAGATCTGCAGGGACGAGGCGCCGCTGATCGAGGGCATCCTGCGCCGCTGGATCGCCGACCCCGAGGTGGACTGCGTCATCACCACCGGCGGCACCGGCATCACCGGCCGCGACGTCACGCCGGAGGCCTTCGCCCGCGTGCTGGAGAAGGAGATCACCGGCTTCGGCGAGCTGTTCCGCATGCTCAGCTACGCGAAGATCGGCACCTCCACCATCCAGTCCCGCGCGATCGGCGGCGTGGCGGGCGGCACCTACCTGTTCGCCCTGCCGGGCAGCACGGGCGCCTGCAAGGACGCCTGGGACGACATCCTGCTGTTCCAGCTCGACAGCCGCCACCGCCCCTGCAACCTGGTGGAGCTGATGCCCCGCCTGCAGGAACACCTGAAGGCGGCCTGACCCCGCCGCCGCCTGGGCTTGCGACGGGTGGCATCGCGCCGCCCGGCGCGATAGAACCCGCGCCTCTCCCCATTTCCGCCGGAAGCCCCAGCCGATGCCCGCCTGGCAGTACGTCTACGTGATGAAGGATCTCACCAAGTCCTATCCGGGCGGGCGTGAGGTGTTCAAAGGCATCACCCTCTCCTTCCTGCCCGACGCCAAGATCGGCGTGCTCGGCCCGAACGGCGCCGGCAAGTCCACGCTGATGAAGATCATGGCCGGCCTCGACAAGGAGTTCGGCGGCGAGGCCTGGGCCGCGGAGGGGGCGCGCGTCGGCTACCTGCCGCAGGAGCCGCACCTCAACCCCGACAAGTCGGTCGGCGAGAACGTCATGGAGGCGTTCACCGAGCTCAGCGGCCAGCTCGCCCGGTTCAACGAGATCTCCGAGGCCTTCGCCAACGAGATGTCGGAGGAGGAGATGAACGCCCTGCTCGCCGAGCAGGCCGAGCTGCAGGAGAAGATCGACGCCGCCGAGGGCTGGGAGCTGGAGCGTCGCATCGAGATCGCGCTGGACGCGCTGCGCTGCCCGCCCTTCGACAGCGCGGTCGCGCATCTGTCGGGCGGCGAGCGGCGGCGCGTGGCGCTGTGCAAGCTGCTGCTCGAAAAGCCCGACCTGCTGCTGCTGGACGAGCCGACCAACCACCTGGACGCCGAGAGCGTGGCGTGGCTGGAGAAGACGCTGCGCGAATGGCAGGGCGCGGTGCTGGTCGTCACCCACGACCGCTACTTCCTGGACAACGTGACCAACTGGATCCTGGAAGTCGATCGCGGCCGCGGCTTCCCCTACCAGGGGAACTACTCCGCCTATCTCGACCAGAAGCGCAAGCGCCTGCAGCAGGAGGAGCGCGAGGAGAGCGCCCGCCAGCGCCAGCTGGCCCGCGAGCAGGAGTGGATCGGCCGCAGCCCGGCCGCCCGCCAGGCCAAGAGCAAGGCGCGCATCACCGCCTATGAGGAGATGCTGCAGAAGAGCCAGGAGAAGGGCCCCGGCGAGGCCGAGATCATCATCCCGCCCCCGCCTCGGCTGGGCAACACCGTCATCGTCGCGGACAAGCTGCGCAAGGGCTACGGCAACCGCCTGCTGATCGAGGATCTGGACTTCAAGCTGCCGCCCGGCGGCATCGTCGGCGTCATCGGGCCGAACGGCGCCGGCAAGTCCACGCTGTTCAAGATGATCACCGGCGTCGAGCAGCCGGACGGCGGCACGCTGACCGTCGGCGAGACGGTGAAGCTGGGCTATGTGGACCAGAGCCGCGACAGCCTGGACGACAGCAAGACCGTCTGGCAGGAAATCTCGGACGGGATGGACCAGATCACCATCGGCAAGCGCACCATCCCCTCCCGCGCCTATGTCGCCGCCTTCAACTTCAAGGGCGCGGACCAGCAGAAGCGCGTCGGCATCCTCTCGGGCGGCGAGCGCAACCGCGTGCACCTGGCGAAGATGCTGAAGCGCGAGCACAACGTGCTGCTGCTGGACGAGCCGACCAACGACCTCGACGTGGACACGCTGCGCGCGCTGGAGGATGCGCTAGAGGATTTCGCCGGCTGCGCCGTGGTGATCAGCCACGACCGCTGGTTCCTCGACCGGCTGGCGACGCACATCCTCGCCTTCGAGGGCGACAGCCATGTCGAGTGGTTCGAGGGCAACTTCGAGGCCTACGAAGCGGACAAGCGACGTCGTCTCGGCGCCGCGGCGACCGAGCCGCACCGTATCAAGTACCGCCCATTGGCAAGGTAGATCCCTCTCCCTCTCCCGCGCGTGCGGGGGAGGGTCGGGGTGGGGGCAACGCGCGCGCCACATGTCCGCCAACCTGCACGCCGCCCCGCGCACGCTGCGGACCGACCGGCTCTCGCTGCTGCCGCCGGGGCCGGAGCACCTGCCCGACCTGATTCGCCTGAAGGCGGATGAGCGCGTCTTCGGCTTCATGCTGCACGGCGTGCGCACGCCCGAACGCACGCGCGAGGAGCTGGAGGACGACATCGAGTTCTGGCTGGTGCGCGGCTACGGCACCTGGAGCGTCTTCGAGCGCGCGACCGGCGACTTCCTCGGCATCTGCGGCCTGATGGAGCGGCCGGACGGGCGCGGCGTGGCGCTGCGCTTCGCGTTGTGGCCGGAATGCCGGGGCAAGGGCTATGCGCGCGAAGCCGCGGCCGCCGCGCTCGAATTCGGCCACCGCGCCGGGCTCGCGCGCATCATCGCCGTGGCGCGGGAGACCAACCTGGCCTCGCGCGGGGTGCTGGGCGATATCGGCATGCGCGAATGCGGCGAGTTCCGCCACCAGGGGCACCAGATGCTGGTGTTCGAGAGCCGGCGCTGAGCGGCGGCGCGGTGCGCGCGGCAGGGCGATGACCAGGGGCGGCTGTGCCTGCACGGGCCGGCATGCCGGACATGCAGCCGGAGCGGGTGCGATCCGTTTCTTTATCCGAGCGATTCGCGTAGATCGAGATTTCGTGATCGGAGGACGCCGTCCTCTTTCCGAGACCGAGGCATGGCTGTCGCTCCGACCCTCACTCGCCGCGCTGCCCTGGCGGCCTGCACCCTCGCCGCCTCCGCCGTTGGGCGGGCCGAAGCGTCCAGGCCGCCGCTGCGCCTCGTCGTGCCCGGCGCGCCGGACAGTCCGATCGACACGCTCGGCCGCGCGCTGGCCGATGCCGTGGCCGTCGCGGGCAATGCCGCTCCGCATGTGGAGAACCGATCGGTGGACCGCGGTGCGCGCGCCATCGCCACGATCGAGCATGCCGTCCCGGATGGCCGCAACCTGCTGCTGTTCGGCTCCGGGCTGGTCGGCGGGCGCTACGGCCGCGATCCGCTGCCGGTGGACCCGTTCCAGCGCCTGACCGCCGTGGCGCAGGTCGCGCGCGAGCCGCTGGTGCTCGCGGTCCGGGCGGATGCGCGCTTCGAGACCATTCCGGACGTGGTGGCGGCCGCCCGGGCGCGCGGCCCGCGCGAACGCGCGCTTGGCGGCACCGACGCGCTGGCCTGCCTGGTGGGACGGGAGATGGGCCGGCTCTGCGGCGCGCATCTGGCCCCGACGCTGCAGGAAAGCAGCGCGAACATGATCTACGACATCGAGGCCGGGCTGCTGCTGGCCGGCTGGCTGCGGCCCTCCGCGCTGCCCGTTACGCGGCGCCAGATCCGCCTTCTCGCGGTGTCCGCGCGCCGTCGCAGCGTGCTCTGGCCCGATGTGCCGGCCGCGCAGGAGCTCGGCGCCGAAGGCCTGGACCTGGAGTGCTGGACCGGCGTGTTCGGCCCCGCGGGCATGCCGCTCGACGCCGTCGCGCGCACCTATCGCATGCTGGAGGATGCCTTCGCGAGCTGGCGGCTGCGCGGCGCGACCGCCGCACTGGCCATGGAAGCGGAGCTTCGTCCCGGCGAGCAGCTGCTGGAGACGATGCGTCGGCACGACGGCGTCTGGGCGGCCGCGCAGCGCGCGGAGGATCTTGCGCGCTGGCGTCCGGCCGCCAGCCCGCCCTGACCGGGTGGGCGGGGCTCAGGCCATCCGGCGGCCCAGGCGCATCAGCCGCCCTCGCGCGCCGCCAGCTGCTGGATCTGCTGGCGCATCGCCTGCAGCAGCGACGCGACATTGCCGCCGTTGCGGCTGATGACGCTGCTGTATTCGCTGCGCGTGGTCAGCCGCAGGCTGGTGCCTTCCGCGATCACGTCGACCACCTTGGGCTGACCGTTCACCTCTGCCACGCGCCAGTCCAGGCCGAAGGGGGGCGTGTTCGGCCGCTCCACCACGGTGTTCACCAGCGCATCGTCCTCGGTGCGCGCCTGGGTCCGCCCCAGCGCGAAGCGCACGCCCTGGTACTCGCCGAAGCGCGCCGACAGGTTGCGGATCAGCACCTGCTCGAACAGCTGCAGGTATTCCTGCTGCTGCTCGGGCGTCGCGTTGCGCCACCAGCGGCCGAGGATGAAGCGGCCCACGCCGTCGACATCCACCGCGCGCCGCAGGATCTGCGCCACCCGCTCCCGCCGCTGGGCGACGGAGGCGCCGTTGGCGTTGATCGCGGCAACCAGTTCCTGGCCGGTCGCCTGGATGAAGCTGGTGGCGCGGGCGATGTCGACGCCCTGGGCGTGGGCCGGCAGGACCTTGGCGGCCGCTGCGACCGCTGCGGCGGCAAGCATCTGGCGGCGACGGAGCAAGGCGGTCATCGCAGGATCCTCATCGATGGTACCGCAACGGTGGCACGGCATGCGGGTTCACCGGCGCGGCCCCTCCATGCCGGTGCCGGCACCGAAGCCCGTGCCGCGTGCCGCCGGCGATTCGGGCGCGCTGTTGCGGATCTCCGCCGCGCGGCGCTGGCGGTAGGCGCTGCGCAGCGTGGCGTAGGGGTCGAGGGATTCCCGCCGCACCGCATCCAGCGGTTCGATCAGGCCCTCGCGCGTGTCGAGGCCCTGCACCACGATGCGGGTGTTGGATGCGGCGTCGAAGAATTCGCCGCCGCTGATCCAGGTCAGCGGGTTGCTCGCCGCGTCCACGCCGGCCCCCGCCAGGTCGCGCGGGTTGGACGGCCCGAGGACGGGCACGAACAGGTAGGGGCCCTCCGGCATCCCCCATACCGCCAGGGTCTGCCCGAAATCCTCGGTGTGGCCGAGCAGCCCGAAATCCTTCGCCACGTCGAAGATGCCGCCCACGCCGAGCGTGGTGTTCAGCAGGAAGCGCCCGACGGTGGTCCCGGCGCGCTGGGTCTCGCCCTGCAGGACGTCGTTCACCAGGATCACCGGGCTGCGCAGGTTGCCGAGCATGTTGCGGATGGCCGTGCGCACCTCGGGCGGCAGGAAGATGCGATAGGCCTCGGCGGCCGGGCGCAGGATCAGGACATCCAGACCGTCATTCACGAAATACATGCCGCGGTTCAGCGGCTCCAGGGGATCGTTGTTGGCCTGGAACTCCGCCACGGCCTCTGCGTCGGAGGGGTCTGGGCGTGTGGCGCAGCCGGCCGTCGCCACGGCCAGGGCCAGCGACAGGACGAGCAGGGGGCTGCGCTGGCGGCGGCGCGTGGCGGTCAAGTGTTGTCCTCCTGGCGGCATCCGGCGGGCTGCGCTGGACCGGCGCGCCCCAGGGCTTCCTGGCGCCCGCCGCGGCCTATATATGCCCGCCGGGATCGGAGCGGAACGGGCAGCGTGTCGCGAAGCGTTGCGGATGCCCGGCCGGATGTCGACGCGGGGGAGAGCCTGCCATGAACGTTGCGATGAACGTACCGTCGGCCGGCACGCTGCAGCGCTGGCTGACCGGGCCGCGTGTCGCGGGCCTGCCGCAGCCGGCGGACCTGCCGCCGCCGAAGCTCTCCTTCGAGTTCTTCCCGCCCAAGAACGAGGCCCTGGAGCAGCAGCTCTGGGCCGCGATCCGCCGGCTGGAGCCGCTGGCGCCGCGCTTCGTCTCGGTCACCTACGGCGCCGGCGGCTCCACCCGCGCCCGCACGCATGAGACGGTGGCGCGCCTGGCGCGCGAGACCTCGCTGACCCCGGCGGCGCACCTGACCTGCGTCGGCGCAACGCGCGAGGAGGTGGACGAGGTGGCGCGCGGCTACCTCGAGGCCGGGGTGCGGCATATCGTCGCCCTGCGCGGCGACCCGCCGGCCGGCGCCACCGAATACACGCCTCATCCGGGCGGCTACGCCCAGGCCGAGGACCTGGTGCGCGGCCTCAGGAAGATCGCCGATTTCGACATCAGCGTCGGCGCCTATCCCGAGAAGCACCCGGCCGCCGTCTCGGCGATCGCCGACCTCGACTTCCTGAAGCGTAAGATCGATGCCGGGGCGACGCGGGCCATCACGCAGTACTTCTTCGACACCGACGTCTATCTGCGTTTCCTCGATCTGTGCGGTGCGGCCGGCATCACCGTGCCCATCGTGCCCGGCATCCTGCCCGTGTCGAACTTCAAGCAGGTGCAGAAGTTCAGCGCGATGTGCGGCGCCTCGGTGCCGGGCTGGATGGCGCGGCTGTTCGACGGCCTCGACGACGATGCGGAGACGCGCCGCATGGTCGCCGCGGTGGTGGCGGCGGAGCAGGTGCGCCTGCTGCAGGCCAACGGCGTGGACGAGTTCCACTTCTACACGCTGAACCGTGCCGACCTGACCTACGCCATCGCGCACCTGCTGGGCGTGCGCCCGAAGGCCGCCGAGGGCGCAGCGAAGGGCTGATCCCGCGCGATCGCGGGTTCAGCTTGCCGGGCCGGCGCCGCCGCGGACGCCGGCCCCCATGCGCCTTCAGATCGTCACACGCGTTCCGTCGAAGCGCGTGAAGGAGAAGCCGTCGAAGGGTTCGCGGAAGGTCGCACGCTCGTCGCGCAGCATCGAGATCGCCACCTCCTCGCCGATCACCATCGCGGTGGCGGCATCGGACCGCCAGTGGATGCCCGACCAGTCGCGGCCCATGGCGTAGTTCGAGCCCATCTTGTTCAGCTCGCCCCCGACCGTCAGCGGCGGCCCGCTCCAGGGTACCAGCCGGGTCGGGTCGCGCGGGTCGGGCTGCACCGGATCGCTGATCACCCGGCTCTCGTCGAAGAACGCCTTCAGGATGGTCGCGACCACGGCGCCGAGTGCCGCGCCGCCGCCCGGATAGGCGGAATGCAGCGCCGCGCCTTCCGGATAGGTGTGGGAGAGCAGGAAGGTGCCGTGCTTCGACTTGCTGCGGTCCAGCGCCTCCGACCGCAGGAAGTCGTCATGCAGCGGATAGTCGCTGACGCCGTTCGCCAGACGCTGGTGCGCCAGCCCGCCATAGGCCTCCGGCCGCAGCGTGCGGTGGACGAAGTACTTCTGCCAGTAGGCGGCGCGGATCGCGGTCGGCACCGCATCGGCGAGCATCGCGCTCACCTGCGCAAGCCCGAAGGTCGGCGTGGCGGCGGTCTGGGTGCGCGAGCGGCGATAGGGGTTGGTGTCGCTCAGCGCCGGCTGGGCCAGCGGGAAGAGCCCCGAATAGCGCGGGTCCGCCCCGCCTACCGGCGTGGCCAGCAGCATCGCGGCCGCCAGCGCCATCGGCGGCCCGGAATGCACGTATTCCGCCAGGTCGCGCCCGGTGGCGATGTAGCGCGGCGTGGCATCGAAGGTCAGGCGCCGGCGCGGCGGCTGGCCGTTCTGGATGGCGAGCCATTCGTCGGGGTCGGTCAGGAACTCGTTCTCGGGCGTGACCGTGCGCATCCGCGCATCCATCCACTGCGCCGCGAGCGGCACGTCGCGGTAGAGGAACTGCGACACTACCGGCCCGTCGAGCACGCCCACCGGGACCACCACGCGCCCGCGCGGGTTGGCGCCGTCCATGTAGCAGGCGGTGGCGCGGAACAGCGTGCCGGGCGTGACGCGGCCGCCCCGCTTCGCGCCGTGGAATTCCTGGAGCCGGCTCAGCTCCTCCGTCGCGGCGCGGATCTCGCGGTGCGCGGTGTCGTCCTGGAACTCGCTGAGCGGCACGTCGCGCAACAGCGACTGCCAATAGACCTCCACGGTTTCCGCCGCGCGCTCGGCCGAGGCCAGGGCGGGCGCCGCCGGGATGCCGACCTGCGTCGGCGTGAGGCCGCGCGGGCTGACCGCGAGCGTGCCGACCGGGTTGAACAGCTTGCGCTGGCCGCCGAGCGGGATCCGCTCGAAATCGGCGAAGTCCCCGGACTGGCAGGCGGCGAAGAAGGCGCGCCAGGCGTCCTGGTCCACCTCGCCGCGCGCGTTGTGCGGCAGGCCGCGCGTGTCGGAGCCGATCCTGTTGGGATAGCGCGCCTCGTCGTCATTGGCGGGATGCGCGGCGATGGGCGTGGCGCCGCACTGGCGTGCGGCGGCTTCCCGCACCGCCGCGGCGCGCTCGCGCATCGTGCTGTCCATGGGCCGCACCGGCGGTTCGGTGGCGGCCGGCTGCGCCGGCGGACTGGTCACCAGCGGCTGGCCCGTCGCTTGGCCAGAGGCCGGCGAGACCGGCGCGCCGAGCGCCGTGCCGAGCGCAAGTCCCGCACCGCCGATCAGTCGGCGGCGGGCCAGGCCGCGATGGGGTTCCGGCATCGGTGATCGAGGCGAGGCCTCGGCTGGATTGATGGCGTGCCCACGCATGGCGTCCTCCTGCAAGGGGGGAGAGGGCCGTCTGCCGGTGGGCGCGCGGTGCGGTCTGAAGGGCCAAGGGGTCCAAGGCCGTCGCCGGGCGGCGAGCTCTGCTCTGGCCACCGACGCAGCATAGGCTAGCACCGGCGCCGATGCGGCGAGCAGCGGAAAGCACGTCGCCGGTGGAGCCTCGCGGGGGCGTGCGAAGCACCGCGCTGGTTACGTCGTGCAGAGAGGGGCGCGGTCGGGCCACGCCGCGCGGCCGCGCCGCCGCGTCACCGCATGATGTTGAACTTGTCGATGATGAACAGCGTGCCGAACAGCGTGCCCGCGAAGATCAGCAGGTGGTTCCGGATCGCGTCCTTCTTGTAGACCATGGCCGGCGGCGGCTCCGGCAGGGCCGAGGCGGCGAGCGCGGCCAGGCCGCGCGGCTCCTCCTCCGGCGGCGGGGCGGCGGGGGTCGCCTGGGCGACGGCCTCGG
>NZ_JAPSMD010000188.1 GCF_027856955.1 Falsiroseomonas oryzae | reverse complement strand
GATCTCGCGCGCCGCGGCGGCGACATCGGCCCGATCCACGCCGGGCGGCGCCAGCGCGTCGCCGCAGCCGGCCAGCGCGAGGCCGCCGAGCAGGACTCCGAACAGGGCCGAACGGCGGGTAGCCAAGGACCATGGTCTCCGGGCGGGACAACCCCATGTCGCCCCGCATGGCCGGAAGGTAACCCATTGCGCGGTCGCGATGGGTCTCGGTGTGCAACGGCGTGTGACGGCGCCGGCCGGGCCGGCGCTGCGGTACTCAGGCCGCGCGTTGCGCTTCCGCTGGCGCCGGCCGGGGGTCGTCGCGCCCCTCCTCCACCGCGTGGCAGGCCACCTGCGTCTCCGGCGTGCCGCGCGCCGCCACCAGTTCCGGTCGCTGGGCACGGCAGCGGTCGTTGGCCAGCGGGCAGCGCGGATGGAAAGGGCAGCCGGAGGGCGGGTTGATCGGGCTCGGCACCTCGCCGCCCACCGGGATGCGCTGGCGCCCGGTCATGTCGAGGTCCGGGATCGCCTCCATCAGCGCGCGCGTATAGGGGTGGCGCGGCGTGGTGAAGAGCGTCTCGGCCGGCGCCAGTTCCACCAGGCGGCCGAGATACATCACGCCGACGCGGTCGCTGACCTGCCGCACCACGGCCAGGTTGTGGCTGATGAAGAGGTAGGTCAGTCCGAGCCGGCTCTGCAAATCCTTCATCAGGTTCAGGATCTGCGCCTGCACGCTGACATCCAGCGCGCTGGTCGGCTCGTCGCAGACCAGGAATTCGGGGTTCGAGGACAGCGCCCGCGCGATCGAGATGCGCTGCCGCTGCCCGCCCGAGAATTCGTGCGGATACTTCTGGCCGTCCAGCGGCGAGAGGCCGACCTGCGTCAGCAGCTCGGCGACGCGCGCGTCGATCTCCACTGTGCCCTGCGCCAGGCCGAAGGCGCGGATCGGCTCCGCGATGATGTCCCGCACGCGCCAGCGCGGGTTCAGGCTGGCATAGGGATCCTGGAAGATCATCTGCATCCGCCGGCGCTGGGACGCGTCGGACCGCGCCACCGCCAGGTCCTGCCCGTCAAAGAACACCTTGCCGCGCGTCGGCCCGTAGAGACCGACCACCAGCCGCGCCACGGTGGACTTGCCGCAGCCGGATTCGCCGACGAGCGAGAGGGTGGTGCCCTTCGGGATGGCGAAGCTCACGCCGTCCACGGCGCGCAGCATCCGCTTGCCCTCGCGCGCGATGACGCGCTGGATCAGCGGCCGGGAGACGTCAAAGAAGCGCGCGACGTCGTCCGTCTCGAGCATTGGCGTCCCGCCGGAGGCGGGCGGGAGAGGCGTGGCGACGCTGCGCTCAAGCATGACGCACCTCGCCATAGCCGCTCTCGGCCACCGCATGCGCCGCGTCCTTGTCGGCGCGGTCGTAGAGCCAGCAGGCCGCGCGCGTGTCGCCGGCATCCAGCAGTTCCGGCCGCTCGCCCCGGCAGCGATCGAAGACGCGCGGGCAGCGCGGGTTGTAGGCGCAGCCCTTCGGGATGGCGGACAGCCGCGGCATCGCGCCCTCGATCTGCAGCAGGCGGTCCATGCGGTGGCTGATCGGCGGGATCGAGCCCATCAGGCCGATCGTGTAGGGATGCGCCGGGTGCTTCACCACCTGCCGCACCGCGCCGATCTCCGCGATCCTGCCCGCGTACATCACGGCCACGCGGTCCGCGGTCTCCGCGATCACGCCCATGTCGTGCGTGACCAGCATCATCGAGGTGCCCTTCTCCCGCGCCAGGGTCTTCAGCAGCGCGATTACCTGCGCCTGGATCGAGACGTCGAGCGCCGTGGTCGGCTCGTCCGCCACGATCAGCTTGGGCTCGGCGCAGAGCGCCAGCGCGATCACCACGCGCTGCCGCATGCCGCCGGAGAATTCGTGCGGGTAGCTGTCGATGCGCTGCGCGGCGGCGGGGATGCCGACCAGTTCCAGCCACTCGATCGCCTTCTTCCGCGCCTGCGCCGGGTTGAGCGGCAGGTGGGTGGTCATCGTCTCCACCAGCTGCCGGCCGACGGTGTAGAGCGGGTTCAGCGTGGTCAACGGGTCCTGGAAGATCGCGCCGATCTCCCGCCCGCGGACCGTCCGCATCTCCTTGTAGGGGAGGTTGTCGATGCGCCGTCCGGCCAGGCTGATGCTGCCGGCGGCGATGCGCCCGGGCGGCTCGAGCAGGCCGATGATGGCGGCCCCGGTCATCGACTTGCCGGCGCCGGATTCGCCCACGACGCCCAGCACCTCGCCCGGGTGGATGTCGAAGGAGACGTCGTCCAGCGCAACCAGCGTGCCGCGCCGCGTCGGGAATTCCACGCGGAGGTTCCTGACCTCCAGGAGTGGCCGGGTGTTCGACATGTCAGCGCAGCTTCGGGTTCAGGGCGTCGCGCAGCCAGTCGCCCAGGAGGTTGACGGAGAGCACCAGGACGATCAGCGCGACGCCCGGGAAGATGGTGATCCACCATTCGCCGGAGAACAGGAAGTCGTTCCCGATGCGGATGAGGGTGCCGAGCGAAGGCTGCGTCGGCGGCACGCCGACGCCCAGGAATGAAAGCGTCGCCTCCGCCAGGATGGCGAAGCCGAGCTGCAGGGTCGCGATGACCAGCACGGGCCCCAGCACGTTGGGCAGCACATGGGTGACCATGATCCGGCCCCGCCCGAGGCCGATGACGCGCGCCGCCTGCACGTATTCCTTGTTGCGCTCCACCATGGTCGATCCGCGCACGGTGCGGGCGAAGGACGGCCAGTTGGAGAAGCCGATGGCGAAGATTACGACATAGAGCGCAATCTGGTCGTGCACGTCGCGCGGCAGGGCGGCACGCACCACGCCGTCGATCAGCAGCGCGATCAGGATGGTGGGGAAGGTCAGCTTGATGTCGGCGATGCGCATCAGCACCGCATCCACCGTGCCGCCCAGGTAGCCTGCCGCCAGCCCCGCCGAGACGCCGAGCACGACCGACATCACCACCGCCAGGAAGCCCACCAGCAGCGAGACCCGCGCCCCGTACATGATGGCGGAGAGCACGTCGCGCCCCTGGTCGTCGGTGCCGAGCAGGTATTGCGGATCGCCCTCAGCGTCCCAGGCCGGCGGCTTGAAGGCGTCCAGCAGCTGGAGGCTGGCCAGGTCGAAGGGGTTGTGCGGCGCGATCCAGGGCGCCAGCACCGCGCCGCCGATGCAGATCGCCGCCACGATGGCGGAGACCACCGTGACGGGGTTCCGCGTGAAGCTCCACCAGATGTCGCTGTCGAAGAAGTTGCGGACGGCCTGCATCTCAGTGACCCCCCTTCCCGCCGCCGACCCTCAGCCGGGGATCCACGGCGAAATACAGCAGGTCCACGATCAGGTTGATGGTCACGAACAGCGCGGCGATCAGCAGCAGGTAGGCGGCCATGACGGGGATGTCGGCGGCGCCGACGGACTGGATGAACAGCAGCCCCATGCCCGGCCACTGGAACACCGTCTCCGTCACGATGGCGAAGGCGATGATGGCGCCGAGCTGCAGGCCGGTGATGGTGATCACCGGCACCAGCGTGTTCTTCAGCGCATGGCCGAAATTGACCGCGCGATTGGTCAGCCCCCGCGCCCGGGCGAACTTGATGTAGTCGGTGCGCAGCACCTCCAGCATCTCGGCGCGCACCAGGCGCATGATCAGCGTCATCTGGAACAGGCCGAGCGTGATGGAGGGCAGGATCAGCGCCTTGATGCCGCCCCAGGTCAGGTAGCCCGTGCTCCACCAGCCCAGCTTCACCGTGTCCCCGCGACCGAAGCTCGGCAGCCAGCCGAGCCAGACGGAGAAGGTGAGGATCAGCAGGATGCCGATCAGGAAGGTCGGCAGGCTCACGCCGATCAGGCTGAAGGTCAGGAAGAACCTGCTGAGCCAGGAATTGCGGTACAGGCCGGTGTAGATGCCCATCGGCACGCCGACCAGAAGCGCCAGGAAGGCCGCGGTCAGCGCCAGTTCCAGCGTCGCCGGCGCGCGTTCGGCGATCAGGTCCAGCACCGGCCGCGACAGGCGGTAGGACAGGCCGAACTCGCCCTGCAGCGCGTTGCCCACGAACTTCGCGAACTGCACGAAGAAGGGCTGGTCCAGCCCGAGGTCGCGGATCAGCGCCTCGCGCTGCGCCTGGGTGTAGTCCTGCCCGAGCATGATCGCGACGGGATCGCCGACATAGGCGAACATCGCGAAGGAGATCAGCGCGACCGCGAGCATCACGGGCAGGGCCTGCAGCACGCGGGAGACGATGAAGGCGAACAAGTGCGTGTCCTAGCGAAATGGTCTCTGCCCCCCGCCCCAGCCCTCCCCCGCTGGCGGGGAAGGGTCAGGGCGGGACCGGCGCAGGGTCAGCCCCTCAGTTCACGACCATCCAGCGGAAATAGGGCTGGTTGTTCGCGGCGTGCGGGATCTGGATGTTGCTCCGCATCGCCCAGGGGATCATCTGGTGATGCAGCGGGATGTGCGGCACGTCCTCGCGATAGATGCGCAGCGCCTCGCGGATCGCAGCCATCCGCGCCTCGCCGCTCTCGGTCTTCATGCGCTGGATCAGCGCATCCATCCGCGGGTTGGAGTAGCGGCCGTAGTTCCAGATGCCGTCGCCCTGCGCGCCGTTGCGGGTCGCCAGCAGCGACTGGAAGGAATACAGCGCGTCCAGCGTCGGCACGCCCCAGCCCAGCATGTACACGCTGGTGTCGTCGCGCTGGATCTGCGCGAAGAAGGGCGCCAGCGGCTGCGCCTTCAGCGTGGTCCGCACGCCCACCCGCGTCCACATCGCCGCGATCGCCTGGCAGATCTGCTCGTCGTTGATGTAGCGATTGTTGGAGCAGTCGAGCGTGACGCCGAAGCCGTTCGGGAACCCCGCCTCGGCCAGCAGTGCACGGGCGCGGGCGGGGTCGTAGGGCAGGCGCAAATCCTCCTCCCGGACGAAGCCGTTGACCTGCTCGGGGAACAGCGTGCCGGTCACGATGCTCTGGCCGCGCATCGTGGTGCGATGGATCGCCTGGATGTCGATGGCGTGGTACAGCGCCTGGCGCACCCGCAGATCCTTGAAGGGGTTGCGGCCGCGCACGTCGGAATACAGCAGTTCGTCGCGATGCGTGTCGAAGGCGATGAACAGCGTCCGCACCTCCGGCCCTTCCAGCACGCGGATGTTGCCGGCGTTGCGCAGCCGGTTCAGGTCCTGCAGCGGCGGGTCGAGCACGAAGTCGATCTCGCCGGACAGCAGCGCCGCCACCCGCGTCGCGTCGGAGCCGATGGGGCGGAACACGATCTCGGTCACGTTGCCCGGGGTCTGATTCGGCTCGGTCCAGCCGTACCAGTCGTCGTTGCGGCGCAGCACGGTGCGCACATCGGGCTCGCGCACGGCCAGGCGGAAGGCGCCGGTGCCGTTGGTGGCGCGGACCGTGTGCATCTCCTCGCGCTGGCGGGTGTTCTGCGGCCGCGTCGCGTTATGCCGCTCCGACCAGGAGCGCGACATCATGTACACGGAGGCGAGCTTGTTCGGCAGGATCGGGTCCGGGACCTTGGTGATGATGTCCACCGTGAAGCCGTCCACCTGCTCCGCGCGGTCCACGGTATCGACGAAGATACCGTAGTTGGAGGTCGGCTGCAGCGCGCGCGTGATGGAGAACACCACGTCATCCGCCGTGAAGGCCTCGCCCTCGTGGAAGCGCACGCCCTGGCGCAGCTGGAAGCGCCAGCGCGTCGGCTCCACCTGGTCCCAGCGCAGCGCCAGGCCCGGCCGCAGCGACAGGTCGGCGTTCCGGTGGATCAGCGGGTCGTAGATCTGCTGCAGCACCATGGTCACGGTGCCGACGTTCTGGCTGTGCGGATCCATCGTGTTGGGATCGCCCGAGGCGGACCAGCGCACTGTCCGCGCCTCGGCCACGCCCAGGCCGAACGTCACAAGGGCGGCCGCGGCCGCCAATCCCCACCGTCGCATCCCCATTCTGAACTCCCCGGTCGGTCCGCGGGTCGTCCCGCCCGCGCCGGGCGGCCAATATCCCGTCCGCCGCAGGGGGAAAAGCCCGAAGTCAGGCGGGCCGGTCCGGAAGCTGTCCCGCCTGCCCGTGCCCCGCCTGCCCTTGACCTCCCGGGCCGTGCCCCGCCCAGTCCTTGAGCAGCGTGTAGCCCACCGCGAGCAGCACCGGCCCCAGGAACAGCCCCAGGAAGCCGAAGGCCAGCACGCCGCCGATGGCGCCCAGCAGCGTCAGCAGCAGCGGCAGGTCGGCGCCCCGGCTGATCAGCCAGGGACGGATGAAGTTGTCCACGGACGAGATCCCGGCCGCGCCGTAGATCGCCATGAAGATGCCCCAGCCCCAGCTGCCCTCGACGAACAGCCAGATCGTGGCCGGGATCCAGACCAGGGGCGCCCCCACCGGCAGGATGGAGATGACCCCGGCCACCACGCCCAGCAGCAGCGGCTGCGGCACGCCGGCGATCCACAGGCCGAAGGCCGTCATCACCCCCTGCACCACCGCGGTACCGAGCAGGCCATAGACCACGCCGCGCGTCACGTCGCCGGTCAGCTCGATCAGCCGCCGGGTCGGCGGCCCGGCCAGCTTCTCCATCACGCGTTCCGCTTGCGCCGCCATGGCCGGGCCGTCGCGGTAGAAGAAGAAGGCCAGCGCGATCGCCAGCAGCAGCTCCGCGATGCCGGACAGCACGGCCAGCAGCACCGCCAGCCCGCCCTGGGCCAGGGTGCCGGCATAGGGGCGGACCGCGTCGAAGACGCCGGCGAAGGTGGTGTCCCAGCCCGCGAACCACTGGCCGAGCCAGTCGCCGACGAAGGGCAGCCCGGTCAGGAAGGTGGCGGCGCCCGGCACGCCCTCGGTGATCAGACGCTCGGCGCCGAGCCGCAGCGCCTCGATGTCCTCCCGGCTGGTCGGCGCCGCGAAGGCGATCGGCAGGCCGATCAGCAGGAACTCCGCCACCACCATCACCAGCGCCGCCCAGCCGGGCGACATGCCGGTGCGCTCCCGCAGCACGCGGAAGGCCGGCCAGGTCGTGTAGGCCAGGATCAGCGCCCAGAGCAGCGCCGAGAGGAAGGGCCGCAGCACGAGGAAGCAGCCCATCCCGAGCAGCCCGAGCGCGATCAGGCCGATGATGCGGGCGGGGCGGAGGGGGTCCTGGTCCATGCGTCTGTCCTGCGGCGCCCCGGCTTACCGGAACTCCGGCCGCGGCGCATCCGTGCCGCGACGGGGCGGCTTGCCGCGCAGGGCGGCAACGGGCATGACCCTGCCCCGCCAGGGAAGGGACGCCGACATGCCGCGCTTCGCCGCCAATCTCTCCATGATGTTCACCGAGGTGCCGTTCCTCGATCGCTTCGAGGCCGCCGCCAAGGCCGGCTTCAAGGCCGCGGAGTTCCTCTTCCCCTACGAGCACCCGGCCGCCGAGATCGCCGCCCGACTGAAGGCGACCGGCCTGCAGCAGGTGCTCTTCAATGCGCCTCCCGGCGACTGGGGCAAGGGCGAGCGCGGCCAGGCCGCCCTGCCCGGCCGCCAGGCGGAATTCCGCGAGGGCTTCCGCAAGGCGCTGGACTACGCCGCCGCGCTGTCCTGCCCGCGCATCCATGTCATGGCCGGGCTCGCCCCCGCCGGCGTGCCGCACGACACGCTGACCGCGGTTCTGGCGGAGAACCTGGCCTGGGCGGCCGAGCAGGCCGCACCCGCCGGCGTGAAGCCGGTGATCGAGCCGATCAACCACCGCGACATCCCCGGCTTCTTCGTCAACACCACCGACCAGGCCGCGGCGATCATCAACGCCATCGGGCCGGAGAAGGTCGGCATGCAGTTCGACCTTTACCACTGCCAGATCACCGAGGGCGACTTGGTGAAGCGGGTGGAGAAGCACCTGCCGCTGATCGCCCACATGCAGGTGGCCGACAACCCCGGCCGCAACGAGCCTGGCACCGGCGAAGTCAACTGGGGCTTCGTGTTCCGGAAGATCGACGAGCTCGGCTTCCGCGGCTGGATCGGTTGCGAGTACCGCCCGGCCGGCGAGACGGTGGCCGGGCTCGGGTGGTTCCAGCCCTACAAGTAGCGCAAGCCTTCCTCCGCCCGGCGTCTCCCTCCCCTGCGAAGCAGGGGAGGGTTGGGGTGGGGGCGCGACCGACCTCCCCCATCCCGTTTTCCCTTCCTTCGATAACGCCCAAGGAACCCGAACCATGTCCAAGATCGGCTTCATTGGCCTCGGCATCATGGGCCGCCCCATGGCCGGCCACCTCAAGGCCGCCGGCCACGAGGTCACCGTGGTGGACCGCAAGTCGCTCACCGCCGAGGACCGCGCGGCCTTCGCCGTCGCGGCCAATGCCAAGGCCGTCGCGGCGGCCAGCGAGATCATCATCCTGATGGTGCCCGACACCCCGGATGTCGAAGCCGTGCTGTTCGGCGCGGGCGGCGTGGCGGAGGGCCTCTCGGCCGGCAAGCTGGTGATCGACATGTCGTCGATCAGCCCGACCGCCACCAAGGAGTTCGCGAAGAAGGTCAACGCGCTGGGCTGCGACTACCTCGACGCGCCGGTCTCCGGCGGCGAGGTCGGCGCGAAGAACGCCGCGCTGACGATCATGGTCGGCGGACCCCAGGCCGCCTTCGACCGCGCCCTGCCGGTCTTCGAGAAGATGGGCAAGAACATCACGCTCGTCGGCACCGAGAACGGCGCCGGCCAGACCTGCAAGGTCGCCAACCAGATCATCGTCGCCCTCACGATCGAGGCCGTGGCCGAGGCGCTGGTCTTCGCCTCCAAGGCCGGCGCGGACCCGGCCAAGGTCCGCCAGGCGCTGATGGGCGGCCTCGCCACCTCCCGCATCCTGGAGCTGCACGGGGAGCGGATGATCAAGCGTACCTTCGCGCCCGGCTTCCGGATCGAGCTGCACCAGAAGGACCTGAACCTCGCGCTGCAGTCAGGCAAGGAACTCGGCGTGCCGCTGCCCAACACCGCCTCCACCCAGCAGATCTTCGCCGCCTGCGCGGCGCTCGGCGGCAAGGGCTGGGACCATTCGGGCATGGTCAAGGCCCTGGAGGCGATGGCCGCGCACAAGGTTGCGCCGGACGCCTGATCGGGCCAGCGGGTGGCGGCAGCACCGCCGTCACCCGCAGCGCGTGTGCCGCTGTCGGGCTTCGGCAACCGTAGATTTTAAGCCCGCGCCCCATCCTGACACCGTATCTTCGCTTTTACGTGTTGCATGCGGCGCGCGCGTCCCGCAAATTCACCATCGCGGCCAGGGCGTGAGACCCGTCTCTCCGGCCAAGGTTGTATCTGATTCCGGCAATCAACGGGGGATTGCATGCGCTTCGCCGATATCGGACAGCAGTTGCGGGCCTACCGGCTGGAGAGCGGCCTGCGCGCCGAGGAAATCGCCGCGCGCCTCGGCGTCTCCCGCGCCGCGCTCTACCGCTACGAGAAGGGCGAGGTCATCAAGCTGGACACGATCCGGCGCCTTGCCGAGCTCCTGAAGATCTCGCCGCTGTCGCTGCTCGGCATCGGCGTCGAGTATTTCAGCCGCCCCGTCGCCTTCCAGGAACGGCTGCGCCAGGTCGAGGAAGGCGCCGACCAGATCCTGCTGGTGGGCGGCGCGGTCTGCTACCCGACCACCACGGACGCCTTCGACGGCGCCCTGGCAGAGGCCTGGACCGAGGCGGCCGACGCCTCGGCCGACCGCGTCGCCGCGCGGGCCGCGACCGACCAGATGCTCGGCCTGCTCGCCGCCCGCAAGAAGCTGCACCAGTCCCGCCGCCCGACCATCATCGCCATCCTCGGCGAAGGCGCGCTGACGCGCCTGCTGCGGGAAGGCGTGGCCGCCGGCCTGCCGGTGCCGGAGCGCAGCCGCCAGCGCTGCCTCGCCGCCGCCCGCGCCGAGGCCGAGGCGATCGCCGCCATGATGGACAGCGTGCCGATCGGCTTGCAGCTCGGCCTCGCCTCGGTGGTGGAGCCGGCCGGCAGCTTCATGGTGCTGCGCGGCCGCGACCGTGCGCACGTCATCGCCTCCCCCTTCGCGCCGGACACGCCGCCGCAGGGCGGCATCGGCGTGAGCTCCATCACCGCCGCGGACGAGGCGGTGGCCGCGCATCAGCGCGTGGCGGAGGCCGCCTGGCGCGATTCGCTCAAGGGTGCCGCGGCCGCCGCCCGCGTGCGGGAACTCATCAAGGCCGCGGGCTGACCCGCCGCCGGCGCTCCGCCGGCGTCATCAGCAGCAGCCGCGCGGCATCGGGCCGCGCGGC
>NZ_JAPSMD010000187.1 GCF_027856955.1 Falsiroseomonas oryzae | reverse complement strand
GCCGCGAGCCTGCCGCCCGGCGCGCCCGGCATCCTGCGCATGGAGGTCGGCCAGCCTGGGACCGGCGCGCCGCGCGGCGCGGCGGAGGCCGCCATCCGCGCGCTGCAGGCCGGCAGCCCGATGGGCTACACGGAGGCCTTCGGCCTCGCCTCGCTGCGGGCCCGCATCGCACGGCACTACGCCGAGAAGTACGGCATTGCGGTGCCGGCCGCGCGGATCGCGGTGACGGTCGGGGCCTCCGGGGCCTTCCCGCTGGCCTTCCTGGCCGCCTTCGACGCCGGCGACCGGGTGGCGATGGCCGCGCCCTTCTACCCGCCCTACGCCAACATCCTGACCGCGCTCGGCATGGTGCCGCAGCTGCTGCCCTGCGACGCCACCACGCGCTTCCAGCCGACGCTGGCCATGCTCGAGAAGCTGGATCCGCGGCCCGCCGGGCTGATCGTCGCCAGCCCCTGCAACCCCGCTGGCACCATGCTCGCCCCCGACGAGCTGCGCGACATCGCGCGCTGGTGCCACGCCAACGGCGTGCGCCTGGTCTCCGACGAGATCTACCACGGCCTGTCCTATGGCAGCGTGGCGGAGAGCACGGCCGCGTCGTTCAGCGACAGCGCCGTCGTGGTGAACAGCTTCTCCAAGTATTTCTCCATGACGGGCTGGCGGATCGGCTGGCTGGTGCTGCCCGAGGACCTGGTTCGCCCGGTGGAATGCCTGGCGCAGAACATGTTCATCTCCGCCCCGCATGTCGCGCAGGTCGCCGCCGAGGCCGCCTTCGACTGCACCGAGGAGCTGGAGGCCAACAAGGCGCGCTACGCCCGCGCCCGCGCGGCGCTGCTCGCCGGACTCCCGACCGCGGGCTTCGACCGCATCGCGCAGGCGGATGGCGCCTTCTACCTGTGGTGCGACATCGGCCACCTGACCAATGACAGCCTGGACTTCGCCGCCCGCATGCTGGAGGGCGCGGGGATCGCCGCCACGCCGGGCGTGGATTTCGACCGCGACCGCGGCGCGCGCTTCCTCCGCTTCAGCTATTGCGGGCCGGAAGCCGACATGATCGCCGCGCCGGCGCGTCTGAAGGGCTGGCTCGGTCGCTAGTCGTTCTGTCATGCTGGCGGCCGAGAGGGCCGCCATGAACGACCGTCCTGCTTTCCGCCCGGGAAACAACGTCGCGATGAAGATGCCGCCGGCCGAGTACGATCGGCTGGTCGCCTTCTATCGCGACACGCTCGGCTTTGAGGTGATCGGCGAGCGTCCTGCCAGCACCGTCTTCCGCTTCGGCGACAAGCGGCTCTGGGTGGACCGCGTGCCAACGCTGAGCCAGGGCGAGGTCTGGCTCGAGGTGCAGGCCGAGGACGTGACCGCCGCTGCCGCCTGGTTCGCCGCGCAGGGCGTGACGCGGCGCGACGAGATCGAGGAGCTGCCCGACGGCTTCGCCGCTTTCTGGATCGCCGCCCCAGGCGGGATGATCCACCTGGTCACGGCAGGCTGAGGCGCCCCGATGACCGTAGGGGCGCGAGGCCTGAATCGGGTCGCTCAAGATGCAAGTGCGCCGCCGCAGCGCCACCAGGCCGCGGGCAGCGCCGCCGCGGCGCCTTCCGCCTGTGACGTCGTGGCGAAGATGCCGAAGCAGGTCGCGCCGCTGCCGCTCATCCGCGTCAGCAGGCAGCCCGGCTGCGCGGCAGTGGCCGCCAGCACGTCCCTGACCGCGGGGCAGAGCGCGATGGCGGCGTCCTGCAGGTCGTTGCCCAGCGGGCGCAGCCAGTCCGCCAGCGCGGCGGCGTCGGGCAGACGGTCCGGCATCTGCGCCGGCGTCGAGAAGGCGCCGGTGCGAGCGCGGAAGACGGCGGGCGTCGGCAGGGCGATGCGCGGATTGGCCAGCAGCAGCCCGAAGGGCGGCAGCGACGGCGGCTCCGCGAGGATCTCGCCGATGCCCTGCATGCGCACGGGCCGGGAGGCGATGCAGACCGGCACGTCGGCGCCGAGCGTCGCGGCGATGCCTCGCAGCGCGGCTTCGTCCAGCCCGGTGCGCCACAGCGCGTCCAGCGCGCGCAGCGTCGCCGCCGCGTCAGCCGAGCCGCCGCCGATGCCGGAGGCCACCGGCAGCTGCTTGTCGAGGGTGATGGCCGCGTGCTCGGCCCGGCCTGTGGCATTGGCCAGCGCGCGGGCGGCGCGCAGCACCAGATTGTCGCCTTCCCCCACCAGCGCGCCCGCCTCGGGCCCGATCACCGCGAGTTCCAGCCGGTCGCTGGGTACGACGCTGATCGTGTCGCCCGCGCCGGCGAACACGGCCAGGCTGTCCAGCGTGTGGTAGCCATCCGCCCTGCGCCCGGTGACGCGCAGGTACAGATTCACCTTGGCCGCCGCGAACTCACGATGGGGTTGCAAGGGCCTCAGGCCCTTGCCCGGGGTGCAGGGGGCGGAGCCCCCTGCTGGTCAATCATTCCGCTGCGCCGTCGCCGCCGGCGGTGTCGGCAGCCCGTCCCGCAGCTTCGCCTCGATCTTCGGGATGTCGGCCGCCTCGGGTTCGGTGCGCAGCGCGCGCTGCCACTGGAAGCGCGCCTCGTTCCGGCGTCCCGCGGCCCAGTAGGCGTCGCCCAAGTGGTCGTTGATCACGCTGTTGCGCGGCTCCAACTCGACGGCGCGTTCCAGCCAGCGCACCGCGGCGGGGATGTCGCCCAGCTTGAACAGCGCCCAGCCCAGGCTGTCCACGATGTTGCCGTCGTTGGGGCGCAGCTCCACAGCCCGTTCCAGCATGCGGCGCGCCTGGGCCAGGTTCTTGCCCATCTCGACCCAGGTATAGGCAAGGTAGTTCAGGACGTAGGGCTGCTCCGGCGCGAGTTCCAGCGCGCGCTGGAAGTCGGCCTCGGCGCGTGGCCAGCGGCCGGCCCGCTCATTGGCGATGCCGCGGGCGTAGAGCAGCGGCCAGTCGCCCGGTTGCAGCGTGCCGATGCGGGCCAGCGCGTCGTCATAGGCGGTCACCGCCTCCGCGAAGCGGTTGCGGCTGCGCAGCATGTCGCCCAGGCGCGCCGACGGTTGCGGCGCCTCGGCGATCTGCCGGGCCAGTCCGCGATACACGGCCTCGGCCTCCGCGACGCGGTCCAGCCTGTCGAGCGAGGCGGCCCGGCGCAGCGCCACGGCCGGCGCGAGCGGGTCCGAGGCCGGGACGGTGTCCAGGACGGCGAGCGCCGCTTCCGACTGCCGTTCCTCAGTGTAGTGCTCGGCGACCAGCAGCACCACGGGTGCGAAATTCGGCCGCAGGCGCAGCGAGAGGCGGGCCAGCAGCAGCGCCGACTCGCCGGCCTGCCCGCGCAGCGCCGCAGCCAGTGCCAACTGGGCTTCGGCCATGCCCTCGACGGGGGAGGCGACGCCGCGTTCGGACAAAAGGGCGCGCCGCTGGGCTTCCGTGACGGCGGCCACGGACAGGTCGCCGAGGCCGCGGCCCAGCGCCTCAAGGCTGCGCATCGCCTCCGCCTCCTGGCCGTTGCGGGCCAGGATGCTGCCGGCCAGCTGCAGCAGCCGCAGCGAGGTGTCGGGCGTCTCGGCCAGGGCCATGCGGGCGTAGCGCTCCGCCTCGCGCGGGCGGCCGGCGATGTCGGCGATCAGGGCCAGGTGCAGCGCATGGATGCCGCGCAGGCGGCCGGATTCGGCCAGCGGGCGCAGCACGGCGATCGCCTGGTCGGTCTGGCCCTTGCCCTGCAGCGTCCAGGCCAGCAGCAGCGGGGAGAGCAGCGCCGCGGGACCCTGGCGCGGCAGCCCGCGGATGCGCTGCTCCGCCCGGTCCCAGCGCCCGGCCTGCGCGTCGGCGCCGATCAGCAGCAGGACGGCGGCCTGGTTGTCAGGCAGCCGCCGGGCCAGGCGAAGCGCGTCCGCCCGGCCGTCCAGCAGGGCGGCGACGAAGGCGCGCGCGATGAGCTCGGGCTGCTCGGGGTCGCGGCGCAGCGCTTCCAGCATGCTGTCGGCGGCGACGCGCGTGTCGGCTTCCGACTGGGCGAAGCGGCCGGCGAGGTAGGGCCCGAAGGTGCCGGCCGGTTCCGCGGCCGGCGCAGCCGCGACGGCGGTGTTCGCGACCCTTGCCGGCGAGCCCGCCGCGCCGCAGGCCGAGAGAAGCGCAACCGCAAGCAGCAGCGCGCGGCGGGGAGGGAAATGGGCCGACATGCGCGCGAGATTAGCAGTTGCCCGCAGCAGGACGCCACCGTGGCGTGGCCGCACTGCAACACGCTACGCGGGGTTGATGCAGCGTGGCCACGCCGCCCGGGCGTGGCCCGATGTCAGGCCTTGCCCGCGAGCAGGCCCTCGGCCCAATCGGCCATGCGCAGCGCCGCCGTGGTGGGGGCCTGCGGCCGGACATGGGGCTGGCCCCGCAGCCCCGCTGCGGCCGCATCCGCGAAACCCAGCAGCCGCGCCACGGAATCTGCCAGCGCCGGCTTGGGTTCCTGCCCCAGCCGCGCCACCTCCGCCATCGCGGCGGCCAGCGCGGCCTGGGTCACCATCAGCTCCGCCCGGAGTTCCACCACCGCTGCCGACAACCGTCGCAGCTCGCCCGCCTCGTCAGCCCGATCCGACATCTCACGCTCCCGTGATCCATCGCCAGATTGGCGAGCGCGACCGCAACGGACAATCGCGATGCGCGACATGACATGGCTTTCACTCGTCCTCCACCACTGCTTTGTTAGATTTCGGTCGCAACGTTTCGCAATTCTGGAGGGGATCCTGCACATGCGTCGTCACGTCATCGCCGTCCTCGCGCTGCTCGCGGGGATGGTTGGGGGCATCCTCCCGACCGCGGCGCAGGCGCAGAACCGGTTCTGGCTGGTGAACGAGACCGGCCGGACGATCATGGAGGCCTATGTCTCCTCCTCCCGCGTGTCCGGCTGGGGGCCCGACATCCTGGGCAGCGGCGTCCTGCCGGCCGGCCAGCGGGTGTGGGTGACGCCGAACTTCGGCGACTGCGTGCTGGACGTGCGGGTCGTGTTCCAGGGCGGCGGCGAGGAGACGCGCATGCAGGTGAATGCCTGCAGCCTCTCAACCATCGCGTTCCGCGGCGGCGGCGCCGGTGCCGGTGCCACGATCGGCGGCGGGGCGGGCGCGGCGATCTCGCCCGGCCGGCAGGTGGCAGGCAATCCCTCCTTCGTCTTCACCAACGGCACCGGCGCGACGATCCGGGAGGTCTATGTCTCCCTGTCGACAGACGGCAACTGGGGCGGCGACCGGCTGGGCGCGAACGTGCTGCAGCCGGGCGGGCGCCTGCAGGTCAGCCTGCCGGCCGGCAATGTCTGCACCGTGGACATGCGGGTGGTCTACATGGATGGTCGCGCCGCGGAACGCCGCCGCATCGAGACCTGCAGCATCAACGAGTTCGTCTGGCGCTGAGGCGTCCGGCGGCAGGGCGGGGCCGGACGGCCCCGCCCGTTCGGTGTCTCAGCCCTCGCGCTGCTTCCGGGCCACGAGCGCGGCCGGGCGGCCGAAGCAGGCATCCAGCCAGGCCTTGGTCCTGGGGAAGCCAGCGTAGTCCATCCCGTTCAGCCAGCTGCCATAGAGCACGGCGGCCAGGTTCAGGTCGGCAATCGTGAAGTCCCGGCCGAGCAGGAAGGGCCCGCCCTTCGCCAGATGCGCCTCCAGCACCGCCAGGCGCGGGGCGAGTGCCTCGGCCCCTGCCTTTGCCTGCGCCGGATCGCGCTTCTCCGGCGGCAGGACATAGGTGTTGTAGGCCCATTGCTGGTGCGCCGGCTCGGCCTCCGTCGCGGCCCAGAGTGTCCACTGCAGCACGCGGGAGGCATCGTCGCCTTTCGGCATCAGCGGCGCGCCCGCCTTGCCGGCGATGTGCAGGTTGATCGCCAGGCTCTCGAACAGCGTCAGCGCGCCATCCTGCAGGGCGGGGATCTTGCCGTTGGGGTTCACCGCGGCGATCGCAGCCTTCAGCTCCGGCCCGAAGCCGATGGGCACGACCTCATAGGCGAGCCCGGCCTCCTCCGCCGCCCAGATGCAGCGGAAGGCACGACTTCTCGCGATACCGTGGATGCGCAGCATGGGTTTCCCTCCATCGCCGGTTCGATGGAGGGATCGCCCCTTTCGCCTGGGACGGCAAGCCCGGCCGCGCGGGCCGCGTCAGCCCTTCGCCTCGCCGGTGTCGGCCACCAGCCCCGCGGCCTGGATGCCGGCGACCGCGCAGATCTCGTCCTTGTCCGAGACATCGCCCGAGACGCCGACGGCACCCAGCACCGCGCCCTCGGCATCCTTCACCAGCACGCCGCCCGGCACCGGCACGGCACGGCCGCCGCTGAGGTCGGACAGCGCGTTCATGAAGCCCGGCGCGGCCTGGAAGCGCTTCGCCAGCTCCCGGCCGCCGAGCCCCATCGCCATGCAGCCATTCGCCTTGCCCCAGGCGATGTCGGTGCGCGCCAGGCTCGACCCGTCTTCGCGCAGCACGGCCTTGAGCTGGCCCGCGCCGTCCAGCACCACGACGGTGAGCGGGGCGAGGCCGAGCTCCCGCCCCTTGGCGAGGGTGGTGTCGGCAATGGTCCGCGCGGCGGCCAGGGTGAGGCCGTGCTGGAAGCCGGCGGGGGACTTGTGGGGCATGGTGCGATCTCCCGTGTCGCGATGCGGCGCCTGATCCGGGCCGGCGGAACTGCCGGAGCGGTGGATCGGTCGTCCAGGAACAGGCCGCCCCTCTGCCCGCGCGGGGACGGCCCGTAAAGCCCGGGTTGCCGCATTGCGGGGCGGCGTCCAGGCTGGATGCCCGACCGGAAGCCTGCGCCATGCCCCGTCCGCCCCGCCGCCTGCCCACCCCGCGCGCCATGATCGTCGCGCCGCAGCCGGAGGCGGTGGAGGCCGGGGCAGCGGTGCTCTCGGTCGGCGGCACGGCGCTGGACGCGCTGCTGGCCTGCGCCCTGGTGCAGGGCGTCGTGGACCCGCTGATGTGCGGTCTGGCCGGGCTCGGCGTGCTGCAGCTGCACGACCCCCGCGGCGGGGAGACCGTCGTGCTCGACGCGCTCTCCGTCTGCCCCGCCGCGGCGACGGAGGCGATGTGGGCCGACCGCTACCTCGGCGACTGCGCGGACGGCTATGGCTATCGCCTGGCCGGCGCGGTGAACGAGATCGGGCATGGCGCGGTGACCACGCCCGGCATCCTCAGGCTGTTCGAGGCGGCGCATGCGCGCTGGGGCCGGCTGCCCTGGCGCGGCCTGTTCGAGGCCGCCATCGGCTGGGCCGAGGATGGCTGGATGGTCCGGCCGCATGTCCACACCATGTTCACCGCCGACGAGGCCGCCTATGGCCGGCTGTCCATGACGGACAAGCTGGCCTTCACCGCGGAGGGACGCGCGCTGTACCTGCGCGCGGACGGCACGCCGAAGCGGCCCGGCGACGGGGTGCGCAACCCGGCCATGGCCGGGACGCTGCGCGCCGTGGCCGCGGGCGGCGCGGCGGCGTTCCAGGAGGGCGAGATCGCGGCGCGCATCGTCGCCGACATGGCGGCGAATGGCGGCCTGCTTTCCCGCGCCGACCTCGCCGGATTCCGTGTGACGGAGACGACTCCGCTGCGCGTGCCCTTCCGCGGCTTCGTCGTGTCGCTTCCCGCGCCGCCGGCGGGCGGCATCGTTGTGGGAGAGGCGCTGCGCATCCTGGAGCGCTTCGACCTGGCGGCGCTCGGTCACAACAGTCCTGGCTATATCCACACCGTGACGGAGGCGCTGCGCGTCGCGCTGGCCGACCGCGAGGCGCATATCGGCGACCCGGCCTTCCACCCGCCCCCGCTGGACCGCCTGCTGTCCGACGCGCATGCCGACGAGGTCGCGGCCCGGATCCGCCGCGGCGGGCGCGCCGGCGCGCCGCGCCCTGACGGCGAGCCACGCGACACCACCACGGTCTCGGTCGTGGACCGGGACGGGATGGTCGCCTCCCTCACCCATACCCTTGGCGTGCCGTCCGGCGTGATCCCGCCGGGGACGGGGATCATGCTGAACGGCGCGATGAACTGGTACGATCCGCGGCCGGGCCGACCTGGCTCGATCGCGCCGGGCAAGAAGCGCTTCTCCTCCATGGCGCCGACCATCGTCTTCGACGCCGCGGGGCGGCCCGTGGCGACGCTGGGCGCGCCGGGCGGCGCCTGGATCGGCGTGGCGCTGGTCCAGGTGCTGCTGAACCTGCTGGAATTCGGCATGGGCATGCAGGAGGCGGTGATGGCGCCGCGCTTCTCCGCCACGACACCCGCGATCGACGTCTCCAACCGCATCCCCCGCGCCGTGCAGCGGGCCCTGGAGGCACGGGGCCACGCCGTGCGGCGCGCCTGGCACTCCTATCCCTTCGCGGCACCGCACGGAATCACGCTGTGGGACGGCGTGCCGGAGGGCGGCGCCGACCCGCAGCGCGACGGGATGGCGATGGGCGTGGATTGATCCGCAGGCCGCCCGCTCTCCTGCATGTCAACGCCGTGGGCATTCCCGTGGCGGGGGCGCGGCGCCAAGAGTGGCTCGCGGATCACGGAAGCGGGAAGGGTGGTGGGAGTACCGGCAGGCCGGGCGGATGCCGGAGACGAGACGGTACCGGGTGAAGGACGGCGCTCGCCCTCCGTGCGGCGCCTGCACCTGCTGCTGGTGCTCGCCGCCCTGCTGGTGCCGGCGGTGCTGTTCGCGGCCGCGGCCTTGCAGAACCGCGCGGATGTGCTGCGCGACGGGCAGGACGCCGTGGTGCGCACCGTCGCGGTCATGCACGAGCACGCCCGCAAGGTCTTCGAGACGCAGGAACTGGCCCTGGCCCGCGTGGACGACCGCGTGCACGACCTGACCTGGGAGCAGATCGAGACGCCGGAGATCAACCTCTTCCTTGCCCGGCTGCAGGCGCCGCTGGAGCAGGCGGTGTCCATCTGGGTCACCGACCGCAACGGCGTGGTGCGCGCCGGCAGCCAGGGCTGGAACCCCGCCATCACCATCGTGGACCGGGACTTCTTTCGCGTCCATCGCGACGGCGAACCGGGCCCCTTCGTCTCCACCGCCTTCCGCGGGCGCGCCACGGGAGTGCCCAGCTTCGCGCTCAGCCGCCGACGGTCCACGCCGGACGGCAGCTTCGACGGCACCATCCACATCGCGCTGAGCCCGGACTACTTCGCGCGCTTCTTCGCCGAAGCGGCGCCGCCGATGCCGCATGCCGGCGTGCTGATCCGCAGCGACGGCGCGGTGCTGGTGCGCGAGCCGCCGGGCGGCGGCGAACGGCTGCCGCCCGACAGTCCGCTGATGCGCGCCATCGCGGAGCGGCCGGAGGGCTCGTTCCTGCGCGGCATCTCCACGATCGACGGGCGGGAGCGCGCCTATGCCTATCGCCGCGTCGGGAGCTATCCGCTGTATGTGGGCTTCGGCGTGGAGACCTCGGCGCTGCTGCGTCGCTGGTACGACAACCTGCAGCTCTATGGCGTGGTCGCCGCGGCGGCCTCGGGCCTGCTGCTGCTCGTCTCCTGGATGGCGATCCGGCGGGCGGCGGCGGAACATGCGGCGCATGAGCAGCTTCGCTCGGCGCTCGAAGAACTGCGCCGCGAGACCGCGGGCCGCGAGGCGGCGGAGACCCGCGTGCGCCAGGCGCAGCGGATGGAGGTGCTGGGCCAGCTGGCCGGCGGCATCGCGCATGACGTGAACAACGTGCTGCAGGCGGCTTCCAGCGGCGCGCGCCTGATCGGCCGGCGGCCGGACGATGCCGAGGCGGTCCGGCGCCTCGCCGCGATGGTGCTGGAGGCGACCGAGCGCGGTGCCTCCGTCGCGCGGCGCCTGCTGGCCTTCGCCCGCCAGGGCGAGCTGCACGCCGCCGACGTGGACGCCGCCGCGCTGATCGACGACCTGCGCGAGGTGCTGGGCCACACGCTGGGCGCCGAGGTGCAGGTGCGGGCCGTGATCGATGGAGAGCTGCCGCGGCTGCGCGCGGACAAGGACCAGCTGGAGACGGTGCTGCTGAACCTGGCCACCAATGCACGCGACGCGATGCCGGGCGGTGGCACGTTGACCCTGGCCGCTGCGATGGAGCGCGTGGAGCCCGCGGCGTCGCACCCCGCCGGGCTGGCCTCGGGCGAGTACGTGCGGCTGGCGGTGCGCGACACCGGCGCTGGGATGGACCCCGCGACGCTGGCGCGTGCGACCGAGCCCTTCTTCACCACCAAGCCGGCGGGGCTGGGCACCGGACTCGGCCTGGCGATGGCGCGCGGCTTCGCGGAGCAGTCGGGCGGCGGGCTTGCCATCGAGAGTGCGCCGGGGCGCGGCACCACGGTGACGCTGTGGCTGCCGCGCAGCGAGGTGCAGGCCGAGGCCGTGGCGGCGCCGCCCCAGGCGGGCGGGGTGGCCGCCGCGCCGTTCCTGCGCGCGCTGCTGGTGGATGACGAGGCGCTCGTGCGCCGCGGC
>NZ_JAPSMD010000186.1 GCF_027856955.1 Falsiroseomonas oryzae | reverse complement strand
CAGCCGCGCCTGGGCGGCCGGCTGCCCCTGCGACGGGCCCTGCGCCAGGGCCGGCAGCGGCAGCGCGGCGGCGAGCGCGGTGAGCAGCGCGCGGCGGCCGATACCTGAACGGCTGTTCACATGTAGGCCTGTCGAGATCTCATCCCTGTTCATCTGTTCATTTGTTCCTTGAATTTCAATGGGTTGCTTGCGGTGCGCAGGTTGGACGGCGGCGGGTCCGCGTCAAGGGCGGTGCGGCGGGAACCCCGTCACGGGATGCTGGACGCAGCCGCAAGCGCGGCGGAGGATGGCGGCGCAGCAGCAGGACGTGGCGATGGGCGTGCGGGATCGGATCGCCGAGGACCAGGTGGTGGAACTGGCGGAGATGTTCCGCCTGATGAGCGATCCGACTCGGCTGCGCATCATCCTGGCCAGCCTCGATGCGCCCGTCTCGGTGGGCGACATGGCGGAGGGGCTGAAGATCTCGGCCTCGCTCGTGTCCCACCACCTGCGGCTGCTGCGCGCGGCGCGGCTGCTGCAGGCCGAACGGCGGGGCCGGCAGGTCTTCTACGTGGTGGGCGACAGCCACATCCGGTCCATGCTGACCGACATGGTGGACCACGTGGCGGAAGGCGACGCGGAGGCGGAGGCCGCGCCGGGCGGCTGAGCGCCGCCGCCCGATGCCAAGTGCTTGTCTTGCCAATCCTTCTGCCGGGCTCACTTGTGCGGTGCGAAGGGCGCTTCTATAGGTCGCCCATTGGGGAGCCCGGTTCGGCAGGCGGCGACGCCGGCGCGAACTCACGCGCCCCAGCCATGGCAGGTTGAGAAAGCGCGCGGCGCCAAGCCGCGCCGGCGGGACGGCGGAATGAGGCAGGCAATCGGCGCTTTCATGGGACAGGCGGCCCGGGTCATCGGGGCCGTGGTGGCGGGCTTCGGCCTGCTCGCCGCGGGCGCCGCGCTGGCGCAGGACGCCGGCGGCGCCATGCTCGGCGCGCCCCAGCCCTGGGGCATGGGGCTGCAGGCCTCTGGCGGGCCCATCAAGGACGCCATCTCGTCCTTCAACAGCCTGGTGTTCTGGATCATCGTCGTCATCACGATCTTCGTCGCGATCCTGCTGGCCTACGTGATGTGGCGCTTCCGGGCCGAGGCGAACCCGAAGCCGTCCCGCACCAGCCACAACACCATGCTCGAGATCGCCTGGACGGTCGTGCCGGTGCTGATCCTGGTGGTGATCGCGATCCCGTCCTTCCGGCTGATCTACTACCAGGACCGGGCGGTCGACGCGGACATGACGATCAATGTCCAGGGGCGCCAGTGGTACTGGCACTACGCCTACCCCGACAACGGCAACTTCACCTTCGACAGCTACCCGATCCCGGACAACGAGATCGCGCAGGGCCAGATCCGCAACCTCTCGGTGGACAACCCGCTGGTCATCCCCGTCGGCGCCAATATCCGCATCCTGACCACCGGCCAGGACGTGATCCACAGTTTCTTCGTCCCCTCCCTCGGCGTGCAGAAGTACACGATCCCGGGACGCACGCTGGAAACCTGGATCAGGGCCGACCGTCCGGGTGTCTACTACGGCCAGTGCAACCAGATCTGTGGGGTGAACCACTGGTTCATGCCGATCGAGGTCCGCGCCGTCCCGCGCGAGGAATTCAACGCCTGGGCCGAGCAGGCGAAGACCCGCTTCGCGCAGGGCCTGCCGCCCGGCCCGCCGCCCTCGGCCTTGGCCGAGCGCGCGCCGGCGGCCGGCGAGCATCGCCCGCTCGCCTCCGGCGCGACCACCACCCTCGCCGAGGCGCGCCGTTAAGGCGCCGCCCGGACGCAACCCGATCAGCGGACGGATCCCGATGGACACCGCAGCCCACGCCCACGGCTCGCACGGCAGCCACGACCACCACGACCACAAGCCCGGCTTCGTGCAGCGCTGGCTGTTCAGCACGAACCACAAGGACATCGGCACCCTCTACATCGGCTTTTCGCTGGTCGCCGCGATCATCGGCATCGGCCTGTCCCTGCTGATGCGGATCGAGCTGCAGCAGCCGGGCATGCAGATCTTCGCCGACGGCCAGATGTGGAACGCCTACGTCTCCGCGCACGGCCTGATCATGGTGTTCTTCGTCGTCATGCCGGCGCTGATCGGCGGGTTCGGCAACTGGTTCGTGCCGATCATGATCGGCGCGCCGGACATGGCCTTCCCGCGCATGAACAACATCAGCTTCTGGTTGCTGGTGCCGGCCTTCCTTCTGCTCGGCGCATCGCTCTTCGTGGGCGAGGGCCCGGGCGGCGGCTGGACCATCTATCCGCCGCTGACCGACAACACCTACCACCCGTCCATGGCGATGGACCTGGCGCTGTTCAGCCTGCACCTGGCGGGCGCGAGCTCGATCCTCGGCGCGGCGAACTTCATCACCACCATCTTCAACATGCGCGCGCCCGGCATGACGCTGCACAAGATGCCGCTGTTCGTGTGGTCGATGCTGGTCACCGCCTTCCTGCTGCTGCTGGCAGTGCCCGTGCTGGCCGGCGCCATCACCATGCTGATCACCGACCGCAACTTCGGCACGGCGTTCTTCGACCCGGCCGGCGGCGGCGACCCGGTGCTGTTCCAGCACCTGTTCTGGTTCTTCGGCCACCCCGAGGTCTACATCATGATCCTGCCGGCCTTCGGGATCATCAGCCACATCGTCAGCACCTTCTCGAAGAAGCCGGTCTTCGGCTACCTCGGCATGGCCTACGCGATGGTGGCGATCGGCTTCGTCGGCTTCATCGTCTGGGCGCACCACATGTTCACCTCGGGCATCGACGTGGACACGCGGGCCTACTTCATGGCGGCCACGATGGTCATCGCGGTGCCGACGGGCATCAAGATCTTCTCCTGGATCGCCACGATGTGGGGCGGGTCGCTGCGCTTCGACACGCCGATGCTGTTCGCCATCGGCTTCATCTTCCTGTTCACCGTCGGCGGCGTGACCGGCGTGGTGCTGGCCAATGCGGGCATCACCCAGATCCTGCACAACACCTACTACGTGGTGGCGCACTTCCACTACGTGCTGAGCCTGGGCGCGGTGTTCGGCATCTATGCCGGCATCTATTACTGGCTCGGCAAGATGAGCGGCCGCCAGTATCCCGAGAAGCTGGGCCAGATCCACTTCTGGCTGACCTTCGTCGGTGTGAACCTGACCTTCTTCCCGATGCACTTCCTGGGCAACCAGGGCATGCCGCGCCGCTATCCGGACTATCCGGACGCCTTCATCGGCTGGAACATGGTCGCCTCGGTCGGGTCCTACATCTCGGTCGCGAGCTTCCTGTTCTTCTTCTACGTGCTCTACGTGACCTTCACGAAGGGCGCGAAGGCGGCCGACAACCCCTGGGGCGAGGGCGCGACCACGCTGGAGTGGCAGGTCAGCTCGCCCCCGCCCTTCCACACCTTCGACGAACTGCCCCGCGTCCGGTGACGCGAACGGAGTGAGGCGACGATGAGCGGCACCGCCATCGACGAGAGGGGGGCGCAAGCCCCCCTCGACGCATCAGCGGACCTTTCGGAGGTGCGCGACTGGATCGCGCTGCTCAAGCCGCGCGTGATGACGCTGGTGGTGTTCACCGCGATCGTCGGACTGGTGGTCGCGCCCGCGCCGATGCACCCCGTGCTCGGCGTCGCGGCCATCCTGTGCATCGCGGTCGCCGCCGGCGCGGCGGGCGCCATCAACATGTGGTACGACCGAGACATCGACGCGCTGATGCGCCGTACGCAGCGCCGCCCGATCCCGTCGGGCCGGATCGAGCCGGGCGCGGCGCTGGGCTTCGGCCTGACGCTGTCCTTCGCCTCCGTCGCGGTGATGGGGCTGGCGACGAACTGGGTGGCGGCGGGCTGGCTCGCCTTCTCCATCTTCTTCTACGTCGCGATCTACACGATGTGGCTGAAGCGCCGCACGCCGCAGAACATCGTCATCGGCGGCGCCGCCGGGGCCTTCCCGCCGGTGATCGGCTGGGCGGCCGCCACCGGTGACGTCTCCCTGGTGCCGCTGATCCTCTTCGCCATCGTCTTCATGTGGACGCCGCCGCATTTCTGGGCGCTCAGCCTCTGGGCGCATGGCGACTACGCGCGCGCCAAGGTGCCCATGCTGCCCGTCACGCATGGCGCGAAGGAGACGCGGCGCCAGGTGATGCTCTACACCCTGGCGCTGGTGCCGGTGACGCTGGCGCCCTGGCTGGTCGGCTTCTCCGGCCCGGCCTATGCCGCCGTCGCGGCGCTGCTGGGCGGGCTGTTCCTGCGGCACGCCTGGCGCGTGCTGCGCGAGCCGCAGGACGACGCCGGCCGCAGCCTGGCCAACGACGCCGCGGCGCGCGGCTGCTTCAAATACTCGCTCACCTACCTCTTCGCGCTGTTCGGCGCGCTCGCCCTGGACAGGCTGCTGCTGGCATGACGCCCGACGAGCGCATCGCCTTCGAGAAGCGCCGGCGCCAGCGCAACTGGGCCATCCTGCTGACGCTCGTGGGGCTCGTGGTGCTGTTCTACTTCATCTCCATGGCACGGCTGTTGCGGGGCTGACCGGAATGGACGAGGCACGCCGCGCGCAGATGCAGAAGCGCAACCGCCGGGTGGCCGGCGGCGCCTTCGCCGTGGTCTTCGGCATGGTCGGCGTCTCCTTCGCCGCCGTGCCGCTCTACGACCTGTTCTGCCGCGTCACCGGCTTCGGCGGCACGCCGATGATCGGCCAGCGCGCGCCCGAGACGCCGGGCGAGTTCGTCGTGACCGTGCGCTTCAACGCCAACACCCAGCCGCAACTGCCCTGGCGGTTCGAGCCGGCGCAGCCCGCCGTGCAGCTGCGCGTCGGCGAGGAGGCGCTGGGCTTCTACCGCGCCCGCAACCTGGCCGACCGGCCGGCGACCGGCATCTCCACCTACAACGTCACGCCCGAGGTGGTCGGCAAGTATTTCCACAAGGTCGCCTGCTTCTGCTTCGAGGAGCAGACGCTGGCGCCGGGCCAGGAGGTGGACATGCCGCTCGCCTTCTGGGTGGACCCGCGCATCGCGGAAGATCCGAACACCCGGGGCATCCGCACCATCACCGTGAACTACACCTTCCACCGCAGCCTGCACGATGCGGAACGGTCCGGTGCGCTGGCCAATGCGGGCCCGCATGTCGGCCGGCGGGAGGCCCCGACCACCACCCGCTGAACGTCGCCGCAGGCTTGATCTGCGGCGGTTTTCGCGGGATTTCTCGACCACCAAGGGCAGGGGCGCGAAGCCCCGCCGGAAGCGACTAGGACGAGCGATGGCAAGCCAAGGCGAGACGGGCGCAAGCCCCTACAAGCATCCCTACCACCTCGTGGATCCCTCGCCATGGCCGCTGCTCGGCGCCTTCGCCGGCGGCGCGCTGGTGCTCGGCATCATCCTGATCGCGCACAACAACAGCTGGTGGCTCGCCGGCATCGGCCTGGCCGCGACGATCGCGGTGATGTTCTTCTGGTGGCGCGACGTCCTGAAGGAGAGCAACACGCCGGGCCTGCACAGCCCCGTCGTGCGGCTCGGCCTGCGCTACGGCATGGTGCTGTTCATCGCCTCCGAGGTGATGTTCTTCGTCGCCTTCTTCTGGGCCTATTTCCACTTCGCCCTGTTTCCCGAGCACGTCTCCGGCGCGGCGAAGGCGATCTGGCCGCCGGCGGGGATCCACACCTTCGATCCCTTCCACCTGCCCTTCCTGAACACGATGATCCTGCTGCTGTCCGGCTGCACCGTGACCTGGGCGCACCACGCGCTGCTGCAGAACGACCGCAAGTCGCTGGTCACCGGGCTGGCGCTGACCGTCGCGCTGGGCGTCGCCTTCACGGGCTTCCAGATCAAGGAATATATGATCGCGCCCTTCGGCTTCCGCGACGGCGTCTATCCCTCCACCTTCTACCTCGCCACCGGCTTCCACGGCTTCCACGTCTTCGTCGGCACCTGCTTCCTGGCGGTCTGCCTGATCCGGGCCATGCGCGGCGCCTTCACGCCGCAGCGCCACTTCGGCTTCGAGGCCGCGGCCTGGTACTGGCACTTCGTGGACGTGGTCTGGCTGTTCCTGTTCATCTTCATCTACTGGTGGGGCGCGGGCGAGATCGCCCAGCACTGAGCCTCTGGCAGCATGACCACGCACGCGACCCCGTCGGCGCCCGCCGACGGGGTCGCGCCGTTCCTGGGGGTGGCGCTTCGCGGCCGCTGCCCGCGCTGCGGCCGGGGCCCGCTGTTCGCCGGGCTGCTGGATGTCGCGCCGGCCTGCACGGCCTGCGGGCTGGATCTCTCGGCGCAGGATGCGGGCGACGGCCCGGCGGTGGCGGCGATCTTCCTGCTGGGCGCGCTGACCGTGATCGGCGCCTTCCTGGTGGAGTTCCGGCTGGAGCCGCCCTTCTGGGTACATCTGGTGCTGTGGCCGGTGCTGCTGCTGCCCGGCGCGGTGCTGACCATGCGCATCGCCAAGGCCGCCCTGATCTGGGCCCAATGGCGCCACCGCAGCGGCGCGGCGGGCTGAGCCCGCCAGCGCCGGGACGCCCGCCTATTCGACCGGGTCCACCGTCATCTGGTAGTAGTCCCCCCAGCGGCCGCGGCTCGCGGACGCGGCCGCCGCCAGCAGATCCTGCGTCTCGGCGGCGGCGGCGACGGCGGCCTGCTCGTCGGCCATGTCGCGCGCGGTGAGGAGCCGGCCATCGAAGGCGCTGCTGTCGGCGCTGCCCCCGCCGAGCTGATAGCTGGTGATCAGCACGGGCTCGAGCGTGACCTCCAGCGCGACCGCATCCGTCTGGCCGACCCAGACGAAGGCATCGCCGATCCCGTCTGCGACCTCGCCCTCTTGGCGGGCGACGACATTGGTCGAGCTCAGCGTCGGCGCAGCCGCGTCCGCGACGGGCAGCCGGTGCACCGCCTCGCGCAGCGTCGGATCGAGCCGTGGCGCGGCACCGGACTTGTCCTCCGTCTCGCCCTTGATCCCGTCCAGTTCGAGGAAGGCGTCGAACGCGGCCATGGTCGTGTCTCCTGCCCGTTGCGTGTCCCGTCCTACCGCTACGCCCCCGCCCGTCCGCCATGAACGGGAAAGGTCGCAGGCGCCGCTTGCACGGATGCGGCAAGCGGCGGAGGCTCGGTGCCGCACACGGGGCAGGGATCGGGGCATGAAGCGCGTGGCGATGACGGCAGGCCTCGGCGGTATCGCGCTGCTGGTCGGCCTGGCGAGCGGCGTCGCGACACTCTGGCTGCTGAGTGTCAGCGCGCTCGCGGCCGGCCTCGGCTGGATGCTCGGCGGTACGCCCGCGGGCCCGTCCGGCCCCGAAGCCCACACAGGCAGCGGCACGGATGGCGGCGGCATGGGAAGCAGCAACGGAGGTGGCGAAGGCGGCTGAGCCATCCCACATCGGGCCGGCCATGCGCCGCCCCCTGCTGATCGCAACCCTCGCCGCGGTCCCCGTGCTCGGCGTCCTGCTCTTCCTCGGCACCTGGCAGGTGCAGCGGCTGCACTGGAAGAACGACCTGATCGCCCGAATCGCCGCCAGCGAGGCCGCGCCCGCCGCCCCGCTGCGCGACCCGCCGGAGCCGCTCTCCAAGGTGCGCGTCACGGGCCGCTTCGACCATGCGCGGGAGGCGACCCTGGGCGTGGCCACGCGCGGCCCGGTGCTGGGCACGCAGGTCGTCACGCCCCTGCTGCGGGAGGGTGCGCCGCCCGTGCTGGTCAACCGTGGATGGATGCCGATCGATCGTGCGGGGCCCGTCGCGCGGCCCGAGGGCGAGGTGACGGTGGAGGGCTGGGTGCATCCGGGCGAGCCGGCGGGCTGGATGTCCGCCACGGCGGACCCGGCGGCGCGGCGCTTCTACAGCTTCGATCCGCCGGTGATCGGCGCTGCGCTCGGCCTGGCGGAGGTCGCGCCCTATGGCATTGTCGCGCTCGGGCCGGGCGGCGGCCTGCCGGATCCGGCGCGCACGCTGCCGCGACCGACGAACAACCACCTGGGTTATGCGATCACCTGGTACGGGCTGGCGCTGTCGCTGCTCGGCGTGCTGGCCGCCTTCGCCCTGCGCTCGACCCCATCCGGTCGTCGGAGGGCGGAGGCCGAAGGCCGGGCACCGGAGGCGTGAATCGGATGGGACACACATGAACGCCTACGAACGCCTCAAGGCCCGCTTCGCGCGGCTCGGCGCGCTGAACGAGGCGGCGGGCATCCTGCACTGGGACGCCAGCGCGATGATGCCGCCCGGCGGCGGCCATGCGCGGGGCGAGCAGCTGGCCGCGCTCGCCGGCGTCGCGCACGAGATGCTCATCGCGCCCCAGGTCGCCGAGGACCTCGCCGCCGCGACGGCGGAGGGCGAATGGGAGGGCGCCAACCTGGCGCTGATGCGCCGCGCCCATGCGCGCGCCACCGCCCTGCCGGTGGAGCTGGTGGAGGCCTCCGCCCGCGCCAACTCCGCCTGCGAGAAGGTCTGGCGCGAGGCCAAGGCGGATGCCGATTTCGGCAAGGTGGCCAAGCTGCTGGCCGAGGTCGTGGCGCTGCAGCGAGAGACGGCGCAGGCGCTCGGCGCCGCGCTCGGCATGGATCCCTACGATGCGCTGATGGATGGCTACCAGCCCGGCGTGACGGCGGCCGACCTCGACCCGGTCTTTGCCGCCTACGAGGCCTGGCTGCGCGAGGCGCTGCCACGCGCCGAGGAGATCCAGGCCCGCAAGCCCGCCCCGCTGCCGCTGACCGGCCGCTTCCCCGTTGAGGCGCAGCGCAGCCTGTGCCGCGAGATGGCGGAGCGCGTGGGGCTGGAGTTCAGCCATGCGCGCCTTGACGAATCGCTGCACCCCTTCTGCGGCGGCAACCCCTCCGACGTGCGCATCACCACCTTCTACGACGAGGAGAACCCGGCCAAGGCGTTGCTCGGCGTGCTGCACGAGACGGGCCACGCGATGTACGAGCGCCACCTGCCCGCCGGCTTCGCGCGCCAGCCCGTGGGTGAGGCCGCCGGCATGGCGGCGCATGAATCGCAGTCGCTGATCGTCGAGATGCAGGCCTGCCGCTCCGATGCCTTCCTCGGCTTCCTGGCGGCGCGGCTGCGGCAGACCTTCGGCCTCAGCACGCGCATCGCCTCGCCGGACAACCTGGCGCGGCTGTGGCGCCGGGTCGGGCGCGGCTTCATCCGCGTGGACGCCGACGAGCTGACCTACCCCGCCCATGTCATCCTGCGCTTCCGCCTCGAACGGGCGCTGATCGCCGGCGAGCTGGACGTGCCGGGGCTGCCGGCGGCGTGGAACGCGGCCATGCGGGAGATGCTCGGCATCGTGCCGCCGGACGACGCGGAGGGCTGCCTGCAGGACATCCACTGGCACGACGGCGCCTTCGGCTACTTCCCCTCCTACACCCTGGGCGCGATGGCCGCGGCGCAGTTGATGGCGGCGATCCGGCGGGAGATGCCGGACCTCGACGCGAAGCTGGCCAAGGGCGACCTGTCCGGCATGATGCGCTGGCTGAACCGGCATGTGCATGGCCAGGGGGCGCGGCTCGGCTTCCAGGACCTGCTGCGGCACGCCACGGGCAAGCCCCTCGACCCGGCGGATTTCACCGCGCACCTGACCGTGCGCTACCTCACAGCCTGATCGCCCCGCCGCCGCCATCCTCCTGCCCGCCGGACGCGCTGCGATCCGGGCGGAGGATGCGGGACGATGCTGCGACGGATCGGGATGGCGCTTTGCATGGGTTGGCTGCTGGCGGGCTGCGCCACCGGGCCCGGCCTGCCGCTCGGCGTCACGCGCGGGCAGGAAGCGGCGTGCGAGGCCCGGGCCATCAAGGACAGCGTCGGCATCCAGCCCGAATCCTCGCGCCGCGCCACCCGGCTGCGCCTGCAGGACGAGTGCATGGCCGCGCTGGTCTTCGAGAACCGCGACGAATCGCGGCGCCTGCTCGGCTTCCCGCCGCTGCAGCCCGGCACCGGCGCCACGCCCGAGGAGCGCGCTGCGATGGGCGGCCTGGCGGAAGGCTGCGGTGCGCCGGCCGAGCACCTGGCGCATTGGACCAGCAGCCTGCCGCCCGACCGCTTCCGTGCCGCCTGGGAGCATGGGCTGCGCGCCGCGCCGCGCGCCTCGCCCGGCGCCTGCGCGCTGGCCATCACCGCGGCGGCCTATGCCGCGGCGGGACGCTGACCGGACTGCCCTGCGTTACCGCCGCGGCCAGGCGAGCGGTTCGAAGCGAACCACGGGGATCCGCGCCAGCGCCAGGATGCGGTCCTCCAGCGTCAGCGGCACCTCGATTTCCGGCATGCCGTTCTCGGCGGAGGGACGCGACAGCATCGGCAGCACGGCGCGGGCGGTGACGGCGGCGCGGCGGCCGACAAGGCCGGCCTCGGCCAGCGCATCCAGTGCCTCGGCCGCGCCGGTCAGGCGCAGCGTGCCCGCGCCCATCGGC
>NZ_JAPSMD010000185.1 GCF_027856955.1 Falsiroseomonas oryzae | reverse complement strand
CGGGCGGCTCTCCGGCCTGCGCGCCAGCCTCGCCACGCTGCGCGAGGCGCCCGAGGACGCGATCCGCCGCGGTGCGGTGGTCGCCGCCGCGGAGGACTTGGCCGCGCATTTCAACGGCGTCGCCGCGGCGATCGGCGGTGCGCGCCAGGCGGCGCATGACGCGCTGGTGCAGGAAGCTGCGGCCGCCAACGCCGCGCTCGCGGAGATCGGCACGCTGACCCTCGACATCCGGCGCGAGATCGCCGCCGGCCGCACCGCCGCCGACCTCGAGGACCGGCGCGACCGCGCCATCGGGCGCCTGTCGGAATCGCTCGACGTCTCCGTGATCCGGGGCGGCGCGGGCGACGTGACACTGGTGGCGCGGGGCGGGCTGGTGCTGCCGCTGGACGGATCGGCCGCCTTCTCGGTGGCATCGGCCACCGTCGGCGCGGGCGCCTGGCACGGCGGGGCGGGCACCCTGCCCGGCGTGATGCTCGGCGGGCAGGACGTGACGCGGCGAATCATGGGCGGCCGCATGGCCGCCGCGGCGGAGCTGCGTGACCTGACCCTGCCGCGCATGGCCGCCGAACTCGACCTCTCCGCTGCGCACACCGCCGCGCGATTCGAGGCGCAGGGCCTGCGCCTGTTCACCGATGGCGCCGGCGCCGTGCCCGACGTGACGCTGCCCTATGCCGGCAGTGCGCAGCTCGGCTTCGCCGCGGCCATCGGCGTGAACGCCGCGGTGGCCGCTAACCCCGCGCTGGTGCGGGATGGCACGCATGTCGTCGTCGCCGTGCCGGGCGGGCCGACCGCCTTCGCGCCGAACCCGCCCGGCGGGCCGGCCGGCTTCGCGACGCTGCTGGACCGGCTGCTGGACTTCACCTTCGGCGCGGATGTCGCCGCCGGAGCACCGCAGCCCGCCATTCCCGCAGCCGGCCTGGGGCCCGACGGCACGCTGGTCTCCGGCCTGTCCGGCCTGCTGACGCTGGAGGCGCATGGCGCGGCGCTGGTGACGGAGCAGGCGGCCGCCCGTGCCGGGGCGGAGGCGAGCGGGGAACGCGCGGGCGCGCTGCGGGAGCTGCTGGGCGCGCGGATGCAACAGCGATCGGGCGTCGACGTGGACCGCGAGGTGGCGGCGATGGTGGAACTGCAGAACGCCTACACGGTGAATGCCCGCGTGGTCGCGACGGTGCAGGCGATGTGGGATGCGCTGTTCGGCGCGGTGCGTTGAGGGGCGCTGAGGCATGTCGGTCATTTCCACCATCGGCGGCATGGCACTGGACCAGGCGCGGCTGCGGCTGCGCCTGGACGAGCTGGGCCGGCAGGTCTCAACCGGCCAGCGCGGCGAGACGCATGGCGCGCTGGGCCAGGATGCGCGCCTGGCGATCGACCTGCGCGGCGACCTGGCGCGGCGGGACGCCTATGTCGGTGCCGCCGATGCGGCTCTCGGCCGGATGGACGCGACACAGGGCGTGCTGGCAAGGCTGGAATCAATTGCCTCCGACATCGCGGCGGAGGCGCAGCGCGCGCGCACCTTCGGGCAGACCGCGGTGCAGTCGCTGGCGCGGTCCGCACGGTCCGCGCTGGAGGAAGCGGCCGCGCTGCTGAACACGCGCCACGGGGGCGAATACCTCTTCGCCGGCAGCGACCTGGCCCAGGCGCCGGTGCCGAACGCCGCGGGCATCGCGACCGGTCCGCTGGCGACGGCGATCGCGGCGGAGGTCGCGGCGCTGACGCCGGCCAATGCCGCCCTGGTCCTGGCGAACACCGCGGCGGCTGCGATCGCGCCGGCCACGGCCCCGTTCAACGCGCATCTGGAAGGCCCCGGGCTGGCCGAGCCGCGCCGCGCGGTGCAGGTCGCCGACAACGAACGCATCGCCTGGGGCGTGCTGCCGAGCGAGGACCAGGCCGGGCAGGTCGCAGGCGCCTGGGGGCGGGAGTTGCTGCGCGGCCTTGCCACCCTCGCCGCGTTGACGCCGGCCTCCGCGGCGCAGGGGCAGGGCTATGACGCGCTGCTGGTCGGCGTGGCGCAGGGCCTGTCGGGCGCGACCGCCGGCATCGCGCAGGAACGTGGTGCGCTGGGCGCCGCGGAGAAGCGCGTGGAAGCCAGTCGGGAGCGGCACCGCGACCTGATGGTGGCGATGCGCGCGCAGCTGGCGCGCGTGGAGGAGGTGGACCTGGCCGAGGCCTCCGCGACGCTGCGCCAGACGCGGCTGCGGCTGGAGGCATCCTACGAAACGACGGCGACGATCTCGCGCCTGTCGCTGGCCTCCCTGCTGCGGTGAGGGCGCCTTCAGGTGCGGTTAAGCGCTCCCCGCCATGATTGGCCGCGTCACGCGTCGTCGCCCTCTTTCGCGGCGGCGTGGTGCAGACCCGAGGAACGGGCACGCGGCTGGCCGCGTGGCGGCGAAAATCGCGCAACTGCCGGCAAAGGCCGGCTGCCGGCGCGGCGGCGCATGCCGCTGCGCCGACAGGTAGGAGAGTGGCATGTCCACCTTGGTGCTCGAGATGCGGGCAGGGGACCTCATGGTGGTGAACGGGGCCTCGCTGCGGTTCCGCAGCCGGACCCGCGTCGAACTGGTGGCGCGGGCACGCTTCCTGTTCGGCAAGCAGGTGATGACGCCGGAGGCGGCGAATACGCCGGCGAGGCGCATCTACTTCGCGCTGCAATGCGCCTATGTGGGGCCCGAGGAGGAACGCGAGCAGGCGATGGCCGACGCGCATCGCCTGACCGCCGACTTCCAGGAGGCGACGACGTCGAACATGGCGCGGCAGCTGCTGGAGCGCGCGCTGACGCTGGCCGAGCAGGAGGAGTGGTACCAGGCCCTGCGCCTGGTGCGGCATGTGATGCGCCACGAGGCGGCCGTGCTCGGGCTGGATCCGAACAGCGGCGTGCCGCTGCCGCCGGGAGCCGTCGCGGCGCTGCGCGCGGCGGGCGGTGCGCAGGGCGCGGCCTTCGACTGAGCGACGCTTCACCAGGTCTTCACCCCTTCCGGAGAGGATGGTGGTGACGGGAAGCCGGCGTCTGGCGCCGGCCCCGCCCCGGGCGGATCGCCGCACGGGCCACGCGATCGGGCAGCAAAACGCGAAACCCGGCGCGGAACAAAATGTATGGGAGTAGAGGACCATGTCCTCGATCAACACCAATGTGGCGGCGATGGCCGCCGTGCGGTCGCTCAACACCATCTCGGGCGACATGGGCAAGACGCAGCAGCGCATCGAGACCGGGCTGCGCATCAGCCAGGCCAACCACGACCCCGCCGTCTTCACCATCGCCCAGCGCATGCGCGCCGACCTCAACGGCCTGAATGCCGTCATCGACAGCCAGAATTTCGGCCGGGCCTCGCTTTCCGTCGCGCGCGACGCCGCGACGCGGATCAGCAACGAGCTCGGCCGCCTGAAGCAGACCATCACCCAGGGCCAGCAGCAGGGCCTGGATGCGACGACGATGAACAACCAGATCACGTCCTCGCTGTCGAACATCGACGCCTTCGCCAATTCGGCGACCTTCAACGGCGTGAACCTGATCAACAGCAACACGACCGGCTCGCTGCAGGTGCTGCGCGACATCACCGGTACGGTGACCTCGATCGATTCCTCCGATCTTCGTTCCTCCGCCGGTGGCCTCAACCTGGCGGGGCTGACGGTGAACCAGGGCGCGAACCAGATCTCCTTCAACAGCTCGCTGGCGATCTCGGACGGCGTCGGATTCTCGGTGACGGTCGGCACCACGACCTTCGTCTACGAGTTCAACAACAACGCCTCGCTGGCCGGCTCCCCCGGGCCGAATACCATCGTCCGCGCGGTGGAATTCACCGCCACGCAGTCGCCACTTGCCGTGCTCGGCACGCTGATCCAGGCGATGGCGCAGGACGGCATCAATGCCGGCTTCGACAACAGCGGCAGCATCATCGTCAGCAATGCCACCGCCGTGGCCAATGGTGGCAACGGCACCACCGCGGTCACCGGGGCGCAGGTCGGGCTGATCGGCGGCGCGCAGGGCGCGATCGCGCGGGTGGACGGCGCGATCGACACGGCGGGCACCATCCTGGCGCGCATCGGTGCCTCGCTGCAGCAGGTGGACGGGTTGCGCGACTTCAGCGTGCAGCTGCGAGACAGCTTGAAGGAGGGCCTGGGCGCGCTGGTGGATGCCGACCTGGCCGAGGAGAGCGCGCGATTGACCAGCCTGCAGACGCGCCAACAGCTGGCGACGCAGTCGCTGTCCATCGCGAACCAGCAGAGCCAGTCGCTGCTCAGCCTGTTCCGCTGATATCGAACCGGAAGGGGCGCCCGTGGTGCCCCTTCCGCCCTTCTCCCCCACGCAACCGACCGGGCCGCCGCAGAATGGGTGTCGCACGCTACGCCGCCGCGCAGAACGCCGCTTCCTCGCCGAAGGAGCTGGAACTGCGCGCCTTCCGCTACGTCAACGGCCTGCTGGCCGGCGCCGGGGACGTGCCGGCGCGCGCCACGGCGCTGCAGAAGACGGCGCAGCTCTGGTCGATCCTGGTCGGCGACCTGACGCTCGACAGCAACGGGCTGCCGGACGAGCTGAAGGGCCGGCTGATCTCGCTCGGCATCTGGGCACAGCGGGAGGCCGCGGCACGCATGATGGACGATGCCAGCCTGCAGCCGCTGATCGCGCTGCACCGCGACATGATCGCGGGGCTGGAGGCGCAGGCCGCGTCGCTGCCGCGCCTGCCGGCTCTTGCCGGCGGGGCCGCCTGACATGCTGGCCGGCGTCGGCGCGCAGGCTGCGCTCGCCATCGCCGAACGCCAGGGCGAGGCGCTGCAGGCGCGCTTCGCGGCGCGCCGTGACAATCAGGCCGAGGCCGCGCGGCTGCGGGAGGCCGCCGGCCGCATCACTGATGTCGAAGCGCTGCTGAAGGACCGCCGCACGCTGCGCCTGGTGCTGGAAGCGTTCCAGCTCGAGACCGAGGTGGACAAGCGTGCCACGCTGCGCCGCGTGCTGACGGAGGATCCGGCCGCGCAGGGCAGCCTGGTGAACCGCCTGTCAGACCCGCGCTGGAAGGCGCTGGCGGACGCCTTCGCATCCAGCCGCGCCGTGACGCTTTCGGCCGAGGCGCTGGGGCGGCAGGCGCCGGAGGAGGTCGCGAAGCTCGAACTGAACCGCATCGCCGGGCTGGACTTCCTGCAGGTCCAGGCGCTCACGGCGGAACAGATCGCCGCCCTCGACCCGGCCCAGATCGGCGCCATCTCGGCCGAGGCGATCGGCGGCATGGAGACCGGGGACGTCGCGGCGCTCAGTCGCGCGCAGGTTGCGGCGCTGACCCCGGCGCAGCTGCGCGGGCTGCTGCAATGGCAGGTGGCCGCGATCGAGCCGGAGGACATCTCCGCGCTGTCGCCGGAGCAGTTGCGCGCCTTCTCCCCGGCGCAGCTCACCGCCCTGACGCCTGCGCAGATGGCCGCGCTGGCGGATGACCAGGTCGGCGCCTTCTCCGCCAACCAGGCGGCCGCCTTCGATCCGACGCAGCGCGCCGCGCTGTCGGCCGCGGGCCGGGCGATGCTCGACACTGCCCCCTTCCTGCCGGACGAGGCGCCGCTCGAGACGCGCCGGGCGCCCCTGGCGGACAGCCGGCTCGTGGACCGTGTGATCGCTGGCGCGATGACCAACCGCTTCGAGAAGGCGATGGGCGACGCCAATCCCGGCCTGCGGGAAGCGCTCTACTTCCGCCGCATGGCCGGCCAGGTCACCTCCATCGCGCAGCTGATGAGCGACCGTGCGCTGACGGAGGTCGTGCGCGGCGCGTTGGGCATCCCCACCTCCTTCGGCACGCTGGAGTTCGAGCAGCAGCGCGACCTGCTGACGCGCCGGCTGGACGTGGCGAAGCTGCAGGATCCGAAGGAGGTCGCGAAGATGGCCGCGCGCTACGTCGCGCAACTGCAGCCGGCGCCAGCCGCGAGCCCCGTGCTGTCGCTGCTCGGCGGCGGTGGGCCCGGGCTGGAATCGCTGGTCGGCCGCCGGGTCTCGTTCAGCGCGTGACGTCCAGCCGCGCCGGCGTGTCGGCCTCCGGCGTGGGACCCGAGACGCGATAGGCGGAGAGCTCGCGCGGAGAGGGGATGCTGGCCATCACCTCGCCGGCGGAGTCGCGGAACTCGATGACCACCAGGTTCAACGCTGCGTCCAGTCGCAGCGACGGGTTGGTCACGACCTGCGTTGGGTCGGCCGCGGCTGAGGCGGGTGGCCCCTCGTCGCGCGCGGGCTGCGTGGCGCGCGTCTGGCTCGTTGGGGGCTGGCCCACGGCGACGACCGTGGCGGAGGTGGCGGCATCGCGGATCATGGCGGACTCTTCCGGACGGGGCGCGATCCTGGCGCGCGGGCGGGTCACGCTGCTGCTGACCCCGCATCCGCGCCACCATGCGCGACAAGGGTGGAAGAATCGTTGACGCGCGCGCGGTCACGGTCCGTCAACCCGCGGCGTGGAAGGATGCGGGACCGGCCGGCGGGATCGCGCGGCCGGGGCGGCAGGATGCCGCGTGTCGCGCACCGGGCGCAGCACGCCGTACTGCCGCAGTGAAGCGGGGATGCGCGGGCGTGCTCGACGTTGTGGACCGGGCGACGATGCAGGCAGCGGCGGCCGACACCGCTGCGGCGCTGCTGCTGGAAGGCCACGCGGCGGAAGCCGAGGCGCTGCTCGCCGGGTGCACCGATGCGCACGGTGCGGCGCTGCTGGGCGAGGCCCTGGCGCGCCAGGACCGCCCGATGGAGGCGCTGCCCCACTTCATCTCCGCGCTCGAGCAGGATCCGTCGCAGCCGCTGCACTGGCGCGGCTTCGTCGCGACCCTGGCGCAGGCAGGACTGCTCGATGCGGCGCGGCAGGCGCTGGAACAGGCGGTGGCGCTGGGCCTGCCGCGGGCCGAGGCCGGCGCGCTGGAGATCCTGCTGCGCGTTCAGGCGGAGCACGGTGCGCCCCGCGCCGAGGATCCTGCACCGACCGAAGCCGTCGACGGCACGCCCACGGCGCCCGCTGCAGGACCGCCGGCTGCGCTGGTGGCGGAGGCGAGGCGGCTGGCGGGGCTGTTCCAGCGCGGCCGGTATGGCCGGGTCGCGGCGCTGGCGCGCCAGGCTGTGAAGCGTTGGCCGCACCATGCGACGGGGCATGAGTTCCTCGCCTCTGCGCTCGAGGCGCTGGGCCGTCCTGCGGAGGCGCTGCCGCCGGCGCGCCGCGTCGTTTCGCTGGCGCCGGGTGACGTCGCGGCACGCATGCGGCTGGACCGCCTGATCGCCGCCGCGCATGACGGGTCGGCGACCCACCAGGGCGGCTTCGGCGTCGCGACGCTGCCGCCCGATGCCGGGCCGGCCGCCGCTGCCTGGCAGCGCGCCAACGCGCTGCACCGCGAAGGCCGCACCGAGGAGGCGATCGCCGCCTATCGCGAGGCCGATGCGCTCTGCCCGGACGTCGCGGAACTCAAGCATGCGCTGGCCGCGCTGCTGCAGGCGACCGGCCGGCTGGAGGAATGCGCGGCGCAGCTTGCGCGCGCGGTGGAGGTCAAGCCGCATTCGCTGCATCTGCGCCAGGCGCATGCCGGCGTGCTGCTGCAGCATCTGCGTCATGCGGAGGCGGCCGAGGCCTACCGCGCCGCGCTGGAGCTGGACCCCGACAACGGCGAGACGCTGACCGGCCTGGCGGCGGCGCTGAAGGTGGTAGGCCGACTGCCCGATGCCGAGGCGATGGTCCGCCGCGCGATCGCGGTGGGGGACGACAGCGTCTCGGTGCACGCCACGCTCGGCCACATCCTGCAGCTGCAGGGCCGCATCGAGGAAGCGCTGGCCTGCTTCCGCGCCGCGCTGGCGCGCGACCCGGACGAGGTGCTGGCCGGCTCCGGCCTGCTGTTCTGCGAGACGCATAGCGGCGAGTCCGGCCCGGAGGCGCTGTTCCAGGCGCATCGCGACTACGGCGCGCGGCTGGAGCGGCGCGTCGCGCCGATGCGGCATTCGCGGAAGCTGCGCGCGCATGCCGGGCCGCCGCGGCTGGGCTTCGTCTCCGGCGATCTCAGGGCGCATGCGGTCTCGCACTTCGTGGCGCCGTTCCTGTTCGAGCTGCGGGCCCGCGGCTTCGAGCTCTACGCGTACTCCACCTATCCCACCGCCGACCACGTGACGCATCATCTCCGCCGCGCCTTCGCCTGCTGGACGGAAGCGCATGCGATGACGGATGCGAAGCTGGCGGCGCAGATCGCGGCGGACCGGATCGACATCCTGTTCGACCTCTCGGGGCACACGGCGCATCACCGGCTGGCCGTCTTCGCGGCGAAGGCGGCGCCGGTGCAGGCCAGCTGGATCGGCTATCCCGCCACCACCGGCCTGACGCGGATGGACTACTTCCTGTGCAACGCGATGCTGGCGCCGCACGGGACGCTGGAGACGCAGTTCACCGAGAAGCTGCTGCGCCTGCCCTTCTCCACCGTCTTCGAGCCGTTCCGGGTGGAGCCGCCGGTGGCGCCGCTGCCCGCGCTGACGCGCGGCCACATCACCTTCGGCAGCTTCAACCGGCTGAGCAAGGTGACGCCGGAGGTGATCGCGCTATGGGCGCGCATCCTGCACGCCGTGCCTGGCGCGCGGATGATGGTGGCCGCCATCCCCGACGAGCCCGCCCGGCTGCGCCTGCTGGATGCCTTCGCCGCGCACGACATCGACGCCGCACGGCTCGACACCCAGCCGCGCACCGGCTTCGAGCGCTACCTGGCGCTGCATGACGAGGTGGACCTGATCCTCGACACCTTTCCCTATGCCGGCGGTACCAGCACCTGCTTCGCGCAATGGATGGGCGTGCCGACGCTGACGCTGGCGGGCGACACCATGCAGGCGCGCGTCGGCGCATCGCTGATGGCGCATGTCGGGTTGCACGGCTTCATCGCGACATCGCCGGAAGACTACCTGGCCAGGGCGGCCGCCTGGGCGGCGCGCGTGCCGGAGCTTGCGGCCGTGCGCGCAGGCCTGCGCGACAGCCTGGCGCGCGGCATGACCGACCCGACGCGGGTGGTGGACGGGCTGGAGGTGGCGCTGCACGGCATGTGGCGGCGCTGGTGCCACGGCCTGCCGCCCGAGAGCTTCGATATCGCGCTGGAGGCGGGCTCGATCCTCGATGCGCCGCCCGGCGCGGGCTGAGGAGGACAGCATGGATGGTCTCGCCGGAACGGCGCTGATCCCGCGGCGGGAGCCGGTGGCGATGCCGCGTGCCATCCCGGTGGCGCGGCCCTGGCTGCCGGATGCCGGCGCGCTGCTGCCCTATCTCCGACGCATCGACGCGGCGCGCATCTATGCCAATTGGGGCCCGCTGAACGCAGAGCTGGAGCGGCGCCTGGCCGAGCGGCTCGGCGCCGCCGTGGTGACTGTCTCCACCGCCACGGACGGCCTCGCCTGCGCGCTGCGCGCGGTGCTGGAGGACCGGCCGGCGGCGCAGCGTCGCGGGCTGTGCCTGATGCCGTCCTGGACCTTCGTTGCGACCGCGCATGCCGCCGTCGCGGCAGGGCTCACGCCGTGCTTCCTGGACGTGGACGAGGCGTGCTGGACGCTGACGCCGGATCGCGTGCGCGCGGCGCTGCGCGGCGGGCTGGCGCGCCGGACGGAGCTGCCGGTCTCCGCCATCGTCACCGTGGCGCCCTTCGGCCTCCCGCTGGACCCGGCGCCCTGGGACGAGCTGGCGGCGGGCACCGGCATCCCGGTGGTGATCGACGCCGCCGCCGCCTTCGACGGGCTGCGCGTCGGCATGGCGCCGGCGGTGGTCAGCATGCATGCCACCAAGACCGTCTGCGCGGGCGAGGGCGGCTTCGTCGCGACGCGCGACGCGGACCTGGCGCGGCGCGTGAAGCGCACGGCGAATTTCGGCTTCTTCGGTGCCCGGATCGCGGAGGTGGCGGGCCTGAACGCCAAGCTCAGCGAGTATCACGCGGCGGTCGGCCTCGCCTCGCTGGACCAATGGCCGACGCGGCGCGGCGACTACATGGCGGCCGGCATCGCGCTGCGGGCGGGGCTGGAACCGCTGGGCTGCGGCTTCCTGCCCGGCTTCGGCGAGGCGTGGGTGAGCTCCAGCTGCGTGCTGCGCCTGCCGCCTGGCCGGCGCGCGGCGGAGGTGGCGGTGGCGCTGGGGCTGGACGGCGTCGGGACGCGGGCGTGGTGGGGCGCGGGCTGCCATGCCAGCCCCGCTTTTGCACCATGCCCGGTGGCGGAGGAACTGCGCACCACCGCGCGCCTGGCCGAGACCACACTCGGCCTGCCCTTCTTCCCGGACCTCCAGGCGCCGGATGTCGCCCGCATCGTCACCGCGATGGACAGCGCGCTGGGCGGGCCGAAGCGTCGCCGGCGGCCTGCCGCATGAGCCTGCGCGCGCTGGTGGTCGGCGGCGGCATCGGCGGCATGGCGGCGGCGCTGCTGCTGGCGCGGCGCGGCTGTGTGGTGACGCTGCTGGAGGCCGGGCC
>NZ_JAPSMD010000184.1 GCF_027856955.1 Falsiroseomonas oryzae | reverse complement strand
CGCCGCGGCGCCGGTTGCCGTGGCCGCCGCGCCGGCCGCCGGCGGTGGTGCCGCCGCCGCGCCCGCCGCCGAGGAGAAGACGGAGTTCACCGTCATCCTGAAGGCCGGCGGCGACAAGAAGATCAACGTCATCAAGGAGATCCGCACCATCACGGGTCTCGGCCTGAAGGAGGCGAAGGACCTCGTCGAGGGTGCGCCGAAGACCGTCAAGGAAGGCGTGAACAAGGACGAGGCGGCGAAGATCAAGAAGGTGCTCGAGGAGAACGGCGCGACCGTCGAGATCACCTGATTTCACGACGCGCCCTGCCTTCACGGGCGGGGCGCGTCGCGGGCCTACCTTCGGGTGGGTCAGGCTACCAGGATCGGGAACGGGCGGGATTCCAGGGTCGGAATCCCGCCCGCGCCCGCGTTTGATGTCGGTGCCGCCAGGCGCCGCGGCCCGGGTGCCGCGGTCGGGGCGGCAACGATAGATGCGGCACCAGGTTTCAGGCGGCCGGCCCGGTTCGGGGGCGGCGGCCGAGGGAAGCGGGACAGGCATGAACGCTATCACGAAGTCGTTCACGGGGCGCAAGCGAATCCGGAAGTCCTTCGGGCGGCTGCCCGAAGTGGCGCCGATGCCCAACCTCATCGACGTGCAGCGCGCCTCCTACGAGGCGTTCCTGCAGATGGGGGTGGACCCGGATGCGCGGCTGCACGCCGGGCTTCAGGAGGTGTTCAAGTCCGTCTTCCCGATCGACGATTTCGGCGGCCGCGGCCGGCTGGAATTCGTCCAGTACGAGCTCGAGGAGCCGAAATACGACGTCGAGGAGTGCATCCAGCGCGGCCTGACCTTCGCCGCCCCGCTCAAGGTGCGGCTTCGCCTGATCGTCTGGGACGTGGACGAGGACACCGGCTCCCGCTCCGTCCGCGATATCAAGGAGCAGGATGTCTACATGGGCGACATGCCGCTCATGACGGACAACGGCACCTTCATCATCAACGGGACCGAGCGCGTCATCGTCTCCCAGATGCACCGTTCGCCCGGCGTGTTCTTCGACCACGACAAGGGCAAGACGCACAGCAGCGGCAAGTACCTGTTCGCCGCGCGCGTGATTCCCTATCGCGGTTCCTGGCTCGACTTCGAGTTCGACGCCAAGGACATCTGCTACGTCCGCATCGACCGCAAGCGCAAGCTGCCGGCCACCACGCTGCTCTACGCGCTGGACAGCGTGTGGACCGAGGGCGAGCGCGTGCGCCGCGCGCAGGAAGGGCTGGCGCCGCTCGAGCCGCACGAGATCCGCGGCATGGACGCCGAGGAGATCCTGAACGCCTTCTACGGCCAGGTCGTGTTCAGCCGCGGCCCGAAGGGCTGGTCGCGCCCCTTCGACCCGGAGGCGTTCCGCAACGTCAAGCTGGCCGAGGCCCTGGTGGACGCCCGTACCGGCCAGGAAGTCGCGGCGAAGGACAGCAAGATGACTGCGCGCGCGGCGCGGAAGATCGCCGAGGCCGGCACGACCGAGGTGCTGGTCGGGCGCGCCGACCTGCTCGGCCGCTTCGTCGCCGAGGACCTGGTGAACTGGCAGTCCGGCGAGATCTGGGCCGAGGCCGGCGAGGAGCTGACCGAGGCGAAGCTGGCGGCGATCGAGGAGGCGGGGTTGGATCGCCTGCCGACTCTCGCCATCGACCAGGCCACCGGCCCCTGGATGCGCAACACGCTCGCGGTGGACAAGAACTCCAACCGCGAAGAGGCGCTGATGGACATCTACCGGGTGATGCGCCCGGGCGAGCCGCCGACCGCCGAGACCGCGGAGACGCTGTTCCGCGGCCTGTTCTTCGACCCGGAGCGCTACGACCTCTCGGCCGTCGGCCGCGTGAAGATGAACATGCGCCTGGGGTTCAGCATCGAGGAGGTGCCGGACACGCTGCGCACGCTGCGCAAGCAGGACATCATCGCCACGATGCGCGTGCTGCTGCAGCTGAAGGACGGCAACGGCTCGATCGACGACATCGACAACCTCGGCAATCGCCGGGTGCGTTCGGTCGGCGAGCTGATGGAGAACCAGTACCGCGTCGGCCTGCTGCGCATGGAGCGCGCGATCAAGGAGCGCATGGGCTCCGTCGATATCGACAGCGTCATGCCGCATGACCTGATCAACGCGAAGCCGGCCGCGGCGGCGGTGCGCGAGTTCTTCGGCTCCTCGCAGCTGTCGCAGTTCATGGACCAGACCAACCCGCTGTCCGAGGTGACGCACAAGCGCCGCCTCTCGGCGCTGGGTCCGGGCGGCCTGACGCGCGAGCGCGCCGGCTTCGAGGTGCGCGACGTGCACCCGACGCATTACGGCCGCATCTGCCCGATCGAGACGCCGGAAGGCCCGAACATCGGCCTGATCAACAGCCTCGCGACCTTCGCCAAGGTGAACAAGTACGGCTTCATCGAGACGCCGTACCGCCTGGTGCGCGACGGCAAGGTGACCGGCGACCCGCGCTACCTCTCCGCCATGGAGGAGGAGCGGCTGGTCGTCGCGCAGGCCGATGCCGAGCTGGACGCCGAGGGCAACTTCAAGTCGGAGCTGGTCAGCGTCCGTTCGGGCGGTGATTTCCGCCTGGTGAAGCCCGAGGAAGTGACGGCGATCGACGTGTCGCCGAAGCAGCTGGTCTCCGTCGCCGCGGCGCTGATCCCGTTCCTGGAGAACGACGACGCCAACCGCGCGCTGATGGGCTCCAACATGCAGCGCCAGGCGGTGCCGCTGATCCGCGCCGATGCGCCGCTGGTCGGCACCGGCATGGAAGCCGCGGTGGCGCGCGATTCGGGCGCCACCATCGTCGCGCGCCGCGACGGCGTGATCGACAGCATCGACGGTGCGCGCATCGTGGTGCGCGCCACCGGTGACGACGGCACGACCCGCGGCGTGGACATCTACCGCCTGCGCAAGTTCCAGCGCAGCAACCAGTCCACCTGCATCAACCAGCGCCCGCTGGTGAAGGTGGGCGACCGCGTGACGGCCGGCGACATCATCGCGGACGGCCCGAGCACCGAGCTCGGCGAGCTCGCGCTCGGCCGCAACGTGCTCTGCGCCTTCATGCCGTGGAACGGCTACAACTTCGAGGACAGCATCCTGATCAGCGAGCGCATCGCGAAGGATGACGTCTTCACCTCGATCCACATCGAGGAGTTCGAGGTGATGGCCCGCGACACCAAGCTGGGCCAGGAGGAGATCACCCGCGACATCCCGAATGTCGGCGAGGAGGCGCTGCGCAACCTCGACGAGGCGGGCATCGTCTATATCGGCGCCGAGGTGCAGCCGGGCGACATCTTGGTGGGCAAGGTGACGCCGAAGGGCGAGAGCCCGATGACGCCGGAGGAGAAGCTGCTCCGCGCCATCTTCGGCGAGAAGGCGTCGGACGTGCGCGACACCTCGCTGCGGCTGCCGCCGGGCGTCGCCGGCACCATCGTGGACGTGCGCGTCTTCTCCCGCCGCGGCGTGGACAAGGACGAGCGCGCCATGGCGATCGAGCGCGCCGAGATCGAGCGCCTGGCCAAGGACCGCGACGACGAGAAGGCCATCCAGGAGCGGTCGTTCTACAGCCGTCTCCGGGAGCGCATGCTTGGCCGCAAGGCGGCGGGCGGCTTCAAGGGCGTGAAGGCCGGCACCGAGATCAATGACGAGGTGCTGGACCAGTTCGCCAAGGCGACCTGGCGGCAGATCGCCGTGCAGGACGACGCGGCGATGGCGGAGATCGAGGCGCTGAAGCGCGAGTTCGACGCGGCCGTCGAGCGCCTGCAGAAGCGCTTCGAGAGCAAGGTGGAGAAGCTGCAGCGCGGCGACGAGCTGCCGCCCGGCGTGATGAAGATGGTCAAGGTGTTCGTCGCGGTGAAGCGCAAGCTGCAGCCCGGCGACAAGATGGCCGGCCGCCATGGCAACAAGGGCGTCGTCTCCCGCGTGGTTCCGGTCGAGGACATGCCGTTCCTGGAAGACGGGACGAGCGTGGACCTGGTGCTGAACCCGCTCGGCGTGCCGTCGCGCATGAATGTCGGCCAGATCCTCGAGACCCATCTCGGCTGGGCCTGCGCTTCCCTCGGGCGGCAGATCGGCGAGGTGGTCGAGGAGTACCGCCGCGGCGGCGCCATGCGCGAGGAACTGCGCGTGAAGCTCGTCGAGGCCTATGGCGAGGAGATCGTGAAGCGCGACGTCGATCCGATGGACGACGACCAGCTGATCGAGCTCTGCGAGAACCTGAAGAAGGGCGTGCCCATCGCGACGCCCGTCTTCGACGGTGCCCGCATGGCCGACATCGAGGGCATGCTGACCAAGGCGGGCCTCGATACCTCGGGCCAGGTGTGGCTGACCGACGGCCGCACCGGCGAGACCTTCGAGCGCAAGGTGACGGTCGGCTACATCTACATGCTGAAGCTGCACCACCTTGTGGATGACAAGATCCACGCCCGCTCGATCGGCCCCTACTCGCTGGTCACCCAGCAGCCGCTGGGCGGCAAGGCGCAGTTCGGCGGCCAGCGCTTCGGCGAGATGGAGGTCTGGGCGCTGGAAGCCTACGGCGCCGCCTACACCCTGCAGGAGATGCTGACGGTGAAGTCCGACGACGTCTCCGGCCGCACCAAGGTCTACGAGGCGATCGTGCGCGACCAGGACAATTTCGAGGCCGGCGTGCCGGAATCCTTCAACGTGCTGGTGAAGGAGCTGAAGTCGCTCGGCCTCAACGTGGATCTCGAGAACCGCCCGACCTGAGGCGGCGGTTCGCTGACGTCCCGCGCCGCATGACGGCGCGCTGCTTCCCGCGCCGCCTCGCGGCGGCGCGGCTCCCCTTTCTCGCAGCGGGCCTCTGCCGGGTGCCCGCCTGCCGGACGGAGACGACGGCATGAATGAGCTGATGAAGATCCTGGGCCAGACCGGCCAGGCGATGACCTTCGACCAGATCCGCATCTCGATCGCCTCGCCGGAGCAGATCCGCTCCTGGTCCTACGGCGAGATCAAGAAGCCGGAGACCATCAACTACCGCACCTTCAAGCCGGAGCGGGACGGGCTCTTCTGCGCCCGCATCTTCGGCCCGATCAAGGACTACGAGTGCCTCTGCGGCAAGTACAAGCGGATGAAGTTCCGCGGCATCATCTGCGAGAAGTGCGGCGTGGAGGTGACGCTGGCCAAGGTGCGCCGCGAGCGCATGGGCCATATCGAGCTGGCGTCGCCCGTCGCGCATATCTGGTTCATGAAGTCGCTGCCCTCGCGCGTCGGCCTGATGGTCGACATGTCGCTGAAGGAGCTGGAGAAGGTCCTCTACTTCGAGAGCTACGTGGTGCTGGAGCCGGGGCTGACCGACCTTAAGCTCCATCAGCTGCTGACCGAGGACCAGCTGCAGTCGAAGCAGGACGAGTTCGGCGACGACGCCTTCACCGTGGGCATCGGCGCGGAGGCGGTGAAGCAGATGCTTGCCGCCATCGACGTGCAGAAGGAGGCGCCGCGGCTGCGCGCCGACCTCAAGGAGACCACGTCGGAGGCGAAGCGCAAGAAGCTGGTGAAGCGGCTCAAGATGCTGGAGAGCTTCGCCGAATCCGGTGCGCGTCCGGAGTGGATGATCCTGGACGTCGTCCCGGTGATCCCGCCGGAGCTGCGCCCGCTGGTGCCTCTGGACGGCGGGCGCTTCGCGACGTCGGACCTGAACGACCTCTATCGCCGCGTCATCAACCGCAACAACCGGCTGAAGCGCCTGATCGAGCTGCGCGCACCCGACATCATCGTGCGCAACGAGAAGCGCATGCTGCAGGAGGCGGTTGACGCGCTGTTCGACAACGGCCGCCGCGGCCGCGCCATCACGGGCGCCAACAAGCGCCCGCTGAAGTCGCTGTCCGACATGCTGAAGGGCAAGCAGGGCCGGTTCCGGCAGAACCTGCTCGGCAAGCGCGTCGACTACTCCGGCCGCTCGGTCATCGTGGTGGGCCCGGAGCTGAAGCTGCACCAGTGCGGGCTGCCGAAGAAGATGGCGCTCGAGCTGTTCAAGCCCTTCATCTACTCGAAGCTCGAGAAGTACGGCCACGCCACCACCATCAAGGCCGCGAAGCGGATGGTGGAGAAGGAGCGGCCGGAGGTGTGGGACATCCTCGAGGAGGTGATCCGCGAGCACCCCGTGCTGCTGAACCGCGCGCCGACGCTGCACCGCCTCGGCATCCAGGCCTTCGAGCCGGTGCTGGTGGAAGGCAAGGCGATCCAGCTGCACCCGCTGGTCTGCACCGCCTTCAACGCGGACTTCGACGGCGACCAGATGGCCGTGCACGTCCCGCTTTCGCTGGAAGCGCAGCTGGAAGCGCGCGTGCTGATGATGTCCACCAACAACATTCTCAGCCCCGCCAACGGCAAGCCGATCATCGTGCCGAGCCAGGACATCGTGCTCGGCCTCTACTACCTCTCGCTCGAGACGCCTGAGTTCAAGGCGACCGAGGAGAAGGACGCGCCGGCCTTCGCCAGCATGGGCGAGATCGAGCAGGCGCTGGCCGCCGGCGCGATCAAGCTGCACAGCAAGATCCGCGCGCGCCGGAAGGCCATGGACAAGGACGGCAAGGTCGTCACCGAGCGCGTGGTCACGACCGCGGGCCGGATGATGATGGGCGCGCTGCTGCCGCTGCACCCGAACCTGCCCTACAGCCTGCTGAATCGGCTGCTGACGAAGAAGAACATCTCCGACGTCATCGACGCGGTGTACCGCCACTGCGGCCAGAAGGAGAGCGTGATCTTCGCCGACCGCCTGATGGGGCTGGGCTTCCGCAACGCGGCCCGCGCCGGCATCTCCTTCGGCAAGAACGACATGGTGATCCCGGACAGCAAGGGCGCGCTGATCCAGACCACCAAGGACCAGGTGAAGGAGTTCGAGCAGCAGTATCTCGACGGCCTGATCACCGCGGGCGAGCGCTACAACAAGGTGGTGGACGCCTGGTCGCGCTGCACCGAGGAAGTGGCGCAGGCCATGATGAAGGAGATCCAGAAGCAGGAGATCGGCAAGCCCGCCAACTCCGTCTGGATGATGTCGCATTCCGGCGCGCGCGGCTCGCCCGCGCAGATGCGCCAGCTTGCCGGCATGCGCGGGCTGATGGCCAAGCCCTCGGGCGAGATCATCGAGCAGCCGATCATCTCGAACTTCAAGGAAGGCCTGACGGTGCTGGAGTACTTCAACTCCACGCACGGCGCCCGCAAGGGTCTGGCCGACACCGCGCTGAAGACGGCGAACTCCGGCTACCTGACCCGCCGCCTGGTGGACGTCGCGCAGGACTGCATCATCGTCGAGGATGATTGCGGCACCGAGCGCGGCATCACCGTGCGCGCCGTGATGGACGGCGGCGAGGTCGTCTCCTCGCTGTCGGAGCGCATCCTCGGCCGCACCAGCCAGGAGGACGTGCTGGATCCGGCCACCGGCGAGGTGCTGGTCCCGCGCAACCACCTGATCGAGGAGACCGATGCGGAGCGGATCGAGAAGGCCGGCGTGGAGGCGGTGAAGATCCGCTCCGTGCTGACCTGCGACTCGCGCGTCGGGGTCTGCGGCCATTGCTACGGCCGTGACCTGGCGCGTGGCACGCCGGTGAACACCGGCGAGGCGGTCGGCGTCATCGCCGCGCAGTCGATCGGCGAGCCCGGCACGCAGCTGACGATGCGCACCTTCCACATCGGCGGCGCGGCGCAGCGCGGCGCGGAGCAGTCCGCAGTCGAGGCGATGACCGACGGCAAGGCGAAGTTCCTCAACCGCCAGGTCGTCACCAACAGCAGCGGCGCGTCGATCGTGATGAGCCGTAACTGCGAGGCGGTGGTCTACGATTCGAACGGCCGCGAGCGCGGGCGCCTGCGCGTGCCCTACGGCGCGCGCCTGCTGGTGGAGGAGGGCGCGGCGGTCACCCGCGGCCAGAAGCTGGCGGAATGGGACCCCTTCACCCTGCCGATCATCACCGAGAAGAACGGCAAGGTGGAGTTCGCCGACCTGATCGAGAACATCACCCTGGTCGAGCGGACGGACGAAGTGACCGGCCTCTCCTTCAAGGAGGTGGTCGAGTACAAGTCCACCGGGCGCGGCGCGGACCTGCGCCCGCGCCTGATCCTGCGCGACGAGCGCGGGAACGTGGTGAAGCGCGACAACGGCAGCGAGGCCATCACCTTCCTGCCGCCGGGCTCGCTGCTTTCCATCGAGAACGGGCGCGAAGTGAATGCGGGCGACATCATCGCGCGCATGCCCCGCGAATCGTCGAAGACGCGCGACATCACGGGCGGTCTTCCGCGCGTGGCGGAGCTGTTCGAGGCGCGCCGCCCGAAGGACGCGGCGATCATCGCCGACGTGGACGGCCGGGTGGAGTTCGGCAAGGACTACAAGGCGAAGCGCCGCATCCTGGTGGTGCCCGACCAGCAGCCCGGGACGGACGAGCCGCCGACGCCGCGCGAGTACCTGGTGCCGAAGGGCAAGCACGTCTCGGTGCAGGAAGGCGACTACGTGAAGGCCGGCGACCCGCTGGTGGACGGCCCGCGCGTGCCGCACGACATCCTGCGCGTGCTGGGCGTTGAGGCTCTCGCCAACTACCTCGTGAACGAGATCCAGGACGTCTATCGACTGCAGGGCGTGAAGATCAACGACAAGCACATCGAGGTCATCGTCCGGCAGATGCTGCAGAAGGTGGAGATCGTCGATCCGGGCGATACCACCTTCCTGGTGGGCGAGACGGTGGAGCGCATCGAGTTCGAGATCGAGAACGAGAAGCGCATCGCTGCGAAGGAGCGGCCCGCGCGGGCCGAGCCGGTGCTGCAGGGCATCACCAAGGCCTCGCTGCAGACCACGTCCTTCATCTCCGCCGCGTCGTTCCAGGAGACGACCCGCGTGCTGACCGAGGCCGCGACCGCGGGCAAGGTCGATACGCTGGCCGGCCTGAAGGAGAACGTGATCGTCGGGCGCCTGATCCCAGCGGGCACGGGCTCGGTCATGAACCGCCTGCGGGCGCTTGCTGCGCAGCGCGACCGTGGGCGCCTGCCCACGGCCACGCCGGGCGCGCCGGCGCCGCTGGCGGGGCCTGCGAAGGCCGCGGAATAGCGGGCGCGACGAGACCCATGGATTGCGCAAGGCCGGCCCCCGAAAAGGGCCGGCCTTCTGCTGTATGGGGGCGTCACCTTCGCTTGACTCACCCCGGGCCCAGGTCTAGATAGCCCCCCCTCGGCCGGGGGTGGCGCCGCAAGGCGTCCTGCTCGGCTGGGCTGTTTTTGGTCCAACAGCGCAGCGCCCGCGGCGCCGCCTCCTGCAGTCGGGGGGGCTGAGGCCGGGGGTGGGACGAGTGCCCGCGTGGATGGCGCATGTGCGCCCCATGCGGGTGCAAGTGTTTGCGGCGTGTTGGACGGCTCGTGATCGCCAGGGGCGCTGGGCGCCGCCGGCGGGAATCACGGGCTTCGACGGGACGGTTTGCGAAGGGGCGTCATGCCGACGATCAACCAGCTCATCGCCAAGGGGCGGGAGCCGAACGCGAAGCGGAACAAGGTTCCGGCGCTGCAGGGCAGCCCGCAGAAGCGCGGCGTCTGCACGCGCGTCTACACGACCACGCCGAAGAAGCCGAACTCGGCGCTCCGCAAGGTCGCGAAGGTGCGCCTGACCAATGGCTACGAGGTGGTGAGCTACATCCCCGGCGAGGGCCACAACCTCCAGGAGCACTCGGTGGTGCTGATCCGCGGCGGTCGCGTGAAGGACCTTCCGGGCGTGCGCTACCACATCCTCCGCGGCGTGCTGGACACGCAGGGTCTGCCGAAGCGGCGCAAGCGGCGCTCGCTCTACGGCGCCAAGCGTCCGAAGTAAGGGAGCGAGCCGAAGATGTCGCGCCGCCACAGCGCCGAGAAGCGTGAGGTCCTGCCGGACCCGAAGTTCGGCGACCTGGTTCTCAGCCGCTTCATGAACGTGCTGATGTACGACGGGAAGAAGTCCGTCGCCGAGAACATCGTCTATGGGGCGATGGACACGCTGAAGCGGAAGGGCGGCGCCAACGCCGACCCGCTGCGCCTCTTCCACGAGGCGATGGAGAACGTGAAGCCGGCCATCGAGGTCCGGTCGCGCCGCGTCGGCGGCGCCACCTACCAGGTGCCCGTCGAGGTCCGCCCGGAGCGCCGGCAGGCGCTGGCCATCCGTTGGCTGATCGAGGCCGCGCGCAAGCGGGGCGAGCACACGATGGAAGAACGCCTCTCCGCCGAGCTGATGGACGCGGCGAACAACCGCGGCACCGCGGTGAAGAAGCGCGAAGACACGCACCGGATGGCCGAGGCCAACAAGGCCTTCAGCCACTATCGCTGGTAAGCCGCGCAACGCGCGGACGTTGACACACGGATCGATCGGGAAGCACGACGATGGCAAAGGCGAAGTTTGAGCGGACGAAGCCGCACTGCAACATTGGGACGATCGGTCACGTGGACCATGGGAAGACGTCGCTGACGGCGGCGATCACCAAGGTTCTGGCGAAGA
>NZ_JAPSMD010000183.1 GCF_027856955.1 Falsiroseomonas oryzae | reverse complement strand
CGGCCTATGCGGCGTGGCTGTTCGGCGCCGGCGCGCTGCCGGCCTGGCTGGCGAATACCCTGGCCTCCGTGCTGCGCGGCGGCGGGCGGCATGCGCTGGCGGCGCGGGTGCTGCTGCTCGGCTGGGCCGCCTATCCGCCCGTCGCCTGGTTGCTGGCGGAGCCGGGAGGGATGGGCCTGGCCGGCATCGGCGCCGGCTTCGCGCTGGTGTTCTGGATCGCCGCGGCCGTCATGGGGCTGGTCGTGCTGCGCGGCGGCGCGGGGTTCGCGCCCACGCTGCGCGTCCGTCCGCAACGCGCGATGTTTGGGCGCATCCTCTCGGTCGGGCTGGTCGCATGCCTGCTGGCGGCCATCGCGAACCTGACGACCATCCTGGTCACCGCGCAGCTCGCCGCGCAGGGCCCCGCGGTGGTCGCGGCCTATGGCATCTCCGCGCGGCTGGAGTTCCTGATGATCCCGCTGGCCTTCGGCATCGGCTCCGCGCTGACCGCGCTGGTCGGCCGCGCGGTGGGCGCCGGCGACTGGGCGGAGGCGCGCCGCCTTGCCTGGACCGGCGCGATGCTGGCCTTCGTGCTGGCTGGCAGCGCGGGCTTGGCCGTCGCGCTGTTCCCGCATCACTTCGCGCGCGCCTTCACCGGGGATGCGGAGGTCGCCGCCATCGCCGCGCGGGCGCTGTCCATCATCGGGCCCGCCTATGGCGGCTTCGGGCTCGGCATGGCGCTGTACTTCGCCTGCCAGGGCGCGGGCCGCATGGCCTGGCCGGTGGGGGCCGCGCTGTCGCGCTTCGCGCTGGCAGTCGGCGGCGGCGCTCTGCTGGCCGGACCGCTGGGACTGGATGGGCAGTTCCTCGCCGTCGCGCTCGGCATCACCGCCTACGGTCTCGTCACGGCGGCCTCGGTCCGGCCCGGCGTCTGGCGCTGAGCCGCGCCCGGCGGCATGCTGCCGGCACCAACCGGGGAGGAGGCGCCGTGCCCGAGGACGCGACGCTGGAGGCGCTGCGCGAGACGGCCCGCCGCTTCGCGGAGAGCGAGGTGGCGCCCCGCGCCGCCGAGCTCGACGAGACGGAGGCCTTCCCGGTCGACATCTATCGCGCGCTGGCACGGCTCGGCCTGCTCGGGATCACCGTGCCGGAGGCGATGGGCGGCGCGGAGGCGGGCGTGCTGGCCTATGCGGTGGTGATGGAGGAGCTCTCGCGCGGCTATGCCAGCATCGCCGACCAGGTGGGACTGGTGGAGTTGCTCGCGACGCTGCTGAGCGAGCATGGCACGGAGCGCCAGCGCGACGAGTTCCTGGCCCCGCTGCTGCGCTACGACCGCAGCTGCGCCTATGCGCTGACCGAGGCCGAGGCCGGATCGGACCTGGCTGCGCTGAAGACCACGGCGCTGCGAGACGGCGACGGCTGGCGGCTCAGCGGCACCAAGATGTGGATCCACATGGCGCCGCGCGCCGACTTCGCCGCGGTGCTGGCGCGCACGGACCCCGCCGCCGGGCATCGCGGCATGTCCATTTTCCTGGTGGACCTGCATGCGCCGGGCGTCGAGCGGTTGCGCGCCGAGCACAAGATGGGCCAGCGCGCCTCCCCGGTCGGCGGGCTGCGCTTCGAGGATGTGCGCCTGCCCGCGGAGGCGCTGCTGGGGCCTGAAGGCCGCGGCTTCCACATGATGATGTCTGTGCTGGACAAGGGCCGCATCGGAATCGCCGCGCTGGCGCTCGGCATCCTGCAGCGCGCGCTGGAGGAGAGCATCGCCTATGCGAAGCAGAGGGTGCAGTTCGGCCGGCCGATCGCGGAACAGCAGGCAATCCGCTTCCTGATCGCCGACATGGCGAAGGACGCGCATGCCACGCGCCTGATGGTGCGCGACGCCGCCCTGCGGATGGATGCCGGGCGGAAGGCGACGCTGGAGGCGAGCATGGCCAAGTGCTTCGCCTCCGACGCCGCCGTGGCGCGCACCGCCGATGCAGTCCAGATCCATGGCGGGACGGGCTACATCCGCGGCGTGACCGTGGAGCGGCTGTACCGCGACGCGAAGATCACGCAGATCTACGAAGGCACCAACCAGATCCAGCGGGTGATCATGGCAAGGGAGTTGCTTGGATGAGGCCTGTTGCCCTGGTTACCGGCGCGCGCCGCGGCATCGGGCGCGCCACCTGCGCCGCCCTCGCCGCGAAGGGCTACGACGTGCTGGGCTGCGACATCGCGGACGAGGGCGCGGACGAGACCGCGGCCGCCGTCGTCGCGCTCGGCGCGCGCTTCGGCTTCCGCCGCTGCGACGTCGCGGATCTGGACGCGGTGGCGAGCCTCGCCGCATGGGCCTGGGGCGAATGGGGCGGGGTGGAGGCGCTGGTCAACAATGCCGGCGTCGGCGCCCTGCAGCGCGGGGACCTGCTGGAGGTCTCGCCGGAGTCCTGGGACCGCTGCATGGACATCAACGCGCGCGGGCCGTTCTTCGTCTCCCAGGCGCTGGCCCGGCGCATGGTGGCGGAGGGCGCGCCGCAGCGCGGGCCCCGCGCCCTGGTCTTCGTCTCCTCCGCCAACGCCTTCATGGCCGCGCCGGACCGCGCCGAATACACTGCCAGCAAGACGGCCGTCTCCATGGTCGCGCGCTGCTTCGCCCTGCGCCTGGCGGAGGACGGCATCCCCGTCTACGACATCCGCCCCGGCGTGATCCGCACGGACATGACGGCGCCCGTCGCCGCCCGCTATGCGCAGCGCATCGCGGAGGGGCTCTCGCCCATCCGGCGCTGGGGCGAGCCCGAGGATGTGGGCGACGCCATAGCCGCGCTGGTCAGCGGCGCCATCCCCTTCTCCACCGGGGATGCCTTCCACATCGACGGCGGGCTCCACATCCACCGGCTATGAGGATCGACGCAGGCCTGCTGCGCTACGAGCAGATCGAGCCCGGCCTCGCCTTCGAGACCGGCGGGATCACCGTGACCGAGGCGCACATCACCGGCTTCGCGGGCCTGACCGGCGACTTCTTCGACATCCACATGGACGACGAGTACGCGCGCGCGCTGGGCTATCCCGGCCGGGTCGCGCATGGGCTGCTCGGCCTGGCTCTCTGCGACGGGCTGAAGAACCGGGCGCCGGTGCGCTTCGCCGCCATCGTCTCGCTGAACTGGCGCTGGTCCTTCACCGGGCCGATCCTCGTCGGCGACCGCATTGCCGCGCGGATCGCCGTGCTGGGGAAGCGGGCCACGCGCAACCCGGCGCGCGGCATCGTCACGCTCGGCTTCGATCTCCTGAACCAGAGACGCGAGGTGGTGCAGAAGGGCGAGAACGACTTGATGGTGCACACCCTGGCCGGCACGCCGCCCTAACCCAGATCCACGAAGCTGCCGGAGACGGAGCTCGCCAGGATCGCCTCGATCAGCCGCAGCACCGGCAGGCCGGTCGCGCCGGCATGCGACGGCGGCCGCCCCTGCTCGATCGCGTCCAGCATCTCCGCGATCATCGCGCGGTGCGGTCCGTGGTCGAAGGCCATCGGGTCGGCCCCACCGCCGCCGGCCAGGCCGCGGTCCAGCACCTCCGGCAGCCTGCCCTTCAGGTGGAGCTCCAGCCGCTCCGCCACCAGCGCGGCGCTGCCGCCGGTGCCGGCGATCTCGATCCGCTCGGGGAAGCCGGGCTCCGCCACCGTCGTCGCGTCCACCGCGCCGATCGCGCCGTTCGCGAAGCGCAGCGCCGCCGCGGCGATGTCCTCCGTGTCAATGGCGCGCAGCGGGGAGGTGCGGGCGAAGCCCGCGACCCGCGACACCGGGCCGGCCAGGTGCAGCAGCAGGTCCAGCGTGTGGATCGCCTGGGTCAGCAACACGCCGCCGCCGTCGCGCGCCATGGTCCCGCGCCCGGGCTGCGCGAAGTAGGCGGCATCCCGCCACCAGCGGATGCTGGCGGAGCAGGACAGCAGCGTGCCCAGCTCGCCCGCCGCGATCGCCTGCTTCAGCCGCAGCGCCGCGGGGCGGAAGCGGTGCTGGAACACGACGCCCAGCGTCACATCCGCGCGCGCCGCCAGCGCCGCCAGCGCTTCCGCACGGTCCACCGTGCGCTCCAGCGGCTTCTCCACCAGCAGGTGCTTGCCTGCCGCGGCGCAGGCTTCAGCCACCGGCAGATGCGCCCCTGGCGGCGTCAGGACGATCACGAGATCCAGGCCGGGCGCGGCCAGCAGCGCCTCCAGGCTCAGGAAGACGGGCGCCCCCCAGGCCTGCGCGAAGGCGCCGCGCCGCTGCGCGCTGGGCGAGAAGCCGCCGAGCAGCCGCACGCGGCCCTCCGCCTCCAGGTCACGGATCGCCAGCATGTGCGGCGCCACCGCCATGCCGAGCCCGACGATGCCCACGCCGATTTCGCGCGGCCGATTCAGACGTCCGGTGCTCGCCGCCTCCGGCGTCTGCGCCCTTCCGTCATCGGACGCGATCATCGCGCACCCTCCCGCAGCGCCGCCAGGCACAGCACGTTCATCTCGTTCTCATAGGCGAGGCCGGCGGAAAGCGGCGCCTCCAGCGACTGCCGCACCGCCGCCTTCACCGCCTGCACCGCCACGGGCGGCAGCGCGGCCAGCGACCGGCACAGCTCCATCGCCGTCTCCTCCAGCACCGCATCCTCCACCACCTGCTCCACCAGCCGCAGGCGCAGCGCCTCCTCCGCGTCGATCTGCTCGCCGGTGAGCAGCAGGCGCATGGCCACGCCGAGGCCCGCCAGGCGCGGCAGCAGCTGGCTGGCGCCGCCGCCGCCCACCCAGCCGCGCGTCACCTCCGGGAAGCCGATCCGCGCGCTGCGGCCAGCGATGCGGATGTCGCTCGCCAGCGCCAACTCGAATCCGCCGCCCAGCGCCCAGCCCTTCACCGCGGCGACGACGGGCTTGCGGATGGACCGCACCGCGCCGGGGTAATCGGGCCGGTGGCGGAAATCCCAGGCGGTCGGGAAGGCCTCGATCGCGTTGAGGTCCATCCCGGCGCAGAAGGCGCGCGGGCCGGCACCGCGCAGCAGCACCGCACGCACCGCCCCATCCGCATCGATACTGCGCGCATGGACAGCAAGCTGTCCGGCCATCGCGTTGGTGATGGCATTGTGTTTCGCGGGACGGTCGAGCGTCAGCACCGCGACGCCGTCCTGCACCTCCAGCGTCACCTGGCCGTCCATCCGGTTCCCTCCCGCGCGCCGCAGCCTTTGCCTCAGCGACTGATTCACCGCTTCGGCGATTCCGCCTTCGCGGATCAGGCGCTAGAGTAGCGCCAAGCACGCAAGGGGAAACGGGCAGGATGCGCAGGGTGACGGCGGAACAGGCCGCGTCCCTCGTCCGGGATGGCGACACGCTGCTGATCGGCGGCTCGGGCGGCGGCCATGCCGTGCCGGACGCGCTGCTCGCCGCGCTCGGCCGGCGCTTCCGCGAGACCGCCTCGCCGCGCGGCATCACGGCGCTGCACCCCGTGGGTGTGGGCGATGGCGCGCATCGTGGCCTCGGCCATCTGGCGCAGAAGGGACTGCTGAAGCGCAACGTCGCCGGCAGCTACGTGAACAGCCCGCCCGTCGGCCAGATGGCGTTGCGCGACGAGATCGAGGCGTGGAGCCTGCCACAGGGCGCGCTGAGCCAGCTGATGCGGGAGATGGCGGCGGGCCGCGCCGGGCTGCTGACCAAGACCGGCCTGCACACCTTCGTCGATCCGCGCCACGGCGGCGGCCGCCAGTCGTCCTCCGCGAAGGAGGATCTCGTCGAGCTCGTGCAGTTCCGCGGCGAGGAGTGGCTGTTCTACAAGCCCTACAAGGTGGACGTGGCCTTCCTGCGCGGCACCACGGCGGACGAGGACGGCAACGTCTCCATGGAGCACGAGGCCGTCACGCTCGAGATGCTGTCGGAGGCGCAGGCGACGAAGCGCTGCGGCGGCATCGTGGTGGTGCAGGTCAAGCGCATGGCGCGCCGCGGCAGCCTGCATCCGAAGATGGTGAAGATCCCCGGCATCCTGGTGGACCTGGTGGTCGTCGTGCCAGACCAGGAGCAGACCTTCGAGACGCCCTACTCGCCCGCCTATTCCGGCGAGGTCCGGGTGCCGCTCGAGGACATCCCGGTGCTGCCGCTCGATGCGCGCAAGATCGTGGCGCGGCGCGGCGCGCTGGAGCTGTTCCCGCAAGCCGTGTGCAACCTCGGCTCCGGCATCTTCACGGGTCTGGCGAATGTCGCGGCGGAGGAAGGCTGCCTGGATGCCGTCTGCCTGACCAACGAGCAGGGCAACATCGGCGGCGCGCCGGCGTCCGGCGGGGAAGCGGGCGCGGCGATGAACCCGGACGCGCAGGTCGATCAGCCCTACCAGTTCGACTTCTACGACGGCGGCGGCCTCGACCTGGCGTTCCTGTCCTTCGCGGAGTTCGACGCGGCAGGGAACGTCAACGTCTCGCGCTTCGGCAACCGCCTCATCGGGCCGGGCGGCTTCATCAACATCAGCCAGAACGCGCGGCGCGTGATCTTCGGCGGCACGCTGACCGCAGGCGGCAAGCCGAAGGCGGTGGCGCAGGTGGAGCAGGTGACCTTCTCCGGACCCTATGCGCGGGACCGCGGGCAGCCCGTGCTCTATGTGACGGAGGCCGCGGTGTTCCGCCTCGGCGCCGCCGGACCGGAGCTGGCGGAGATCGCGCCCGACCTCACCGTGGACGGCGTCGCCGCGCGCATGGGCTTCCGCCCCGCCGTCGCGCCGGACCTGCGGCCGATGGACCCGCGCCTGTTCCGCGAGGCGCGCATGGGCCTGGCCGCGGACATCGCCGCGAAGCCGCCGAAGGCGGCCTCCGCGCGGCTGGCGGAGCTGCCGTGAGGCTCGGAATCGGCCCGGGCGAGGTCGCGACCTTCACCAAAACGGTGACGGAACGCGACCTTCTGCTGACGGCGGAGATCACCGGCGACCACGACCCGCTGCATGTGGACGAGGCCTATGCGGCGAGGACCGCCTATGGCCGGCGCATCGCGCATGGCGCGCTGGTGCTCGGCCTGCTCTCCTCCACCGCCAGCACCATCGCCCACCGCGCCATCGCCAACGGGGCGGAGGGCGTGCCGGTCTCGCTCGGCTACGACCGCGTGCGCTTCCTCAAGCCGGTCTTCATCGGCGACACGCTGACCGCGCGCTACCGGGTGGACACGACAGACGCCGAGGCCGGCCGGGCCGAGAGCGCCTGCGAGGTGGTGAACCAGGCCGGCGAGACCTGCCTAGTCGCCCGGCACATCCTGCGCTGGGTGGCGGAGCGGCCGCCGCCAGCGTGACGCATTTGCAATCATCGCCCGGCGCCGAACCGCGTAACTGGGCGGTTCCCAAATGCCGCCGGACCGGGTTAGCCTCCCCGCCGCAAGCCGGGTTGAGAGCCGGCAGTCACGATGGGGAGACAAGTCCAATGCAACGTCGCGCTTTCCTCGGCGTCGCCGGGGCCGCCGCCGGCCTGCTCGCCGCGCCGAACGTGTTGCGCGCCCAGGCGCCGGTCACCCTGAACGGCGCCAGCCAGTTCAATGACGAGCACGTCTTCAACCGGACGATGAAGCGCTTCCAGGACCTGGTCGTGCAGTACTACGGCCGTCCCGTGAACTTCGTCATGCACAACAACAGCTCGCTCGGGCTGGAGAAGCAGTTCTTCGAATACATGTCGGCCGGCCGCGCGGTGGACTTCGCCATCGTCAGCCCCGCCCACATGTCCACCTTCAGCCGCGCCGCGCCCTATATCGACGCGCCCTTCCTGTTCCGCGACCTGGCGCACTGGAACCAGGTGCTGGACGCCGACCTGTTCAAGCCGGTGGCGGACGAGGTGGAGCGGCGCGCCCGCGTCAGCCTGATCGGCTATGCCGGCGGCGGCGTGCGCAACATCTTCTCCAACCGCCCGGCGCGGACCATGGCGGAGCTGCGCGGGCTGCGCGTGCGCGTGCAGGGCGCGCCGATCTGGAGCCGGACCTTCCAGGCGATCGGCATGGCGCCGCAGGTCATCGCCTACAACGAGGTCTACAACGCCATCCAGAACAACGTCATCGAGGCCGGCGAGAACGAGGCCGCGGGCGTCGAGCAGATGCGCTTCTACGAGGTCGGGCCGAACCTCATCATGACGGAGCACGCCATCACCATCCGTCCGCTCTGCTTCTCGGTGCAGACCATGCAGCGCCTGCCGCGCGAGCTGCAGGAGGCGATCCGCCGCGCCGGGCGCGAGGCCGGCACCTTCGGGCGCCAGACCGAGAGCAGCGAGGACAGCCAGAAGATCGCCGCGCTGGAGCAGGCCGGCCGCCTGCGCCGCGTGGCCTTCACCGAGCGGGCGCAGATGAACGCCGCGGTCCAGCCGGTGATGGCGGCCTATGCCCGCGAGATCGACGCGGAGCAGATCCACAACCGCATCGCCTCGCTCACCTCGTAGCGCCCGCGTCCCGGGGCGGCGCGCGCCGCCCCGGGCGCCCTTTGCGACACGCCCCGAAGGACCCACCGCATGCCGCAACCCGGCGCGCGCGGCCTGCTGCGCCGCATCAACTTCTACTACGCCTGGCTGCTCGACATCCTGCTGGTCATCTCGGTGGCGATCATCATCGTGCCGGTCTCGCTGCAGATCTTCGCCCGCTTCACCGAGTTGCTGCCGCGCTACATCTGGACCGAGGAGCTCTCCCGCTTCCTGCTGGTCTGGATGGTGATGATCGGCGCCATGGTCGGTATCCGGGAAGGGACGCATTTCAACGTGGACCTCTTCCCCGGCCTCAAGGGCCGTGCGCGGGCCGCGGCCGACATCGTCGCCGGCGTCTTCGTGCTGGTGTTCGGCGCCGTCTTCCTGTGGTGGGGCATCGAGTTCACCGACTTCGCCTGGTTCCGCATCAGCGAGCTGGCGGAGCTGCCGCTCTGGATGATCCACATCGCCTGGCCGATCGCTGGCTTCACCTGGATCCTGTTCCAGGGCGAACGCATGTGGGACGACATCCAGACGCTGCGCCACGGGACGGAACCGGGCGCATGACCGGCGCCGCGCTGTCATCGGGCCAGGCTGCGGCCCTGCTCTTCGGCTGCTTCTTCTCCCTGCTGCTGCTGCGCGTCCCGGTCGCCGTCGCGCTCGGCCTCGCCTGCCTGCCGGCGCTGCTGATCGAGGACCGGCTCTGGCCGATGATCCTGCTGCAGGAGACGTTCAACGGCTTCAACAGCTTCATCCTGATCGCCGTGCCCTTCTTCCTGCTGGCGGCGAACCTGATGAACATCGGCGGCATCACCGACCGGCTGGTGCGCTTCTCCCGCGCCATCGTCGGCCACCTGCCGGGCAGCCTCGCGCAGATCAACGTGGTGCTGTCGATCTTCTTCGCCGGCATCTCCGGCAGTTCCACGGCCGACGCCGCCAGCCAGTCGAAGATCTTCATCGATGCGCAGCGGCGCGAAGGCTACGACGACAGCTTCTCCGTCGCGATCACCGCCGTCTCGGCGGTGCTCGCCGTCATTATCCCGCCCTCCATCCTGATGATCGTCTGGGGCGGCGTGCTCACCGTCTCGATCGGTGGGCTGTTCCTGGCCGGCGTGATCCCGGGCCTGCTGATCGGCTTCGCGCAGATGGCGACGGTGCATGCCTATGCGAAGATGCGCGGCTACCCCACCTATCAGCGCGCCAGCTGGGGGGAGTTCTTCGCCTCCTTCTTCGTCTCCGTTCCCGCACTGCTGACGCCCTTCATCATCATCGGCGGCAAGATCTTCGGCTGGTTCACCGCGACGGAAGCGGCCTGCATCGCCGTGCTCTATGCCGGCACACTGTCGATCTTCGTCTACCGGGAGATGGACCTGAAGGGCCTGCGGCTGGCCTTCTCCGAGACGGGGCGGCTGTCCGCCATCACCCTGTTCTGCGTCGGGACCGCGACCGCCTTCGGCTGGCTGCTGGCCTACTACAAGATCCCGGAATCCATGCTCTCCGGCGTCATCGCCTGGGACCTCGGCCCGATCGGGACCGGCTTCTTCATCGCCTTCGTCTTCCTGGTGGTCGGCTGCTTCCTGGATGCGATCCCGGCCATCATCATCGTCGGCACCATCCTCCAGCCGATGGCCGAGCATGGCGGGCTGCACCCGATCCACTTCGCGATGATCAGCATCGTCAGCCTGGCCTTCGGCCTGGTCACGCCGCCCTACGGGCTGTGCCTGATGATCTCCTGCGCGGTGGCGGGCATCCGCATCACCGATGCCCTGAAGGACACGCTGATCATGCTGGTGCCGATGTTCGCGGTGCTGGCGCTGCTGATCGTCTGGCCCGACATGGCGCTGCTGCTGCCGCGCCTGCTGGAGCCGGACTTCCTGAAGTAGCCGCCGGCTTGCAGGCCGGGGCGGCGGCGGCCACCTTCTTCCGGTGACCTCCCTCGCCCCGGCCCGCGCGCCCGTCGTCGCGCTGCGGCTGCTGCTGCCGCATCTCCGCCCCTATCTCGGCCGCGCCCTGGGCGCGGCGGCGGCGCTGCTGCTGGCGGCGCTGCTGACGCTGGCGCTCGGCCAGGGGGTGGCGCGGCTGGTGGACAGCGGCCTCG
>NZ_JAPSMD010000182.1 GCF_027856955.1 Falsiroseomonas oryzae | reverse complement strand
CGGCCGCGCCGCCGTGCGCAGCGCGCGCCGCGTCGCCGCGCCCGGGCCGGCGCATGAGGGCTGACGTCCGGGCGTGACCCCGGGCTCGCGACGCGCCCTCAATCCACCGTCACGTTGCCGTTGCGGATCACCTCGCCCCAGCGGGCGATCTCCCGGCGGATGAACGCCTCGAACTCCTCCGGCGCATTGCCCACCGGCTCGCCGCCCTGCTCGGCGATGCGCGCGGCCACCGCCGGGTCCTGCACCACCGCGCGGATTTCCTGCGCCAGCCGGTCCAGGATCGGCTTCGGCGTGCGCGCCGGGGCCTGGATGCCGAACCAGGCCACCGCATCCACCTGCGGGAAGCCGGCCTCCCGCGTCGTCGGCACGTCGGGCAGCGCGGGGCTGCGCCGCGCCGTGGTGACCGCCAGCCCCTTCAGCCGCCCCTCGCGGATATGCGCCAGCGAGGAGGGCAGGTTGTCCACCGCCAGGTCCACCCGTCCGGCGATGATCTCCGTCAGCATCGGGGCGGAGCCGCGGAACGGCACGTGGATCAGGTCGATCCCCGCCGCCTGGCGCAGCAACTCGCCGGTCAGGTGCAGGCTGGTGCCGTTGCCGGAGCTGCCGATCGTCAGCCCGTCGCGGCTCCGCTTCCCCAGCGCCACCGCCTCGGCCAGGGTGCCGGCCTGCAGCCCTGGCGCTGCGATGATGATGTTCGGCACGTCGGCCACGTTGGTCACCGCGGCCAGGTCGGATGCCTTGTAGGGCAGGTTGGGGTAGAGCCCGTAGTTGATGGCGGCCGTGCCGATAGTGGTCATCAGCAGCGTGTGGCCATCCGGATCCGCCTTGGCCACCTGGTCGGCGCCTATGCCGCCGCCGGCACCGGGGCGGTTGTCCACCACCACCGGCTGGCCGAGGCGCCGGCCCAGCGGCTCCGCCACGATGCGGGCCAGGATGTCGGTGGTGCCGCCGGCGGGGAAGGGGACCACCAGGCGCAGCGGCCGGTTCGGGAAGGCCGGCTGGGCCCGGGCGGGGCCGCCCAGCGCGAGGCCGCCGGCGATCAGGATGCGGCCCATGGTACGGCGTGGGATGGCATGGGACATGGTCGGGGACTCCGCGTGCGATCGGGGAGCGGATGAGCCCGTGCGAAGTTTCGTGGCGCCCCTGCCGTTCCGCCTGCGGCGGCCCGGGCGTGGGCCCGGTGGGCGCGCCCGGCGCGGTTGACAGCCCTGGCCCCGGCCCGTATCTGCGCCCGCTCGAAAGGCCAGAGCCATGAAGATCCGCAACTCGCTCAAGACCGCGAAGACCCGCGACAAGAACTGCTTCCTGGTGCGTCGCCGGGGCCGGGTCTATGTGCTGAACAAGAAGAACCCCCGCCTGAAGGCCCGCCAGGGCTGAAGGCCGACGGGCCGGCTCGTCCGGCCCCAGATGGTTCTGGAACGCCGCGCCGGGCCTCCCGGCGCGGTTTTCTGCGTTTCGACGGCGCCCGGGCATTGCGCCGCGACCGCTCCATCCCACCGTAACCCTCTGCCGCGTGCCGACGAAGCCGCGATGGACCCCCGGAGGAGGAGAGACGTCCCATGCCATCCCGCGCCATGCCATCCCGTCCGCTTGCGCTGGCGATTGCGCTCGCCGGCCTCGTCGCAGTCACCCCGGCCCGCGCGCAGCCCTCGCCCGACGCCCTGGTGGATGCCTTCGAGGCCGTGCTCGGCCCGGTCCGCACCCATCGGCCGAGCCACGCCAAGGGCACCTGCGCCGCCGGTCATTTCGTCGCGACGGCGGAGGGCACGCGGCTGTCCGTCGCGCCGACCTTCAGCGGCCAGCGCGTGGCCACCCTCATCCGCTTCGGCGTCGGCGGGGGCAGCCCGCAGGCCTCCGACACCTCCCGCAGCACCCGCGGCCTCTCCATCCGGTTCGAGACGCCGGCGGGCGACATCTGGGACATGGCCAACATTTCGGTGCCGGTCTTCGGCGCGCCCAACCCGCAGGTCTTCGTGGAGAACCTGCTCGTCCGCCGACCGAACCCGGCGAACGGCCAGCCGAACACGGAGGCGATCAACGCCTTCGTCGCCGCCAACCCGGCGGTGACCCGCCAGGGCCGCTGGCTTGCCGCCAACAGCCCGCCGGCCAGCTGGGCGACCACGCCCTACTGGGGCGTTAACACCTTTGTCTTCCGCGGCCAGGACGGCCAGCTGCGCCCCGCCCGCTGGGTCTTCGAGCCACGCGCCGGAACGCAGCGCCTGACCGAGGAGCAGATGCGCAGCATGCCCGGCGACTTCCTGGCCGATGAGCTGCGCCGCCGCGTCGCCGCCGGCCCGGTCGAGTTCGACATGGTCCTGCAGTTTCCCGCCGCCGGCGACGACCTGAACGATCCGACCATCGCGTGGCCGGACGACCGTCCCCGCGCCGTGGTCGGCCGCCTGACCGTGACCGAGGTCGCGCCCGGACCAGGCGGTGCCTGCGACCCGATCAGCTTCATGTCGCTGGACCAGGCGCCAGGCGTGGAGCTGAGCGACGACCCGACGCTGCAGGTGCGCGCCGGCGCCTATGCGGTGTCGCTGTCGCGCCGGCTGCAATAGGCGGGCGCGGGGAGGGGGCCTTTGCGGCCCTGCCGCGCCGGCCCTCCCCGCCCACGCGCTTGCCCGCCGCGCGGCGCGTCGCCATCTTCCGGGCATGATCGCGCTTCCGAAGCCCAAGCCCGAGGTCCTTGCCCGCCGCGACGAGATCGTGGCGGCGCTGCGCGCCATCGTCCCCGGCGAGGGCACGATCAGCGAGCCCCTCCGGCTCAAGCCCTACGAGACGGACGGCCTCACCGCCTACCGCATGCCGCCGCTGGCCGTCGTGCTGCCCACCACCACGGCGCAGGTCGCAGCCGTGATGCGCTACTGCCACCAGCACGGCATCCGCGTGGTGCCACGGGGCGCCGGCACCAGCCTCTCCGGCGGCGCGCTGCCGCTGGAGGATGCCGTCGTCATCGGCCTGATGCGCATGAACCGCATCCTGGAGGTGGATTTCGAGGATCGCCTGGCGGTGGTGGAGGCCGGCGTCACCAACCTCGGCATCACGAAAGCCGTGGAGCATGAGGGCTTCTTCTACGCGCCCGATCCGTCCAGCCAGCTCGCCTGCATGATCGGCGGCAACGTCAACATGAACTCGGGCGGCGCGCACTGCCTGAAGTATGGCGTCACCGCCAACAACCTGCTCGGCCTCACCTTCGTCACGCCGACCGGTGAGATCGTGCAGGTCGGCGGCGCGCATCTCGACGCGGCGGGATACGACTGGCTCGGCCTGATGACCGGCAGCGAGGGCCAGCTCGGCATCGTCACGGAGGTGACGGTGCGCATCCTGCGGGGCCCCGAAGGCGCGCGTGCCATGCTCGCCGCCTTCAAGGGCACGGAGATCGCCGGCCAGGCAGTGGACGCCATCATCGGGTCGGGGATCATCCCCGTCGCGCTCGAGTTCATGGACAAGCCCTGCATCCATGCCTGCGAGGCCTTCGCCCATGCGGGCTACCCGCTGGATGCCGAGGCGATGCTGATCATCGAGGTCGAGGGCAGCGAGGCGGAGCAGGATTCGCTGCTGGCGAAGATCAAGGAGATCTGTGCCCGCTTCGATCCGATCAGCCTGAAGGTCGCGCAGACGGCGGAGGAATCGGTCGCCATCTGGAAGGGACGCAAGGGCGCCTTCGGTGCCGTCGGCCGCATCTCGCCGGACTACCTCTGCATGGACGGCACCATCCCGACCGGGGAGCTGCCCGGCGTGCTGAAGCGCATCGGCGAGATGAGCGAGCAGTACGGCCTCAAGGTCGCCAACGTCTTCCACGCCGGCGACGGCAACCTGCATCCCCTGATCATGTTCGACGCCAACGATCCCGAGAGCTTCCGCAAGGCGGAGGCCTTCGGCGCCGACATCCTGAAGCTCTGCGTCGAGGTCGGCGGCTGCCTGACCGGGGAGCACGGCGTCGGCGTCGAGAAGCGCGACCTCATGGGCGTGCAGTTCGCGCGCCACGAGCTGGACCAGCAGCGCCGCATCAAGACGGCCTTCGACCCCGCCTGGCTGCTCAACCCGCACAAGGTCTTCCCGCTGGAGGACGCGGCAGCCTGAGGCCGCCGCCCCGGTCCCGGAGCCGGGGCGACTGAGGCTGCCCGATCCCGCTTGGCGGCGCGGGCGGCTTGCGCCACAAGCCATCACATGTCCGCCGACCAGATCGCGCCCCATCGCGAATCCGACATCGCCCGCGAGGTCGCGCTGGCGACGGAGACGCGCACGCCGCTGGCCATCGAGGGCAACGGATCGAAGCGCGCGCTGCTGCGGCCGGTGCAGGCGGCGCGCACGCTCTCCACGCGCAACCTCACCGGCATCACGCTCTACCGTCCCACGGAATTGATCATCTCCGCCCGCGCCGGCACCCCGCTGCCGGAGATCGAGGCCGCGCTGGCCGGGAAGGGCCAGATGCTGGCGCCGGAGCCGCCCGACACGCGCGCTCTGTTCGGCGCCGACCTGCCCGCCACCATCGGCGGCATCGTCGCGACCAACCTTTCGGGGCCGCGCCGCATCACCGCCGGCGCCATCCGCGACCACCTGATGGGCATCCGCTTCGTCAACGGCGCGGGCGAGGTGGTGCGCAGCGGCGGCCGCGTGCTCAAGAACGTGACCGGCCTCGATCTCTGCAAGCTGCTCGCCGGCAGCCACGGCACGCTCGGCGTGCTGACCGAGGTGACGCTGAAGGTGCTGCCGGCCGCCGAGACCTCGGCCAGCCTCGGCATCCGCGTGCCTGACATCGCCACCGGCGTGAAGGCGCTCAGCGCCGGCCTCGGCAGCCCCTACGGCGTCACCGGCGCGGCCCTGATCCCCGCCTTCTGTGGCCCCGATGGCCCGGCCAACCACGTGGCGTTCCTCCGGCTCGAGGATTTCGCCGAGTCCGTCGCCTATCGCGGCGCAAGGCTGGCCGAGGCTCTCGCGCCCTACGGCGACCTGCGGATGCTGGAGGCGGAGGAATCGACCGCGCTCTGGGCGGCGATCCGCGACGCCCAGCCGCTTGGCGCCGGCGATGCCGAGGCGATCTGGCGCGTCTCCGTCCGGCCCTCCGCAGGGCCCGGGGTGGCCGCCGCGGCGCAGGCAGCCGGCGCGCGCTGCCTGCTGGACTGGGGCGGCGGCCTGGTCTGGATCGCCGGCCCCGCCACCGAGGCGATGCATGCCGCGGTGGTCGCGGTCGCCGCAGCTGCGCGCGGCGCCTTCACCCTGTTCCGCGCGCCGGAACCGCTGCGCGCCGCCGTCGCCGTGCTGCCCGAGGAACCGGCCGCGCTCGCCGCCATCGGCGCGCGGGTGAAGGCCGCGCTCGATCCGGCGGGCGTGCTCAACCCCGGACGGATGCGCGCAGGGCTGTAACGGCGCCGGGCGTGCTGCCAGACTGGCGCGCCATGCCGAACGGCCGCCCGGGCGACAGCCGCCACCACGACATCGTCCATCATGGCCTCGAGGTCTATGGGCCGAGCTGCGACGCGCTGATCCGGGAGATCACCGCGCGGCTGCCGCGCCATCGGCTGGGCGAGTTCCAGAACCTGGTGGAGTCCTGGCCCTTCGAGGCCGACGGGCGGCCACATGACCTCGACGCGTTGTTCCACCGCCTGATCGCCTTCCGCGAGTCGCTGGGCAGCGCGCCGGCGCCCTCGCCTTCGGCCCGCGCTTCGGTGCCCGCCACCGGAAGGCCGGCCGGAACGGCGCCCGTGGCCCCGGCTGCCGTGCCACGCCGCGGCTCGCCGCTGGGCGGGCTGGTCGGCCTGGTCCTCGGCGGGGCGATCGGGCTGCCGATCGGCTTCCTCGCCTATCTCGTCGCGCGGGAAGCGCTGCTTTCGACCCGGCTCTGGTCATCCGACGCCGTCATGTGGGCGGTCGTGCTGGCCGTGGCCGCACCGGCGGCGCTGGCCGGGCTGAAGCAGGGCGCGGCACCGAGCCGGATGGGCCACGCGCTGCTGATCGGGATGCTCGGCTTCCTGCTGGGCGGGATGCTGGCCGGCACGGGAGCCGGGCTGCTCGCCATGCTGCTCGGCAGCACCGACGGCATGGGTGACCGCGCGATGGGCCAGGCCATCGGCGTGGTGTTCGGGCTGATGCCGCTGGCGGCGCTGGTTGGCGGCGCGGCCCTCGGGCTGCGGATGGGACGGCGCGCCTGGCGGAACTGGCGCGGCGATGGGCCAAGGTGACCGCCGCGGCTGGGGCTCTGGCCGCCCGGCCGGCGCGCTGCCAGAATAGGGCCATGTCGAACGGCACCACCGCCGAAGCGCCCCAGCCCGAGTCGCCGCCCGCCCAGGCGGCGGCGCCCGCCGCTGCCCCGCCCCTGCCGTCGCAGCGCAGCCACCATTTCGGCTCGCGCACCGTCTACACCCTCAAGGGCGCGCTGACCGGCTTCATGGTGGGCGCGATCATCGGCGGCCTGGTCGCCATCGTGGTGGCCACGAACTATGCGGGCTATGCGGGCATCCGCGACCTCGGCGGGCCCTATGCGAAGCGGGTCGCCTTCTACTTCCTGCCGGCCTGTGGCGCCGTCGGCGGCCTGCTCGGCGCCAGCTGGAACGGGCGCCGCGCCTATCGCCGCTGGGGCCGCCGCCGCCGCAGCCGCCGCCTTCCCTGACGCGGGCTTGCCCGACGCCTGTGCGCTGGACCGGCGTGGCCCTGACTGCGTTCAGGGCCACGCCCGTCCAGCCTCTCTGGCCCGGCGATTCCCGCCCTTCGCCGTGCCCACCTTCGGTGTGCACACTCAGGGCGATCGCGGGCTAGGGCGCCGGCGGGATCGGCACGCCGCCCTGGAAGCCCTGAAGCGTCCACTGGTAGGGCCCGATATCCACGCGCACATTGCCGATCCGCGGCTGCGCCAGGTCCACGATCAGCACGAGGCAGCCGCTCCAGGCACCCATCAGCAGCAGCGCGATCATCGGGTGCCAGCGTCGCTCCAGCCCCCACTGGTAGCCCAGCGCGCCCACGCCGACGAGCGTCAGGCCGAACAGCAGCCATGGCAACTCCGCCGGCATCTGCCCATCGAAGGCCCAGCGCTGCGCTGTCGCCATGTCGAAGGCGTCGTTCAGCGAGCCCATCAGCGAGGCCGCCACCGGATCCGACCGTTCCCGGACGATGGCCGCGGCATGGCCCCAGATCAGCGTCTGCATGCGGGAGGTCTCGGCCGTCGCCGCCGTCAACTCCGCGCTGCGCCGCGGCGCGGTCAGCCAGGCGATCCGCGTCTCCGTGTAGCGCTCCAGAAGGCGAGCGATCTCCGTACCCCGCGGATGGCCGATCGCCTCGGCCCGCAGCCAGGCCGTGCCGATCGCGTTCGCCTCGTCCAGCGCGGCGCGCCGCCGGTCGTTGAAGCGGGTGTCGGCGACGGAGATCGCCAGCCCCAGCGTGAAGGCCAGCAGGCCGAGCAGCGCGCCGACCACCACGCCGACGCCCTCCACCGGGTCCTTCTCGCCGCTCGCGACGCGCCCGGCATGGCGCAGCCCGAGCCGTGTCCCCACCCAGAGCGAGACGAACTGCAGCACCAGCATCACCAACGCGAAGGCGACCAGGCTGATGGCGGCGATCTCGATCAGCAGCCCCATGCCCCGCTCTCCCCCTGCGCATCGGCCGGTGGCCGAGCATGGCCGCTGCCCCGCGGGGTCGCAACGGCCCGACGCCGCTTTCCCTGCGGCGCCCGACTGCCTATCTGGACGTCGAGGGAGGGCTCATGCAGACCAGCTTCACCGAGGACCGACTCCGCGACCCGGACGTCGCGGAGAGCAACCGGATCCTCCGCACCTGCGTCCATTGCGGCTTCTGCACGGCGACCTGCCCGACCTTCGTGCTGCTGGGCGACGAGCTCGACAGCCCGCGCGGCCGCATCTACCTGATCAAGGACATGTTGGAGAACGACCGCCCGGCGACGCCGGAGGTGGTCAAGCACGTCGACCGCTGCCTCTCCTGCCTGTCCTGCATGACCACCTGCCCCTCCGGTGTCCACTACATGCACCTGGTGGACCATGCGCGCCGCCACATCGAGGAGACCTACACGCGCCCGCCGGCGGAACGCGCGCTGCGCCGCCTGCTCTCCTTCCTGCTGCCCTATCCGAACCGCTTCCGGCTGGCGCTGCGCGGCAGCGTCCTCGGCAAGAAGCTCGCGCCGCTGGTGCCCGGCCGGTCGATGACGGCGGAACGGCTGCGCGCCATGCTGCGCCTCGCCCCCGACTCAGTGCCGCAGGACAGCCCGATGCAGAAGCCGGGCCTGCATCGCGCCGAAGGCGAGCGCCGCGGCCGCGTCGCGCTGCTGACGGGCTGCGCGCAGCAGGTGCTGGCGCCCTCCATCAACGAGGCGACGATCCGCCTGCTGACCCGCATGGGAATCGAGGTGGTGGTGACGCAGGGCCAGGGCTGCTGCGGCGCGCTGGACCACCACATGGGCCATCACGATCCCGCCATGCGCCTAGCGCGCGCCAATATCGCCGCCTGGCATGCCGAGATGCAGGGCGAGGGGCTGGATGCCGTTGTGGTCAACGCCTCGGGCTGCGGCACGACGGTGAAGGACTACGGCTTCATGTTCCGTAGCGAGCCCGGCGACTGGCCCGCGAAGGCGGAAGCCGTGGCCGGGATCGCGATGGACATCTCCGAGGTGCTGCTGAAGTTCGGCTACACGCCGAGCCGCGAGGCGCCGGGCGTGACCGTCGCCTACCACGCAGCCTGCAGCCTGCAGCACGGCCAGAAGATCACCGCCGCGCCGAAGGACCTGCTGAAGCGCGCCGGCTTCGCTGTGAAGGAGCCGGCGGAGGGCCATCTCTGCTGCGGCTCCGCCGGCACCTACAACCTGCTGCAGCCCGAGATCAGCGCGAAGCTGCGGGAGCGCAAGCTGGGCAACCTGGAACGCACCCGCGCCGACCTGATCGCCTCCGGCAACATCGGCTGCATGACGCAACTGGCCGGCGGGGCAATGCCGACGGTGCACACGGTGGAACTGCTGGACTGGATGGCCGGCGGGCCCGAGCCCGCCCAGGTCACGGCGGTGCGACAGGCGAAGGCCGCATAGGCCTGGCCGGCGCGGCTTGACAGCCCGGCGCCGGCCCCTTCCTTCGCGGCCAGGAGACATCGTTCATGACCAGCCACGACCCGCGCCGGCGCGCGGATCCCGCGATGCGCCGCCGCGCGCTTCTCGCCACCGCCCTGTCTGCGCTGCCGCTGCCCGCGCTGGCCCAGGCCGCCTGGCCCGACCGGCCGATCTCCCTCGTCGTGCCCTTCACCGCCGGCGGCTCCGCCGACATCGCGGCGCGCATCCTGGCGGAGCGCATGGCGCCGCGCCTGGGCCCGAATGCCCGCATCGTCGTGGAGAACCGCGCCGGCGCCGGCGGCTCGCTGGGCGCCGACCATGTGCGGCGGCAGCCGGCGGATGGCTACACGCTGCTGCTCGCCACCGCCTCCTCGCACGGGACCAATCCGGCCGCGCTGCCGCAGACCACGCCCTACGACCCGGTGGCCGACTTCACCGCCATCGCCGTCGTCGGCGGCGGCCCGATGGTCGTGGTGGTGCCCGGCCGGTCGCCCTATCGCGACATCCGCGCGCTGCTGGACGCGGTGCGCGCCCGGCCCGGCGCGCTCTCCTTCGCGACCTCGGGTGCCGGCGGCATCGGGCACCTGACGGCGGCATACCTGCTCTCCCAGGCCGGCGGCCCGGGCGTCAGGCTGGAAGCGGAGCACATTCCCTATCGCGGCGGCGCGCAGGTGCTGGCGGCGATGGCGGCCGGCGAGGTGGACTTCTCGGTGGAGGTGCTGGCCTCCGCCGCGCCGCATGTGCGCGACGGCACGTCCCGCGCGCTCGCCATCACCGTGCCGCGCCGCCACCCGCTCTTCCCCGACCTGCCCTCGCTGGCCGAGATCGGCCTGACGGAGTTCGACGTCACCACCTGGAACGTCCTGCTCGCCCCGCGTGGCCTGCCGCCGGCCCTGCTGGCGCGGCTGAACGAGGCGGCGGTGGCCGCGCTCGCCGAGCCCGCCGCGCGCGAGCGGCTGGTCGCTGCCGGCGTCGATCCCGCCGATCCCACCACGCCCGACCAGGCACGCGCCTTCCTCGCCGCCGAGCTTGCCAAGTTCCGCGGCATCGTGCGCGACGCGGGCATCGCGCTGGGGCGCTAGCAGCTTGTTTGGTCGCATTCTCCGCGTCGCCAAGCGATTCCGCTTGGCTTGAGAATGCTCTGGGCTAGGCTCGGCGCCATGCTCCGCCTCGTCGCGCTGCCGCTGCTGCTGCTTCCCGCGCTGGCTTCCGCGCAGTCGCCCACTGCCGCGACGCCCGGCCAGGGCCGGCCGAACCAGGCCGAGGCCCGCCGCGCCGAGCTCGACCGCCTGTTCGAGGCGCTGAAGGCGGCGCCGGACGGCAGCGGCGCGCAGCTGGTCGAGCAGCGCATCCGCGTGATCTGGGCGCAGGGCGTCTCGCCGGCCGCCGGGCTGCTGCTGCGGCGCGGCGCGCGCAACCTGCAGGGCAACGCGCCGGAC
>NZ_JAPSMD010000181.1 GCF_027856955.1 Falsiroseomonas oryzae | reverse complement strand
CGGGCGGCAGGCGGGCGGGCGGCTCTCGGTCTGGGGCATGGTCGGTCTCCGGCGCTGGGCCGAGCGCACCATCGGCCGGCCGCGACGGGCGCAGCAATCGTCATGCCGCGGCGGCGCGCGGCGGTGGGATGGACCGCGCGCCCGGCGCTTGATAGGCCGGACGGGGCCGGACCCGCGCGGCCCCGCAAGCGCCAGGACACCGCTCCGCCCGATGAATCCCGCACCCAGCATCGTCTTCTTCACCACCGCCTCCGGCGCCGGCTACGGCCTGCTGTTCTGGTTCGGCCTGCTGCGTGCCCTGGGCGTGCTGCCGGACTCCTGGTCCTTCGAGCTGGTGGTGATGCAGTTCGTCTTCGCGCTGGTCACCGTCGGGCTGCTCTCCTCGCTGCTGCATCTCGGCCGGCCGGAGCGCGCCTGGCGGGCGCTGTTGCAATGGCGTTCCTCCTGGCTGTCGCGCGAAGGCGTGGCGGCGCTGGCGACCTATGTGCCGATGGCGGTGCTGACATTGGCCATCCTGCTGGGACACGGCCCGCTCGCGCTGGTCGCCGGCCTTCTGGGCGCGGCGGGCGCGGTGGCGACGGTGTGGTGCACCGGGATGATCTACGCCTCGCTGCGCACCGTGCGGCAGTGGCATCACCCGATGGTGCCCTGGGGCTACCTGCTCTTCGCCGCCTTCTGCGGCGCCGCCATCCTGGCCGCGCTGGCCGCGCTGTGGGGCGAGGCGCGGCCGCCGGCCATGCTCGCCGCCCTGCTCGGCGGCGGCGCCATCGCGCTGAAGCGCGCCTACTGGGACAGCATCGACGCGCCGCGGCCGCCCGCCTCCCCGTCGATCGAATCCGCGACGGGGCTCGGCCGCATCGGCCGCACCCGCCCGCTGGACCCGCCGCATACCGAGCAGAACTGGCTCCTGCGCGAGATGGGCTTCCGCGTCGCCCGCGCGCATCGCGCGAAGCTGCGCCTGCTCACCCAGGCCGGCTTCGCGCTGGCCACGGCGCTGGCGGTGCTGGCGCTGCCGGTCGCCGGCGCCTGGGCGGCGCTGCTGCTGGTGCCGGCCTCGCTGGTCGCCTTCGCCGCCATGCTGGTGGAACGCTGGCTCATCTTCGCCGAGGCGACGCACACCGTGACGCTGTTCTACACGGGCGAGGCATGACGGACGGCGCGCATGCATCATCGAAGGCGCATGCAGCATGACATTATCGGAAGCGGCTTGACGCAGCCCCCCGCGGCGCGGTTAGGAACACCGCAACATCACAACAACCGGGTCGTTCGATGCCCTTCGCCGACCACCGGCCGGATCCGGCCGAACTGGCGCGTTTCCGCGCCCTCTGCGGGGACAGCCGCTGGACGCGGCGCCTGTCCGAGATCGGCCGCCGTGCCGCCGCCGCCTCGCTCGCCGGCCGCGCGGCGCAGCAGCGCCATGCGCTGGAACTCGTCCTCGCCCGCCTGACCGATCCCAGGGCGCTGGCCAAGGCGACGCCGGCGGAGCGCTGCGTGACCGCCTTCGCCGCCGAGGCGGTGAAGCTGGCCGACACCCTCCCCGCCGCCCCGCGCAAGCGCCTGCGCGCCCGCATCGAGGCCGGGCTGACCGGGGAGGCGACGCTCGTCCCGCTGTTCCACCTGCTGCGGACCGCCGCCCTGCACCGCGCCCGGGGCTTCGAGGTCGCCTTCACCGGCCTGGCCGAGGAGACGCCCTGGGACCTCACCATCAGCCGCGACGGCCGCACCGCGGAAGTCGCCTGCGAGACCGTCTCGGCCGAGGAAGGCCGCCAGGTGCATCGCGGCGACTGGTGCGCCCTGGTGGACCGCGTGAACCCGGAGCTGCAGACCTGGCTCGCCGCCCATCCCGGCCGCTACCTGCTGAAGATGACCCTGCCGGACGGCATGGTCAGCGACGCCCAGGTCGCCGAGCTGCATCGCCGCATCTCCGCGCTGCTGGCTGCGGAGAAGCGGCAGGATGCCGGCGCTGACGCCGTGCTGAAGCTCGATCCGCTGGTGCTGGCCGGCGCCCAGGCCGCCATGCGCGGCCTGCCCGGGCAGCTGCGCGCCCAGTTCGGGGAGGAAGCGCATCTCGCCGTGACCTCCGCGCCCGACAGCGGCTCGGTCTTCGTCATGGCCGCCCGCGCCGGGCGGGAGAACGCGATCGCCACCGCCGCCACCCGCCGCATGGCCGAAGCCGCGGAGTCGCGCCTGTCCGGCACGCATCCCGGGATCCTCGCGGTCTTCCTGGACGATCTCGACCGCATCGAATGGCGCTCCCTGCGGGAGCGGATGGAGCTGGAAGGCGCGACGCGGCGCTGGATGACGGAAGCCTCGGCGCGCCGCGTGGTGGCCGTGGCCTGCAGCAGCCGGATGGAGATGTTCGGCATCGCGCCGCCGGACGGCGCGCCGGAAGGGGAGCTGCGCTTCCGCAACCCCAGCCATCCCGCCGCCAAGTGCCCCGCCCTGGGGCCGGCGATCCTTTCCTCACCCTGAGCGACAAAGCGGCGCGCAACCGCCTTCGCGCCGCCACGTTCCTGCGTCATGAACCCGGAGCAGCCGCCCCGCCGTGTAGGGCTGCCCGGCGTTCACCGCACCGCAGGACCGCCACCATGACCGAGCGCGAGATCGAGACGAAGCTGGCCGAGCTCGACCGGCTCTTGAACGATCCCGATACGCGCATGGACCCGCACAAGGTCTGGTCCCTGCTGGCCGAGGTCAGCGGCCAGCTGCCGAAGCCGCCCCGCGCGGCCCCGGCCGGGGGCTGAACGCCGCCCGCCAGCCCAGGGCGCAAGGCGGGAACGTGAATCCCGCGTTGCGCGCGGCATGGCATTGCGATCTTGTCATATTCTGGCATGGCGGTTGCTACGCTGCCGGGCACACCCTGCGCGAGGATGCCCGCCATGCCCCTCTCCCGCCGTGCGCTGCTCGCCGCAGCGCCCGCCACGCTGCTCGCCGCGCCTGCCCTGGCGCAGGCGCTGACGCCCATCCGCTTCACGCTCGACTGGCGCTTCCAGGGCATCCACGCCTGGTACTACCTGGCGCGCGAGCGCGGCTGGTTCCGCGAGGCCGGCCTCGACGTGACGATCGACCAGGGCGACGGCTCGGCCAACACCATCACCCGCATCATGGGAAATGCCTACGATGCGGGCTTCGGCGACATGAACGCGATCATCCAGCAGGCAGCCGCCCGCCCCGGCGAGCAGCCGGTGATGGTCTACCAGATCTACAACAAGGCGCCCTTCGCGCTGCTGGTGAAGAACTCCACGGGCATCCGCACCATCCAGGACCTGCAGGGCCGCCGCATCGGCGGCTCCCCCGGCTCGCCGGCGCTGCGCCTGATCCCCCTCTTCGCGCGGCTGAACAACCTCAACCTGGCGCAGAACGAGGTGATGAACATCGCCCCTGCCATGCAGGAGCCCATGCTGCTGCGCGACGGCTTCGAGATTGGCGCCGTCTTCACCGTGACCGCCTACATCAACCTGCTCGCGCTGAACCAGAACCCGGACCGCGACTTCCGCTTCTTCCTCTTCGCGGACCACGGCATCGACATCTACTCGAACGGCGTCATGGTCTCGCAGCGTCTGCTGCGCGACCGGCCCGCGCAGGTGCGCGGCCTGGTCGGCGCGATCAACCGCGCCATGCTGGAATGCGGCCGCAACCCGCAGGTCGGCGTGCAGGCCATGCAGCGCGTCGATCCCACCTTCAACCTCGATCTCGAGGCGCGGCGCATCGAGTTCGCCTTCCGCACCGTGATCGCGACCGAGGAAGCCGTGCGGCTGGGCGCCGGCGACCTCGACGATGCGCGGCTGGGCCGTGCCATCGCGCAGGTGGTGGAGGTGTTCCAGCTGCCGCGAAGCCCCGCCCCGGCCGAGGTGTTCAGCCGCGACTTCCTGCCCCCCGCCGCGGAGCGGGCGCTGGCGCCGCTGCGCAGTTGATGCCGCGCGTGGAGGAGACGCGCCGCCTCAGCGCCCGCGACCTGCCGGCGGCGCAGACCTGATGCCGGACGGCGCGCTGCTGATCCGCGGCGCCCGCGTGCTGCGGCCGGGCGCCGATCCGCACCGGCCGCCCGTCGCCGACGTGCTGATCGCCGGCGACCGCATCGCCGCCATCCGCACCGCCCACGACCCACCCTTCGACCTGCCGGTCGGCGCCGAGATGATCGAGGGCGCGGGCAGGCTGCTGATCCCAGGCCTGGTCAGCGCGCACTACCATTCCTACGACGCGCTGCTGAAGGGCCGCTTCGAGGACATGCCCTTCGACGTCTGGGCGCTGCATTCCCAGCCCGCCTATCTGGGCCGGCGGTCGAAGGCGGAGCTGCGCGCGCGCACCCTGCTCGGCGCGATGGAGGCGCTGAAGGCCGGCATCACCACCATCCAGGACATGAACAGCCTCGTCCCGCAGGACGAGGAGACGCTCGACATCATCCTCTCGGCCTATGCCGAGGTCGGCATCCGCGTGGTGTTCTCGATCGCGCTGCGCGATCTGCCCGACCTCGACATCGCGCCCTTCCTGCCGCCGGACCTGCCGCCCGACGTCGCGGCGCTGGTCGGCGGCGCGCCGCGCGACCCGGCGGCCGACCTCGCCTTCGTGGAGGCGCAGCTGAAGCGCCTCGCTCCGCTGCCGCCGCGGCTGCACTGGGCGCTCAGCCCCTCCGGGCCGCAGCGATCCAGCCGCGCCCTGCTGGAAGGCATCGCGGAGCTCTCCGCGCGCTACCACCTGCCCGTCTTCACCCACGTGTACGAGACGCGCGCGCAGCTGGCCAAGGCGCGGCGCATCTACCCCGACGGCTCGATGATCCGCCACATGGCGGAGGTCGGGCTGCTGACGCCGCGCACCACCATCGCGCATGCCGTCCACATCACGGACGACGAGATCGCGCTGCTGGCGCAGGCCGGCACCGGCGTGGTGCTGAACCCCGTCTCCAATCTCAAGCTGAAAAACGGCGTCGCGCCGCTGGTCGCGATGAAGCGCGCCGGCGTGCGGCTGGCGCTGGGCTGCGACAATAACTCCTGCTCCGACTGCCAGAACCTGTTCCAGGCGATGAAGATGTTCGCGCTGCTCGCCTCCGGCGCCGACGCGAACCCCACGGGCGTGCTGGCCTGCGACGCGGTGGAGGCCGCCACCGCCGGCGGCGCGCAGGCCGTCGCCCTGCCCGATATCGGCGCCGTCGCGCCGGGCATGAAGGCGGATCTCGTGCTGCTCGACCTCGACGACCTGGCCTGGCAGCCCTTCGCCAGCGCCGCGCGCCAGCTTGTCCATTGCGAGACCGGGCGCGGCGTGCAGACCGTCATCGTCGATGGCCGCGTGGTGCTGCGCGGCGGCCGCCTGACCACCGTGAACGAGGCCGCCTTCCGCGCGGAACTCGCCGAGGTGATGGAGGAACTGGAGCGCGATCACGCCGCGCTCTCGGCCCGCGCAGCGCCCGCCATCCCCGTGCTGCTGGAGGCGAACGAGAAGCTCTCCCGCGTGGATCTCGGGATGTGGCGGCTGGTCGGCGGCGCCTGACGCGCCGCTACACCTTGTGCGCTTCCAGCGTGCTCGGATGGAACAGCTCCTCCGGCGCCAGCACGCGCCCCGACAGGCCCTGCGCATGGTGGTGGCGCAGGAACCATTCGAAGACATGGCGGTTCGGCGCCAGGCCGTAGCTGAAGAAGTCCTCGCCCATCAGCTGCCGTGCGCGGCGCAGGTTCTCCTCCACGAAGGGCAGCGTGACCTTGGTGGCGGAGGTGTCGGTCAGCCGTGCCAGCGCGATGCGCTTCGATGCCTCGAAGGCCTTCGTCACCGCGCCCGGCAGCCAGGCGTGCTTCTCCACCAGCGCCTTGCGGATGCCGAGCACATGCATCACCGGGAAGATGCGCGTCTTCCCATACCAGGCGATCGCCTCCGCCGTCGGGTCCTCGAACAGCCAGCGGATGTGGGGGTCGCCGCGCTCGAAGCAGGAGGGCGCGCGCGGCCCCATCACGCCGTCCAACTCGCCATCCGCCAGCATGCCGGAGATGGTCTTCCCCTCCGGCGCGTTCTCCACGCGCACGCCCTCGGGCAGCGTCACGCTCAGCTTCTCGATGCGGCCCGGGCTCTCATAGCCGCCGCGCACCCAGGTGATGTCGCGCTGGTGGACGCCGTATTCCTCCTCGAGGATCGCGCGCGCCCAGACATTCGCGGTCAGCTGGTATTCCGGCATGCCGATCCGCTTGCCGCGCAGGTCGGCGGGCGAGCTTATGCCGCGATCGGTCCGCACCACGATGCAGGTGTGGCGGAAGGCACGCGAGGGGAACACCGGCACCGCGACATAGGGGCTGTCGCCGCGCGCGACGCGCAGGCTGTAGGAGGACAGCGACAGCTCGCAGATGTCGAAGGCCTCGTGCCGCATCGCGCGGAAGAAGATCTCCTCCGGCTCCAGCAGCATGAATTGCGGATCGACCGCATCGATCCGCACCTCGCCGCGCACCAGCGGCATCATGCGGTCGTACGGACCTATGGCGATGGAGAGAGAGAGGTCGGACATGCTCACTCCGCCGCCGCGGCCGCCGCCGTCGGGCCCTGCACGAACAATTCGCGCTCCAGTTCCGTCGTGCCCAGCGTCCGCCAGTCCGTGGTCTTCGGCACCACGCCCTCGAAGCTCGCGATGTCCTTCAGCGGCACCTGCCGCTCCCCGCGTCCCAGCGCCGGCCCGCCTGCCGCCAGGCGCTGCGCCGCCTCGATCATCAGCCGCCGCCAGCGCACGATCGCCACGTCGGATGCACCCAGCCGCTCGCTGGTGCGGTCGGCGATCGGACCCATGCCCTCCCACATCGCCATGTCCTGCGCGGGGATGCCCTTGATGCCGGTGAAGTTGCCGGCCTTCATCAGGTTGCGGTCCTGCAGGTAGTCGTTCTCCCGCACGCGCAGCCGCGCCCAGCCGCGCGAAGGGTCCACGTCCACGCCGGGCACCAGCGCCAGGAACTTCCGCCACGCCTCGGTGGAGGGCACGTCCGGCCCCTCGCCCCAGGCGATGAAGTGGAACATGCAGGTCTCGTCGTCCAGCGGCACCGTCACCTGCGCCACGTTGTAGCTGGCATTCGGCGGGATCAGGCTGGTGACGGGCGCGACGAAGGTCGTCACTCGCACATAGTCATGCGTCGCCGCGTTCTGGATCGGCCGGCGGATCGCCGCGTAGCGGAAGCCGTAGGAGGTGAGCTGCACCTGCAGCCGCGGCGCCTTGTCGGTGGAAGGCCGCGTCCAGGTCTTCGCATTCGCCCCCGCGCGCCCCACCCGCGCCGGCACCATGTCGGAGGAGTGGAGCGAGGAGGAATGCGCGCTGTCGATCTGCCCTTCGACCACCTGCGCCCAGTTGCAGTGCACCAGCGCGGTGCCGATGGCCACGCGCGTCTCCGGCGTGGGCGCGAAGGGCGGCGGCTGGAAGGGCGGCATCGCGGAACGCTCGCCGAGCCAGGCCCAGACGAAGCCGCCGGCCTCCTCGGTCGGATACGCCACGTGGCGGAACTTCGCCGCCGCGCAGGCCTCCGGGGGCTCGCTCGGCATCTCCACGACGTTGCCGTCGGCGTCCACCTTCCACCCGTGATAGAGGCAGCGCAGCCCGCCTTCCTCGTTGCGGCCGTACACCAGCGACGCCTTGCGGTGCGGGCAGAACTCGCCGACCAGCCCGACCCGTCCCTCCGCATCGCGGTAGGCCACCAGCTTCTCGCCCAGGATCCGCACGCGGACCGGCTTGCCCTCCGGCTCCTCCACCTCCTCCGAGAGGCACACGGGCAGCCAGTGCTGGCGCATCAGCTTGCCCATCGGCGCGTCGCCCTCGACGCGGCAGAGCAGATCGTTCTCGGCGGCGGTGAGCATAGCGGGTCCTCCCTGCCGGCCGAAGGCGCGCTTGCCGGCAAATGCTTAGTTGCCTAAGTATCCGCGCGACTGCCCGCCTGGCAAGCCGTGGGAGAGCCCGTGTCCGACGACCTCTTCACGCCGCTGCGCGTCGCCGCCGCCGCGCGCATCGCGGAGGACATCCACCGCTTCGACCTGGTGCATCCCGACGGGGCCGCGCTGCCGCCCTTCACCGCCGGCGCGCACCTCAAGGTGCGCACCCCGAACGGGCTGGTGCGTCGCTATTCCCTCTGCTCCGACCCGGCGGACGAGACGCGCTACGCCATCGCCGTGAAGCGCGAGACGACGGGCCAGGGCGGATCGCTGGCGATGTGCGACGGCGTGCGGGCAGGCGACCTGCTGCCCTGCACCGAACCGCGCAACGACTTCCCCCTCTCGGGCCGGCCGACCGCGCGGGTGCTGATCGCCGGCGGCATCGGCATCACGCCGATCATGGCGATGATCCAGGAGATCGAGGGCACCGGCGGCCCGCCCTGGAAGCTGTGGTACCTCACGCGCTCCCCTGCGCACACCGCCTTCCGCGACGAGCTGGCACCCTACACGTCCAAGGTCGTGATCCACCACGACGGCGGCGATCCCGACCGCGCCTTCGACCTCTGGCCCGTGCTGGAGCAGCCGAGGGGCCGCCACGTCCATTGCTGCGGCCCGCGCGGGCTGATGCAGGCGGTGAAGGACATGACCGGCCACTGGCCCGCCTCCGCCGTGCATTTCGAGGATTTCGGCAGCGGCGCGCAGCCGCGCCCGGACGACCGCGCCTTCCGCCTGCGCCTGGCCAGGTCCGGCGCGGCGGTCGAGGTGCCGGCGGGCACCACCATGCTCGCCGCGCTCCACGCCGCGGGGCACGCGGTGCCCTCCTCCTGCGAATCCGGCACCTGCGGCACCTGCCGCACCACGCTGCTCGCCGGCGTCGCCGACCATCGCGACCTCGTGCTGATGGAGCACGAGAAGGCCACGCAGGTCATGCCCTGCGTCTCCCGCGCTGCGTCGGGCTGCGACGAGCTGGTGCTGGACCTGTGACGCGGCGCCTGAAGCTCGGCGTCGCCGGCCTCGGCCGCGCCTTCATGCTCTGGCTGCCGACGCTAGCGCACCATCCGCGCCTGCAGCTCGTCGCCTGCGCCGACCCGCGGCCCGAGGCCCGCGCGCGCTTCCGGCAGGACTTCCCCGGCAGCACCGCGCACGGCAGCGTCGAGGCCCTCTGCGCCGATCCGGAGGTCGAGGCGGTCTATCTCGCCACGCCGCACCACCACCACGCCGCCCACGCCATCGCCGCCGCGCGCGCCGGCCGGCACGTGCTGGTCGAGAAGCCGATGGCCGTCACCGTCGCCGAGGCCGAGGCGATGATCGAGGCCGCGGACCGCGCCGGCACGGTGCTGATGCTCGGCCACAGCCACGGGCAGGACGGGCCGGTGCGCCATGCCCGGCGGCTCATCGCCTCCGGCCAGGTCGGCGCGCCGCGGCTGATCCACGCGCTGAACTTCACCGATTTCCTCTGGCGCCCGCGCCGGCCGGAGGAATTCGACCGCGCCCTCGGCGGCGGCGTCGTGCTGATCCAGGCCTCACACCAGCTCGACGTCATCCGCGTGCTCGGCGGCGGGCTGCTCGCCAGCATCCGCGGCAGCGCCTTCGCGCTGGACGCGGCGCGCCCGACCGACGGCGCCTACACCGCGGTCGCCACCTTCGCCGATGGCGCCGCCGCCACCGCCACCTATTCCGGCCACGGCCGCTACGATTCCGACGCGCTGATGGACTGGATCGGCGAGACCGGGGTGCGCAAGCCGCCCTCCTGGCCCGGCGCCGCGCGCGGCCGCCTGGCCAGCATGCGCCCGGAGGAGGAACTCGCCGCCCGCATCGCCCGCGGCTATGGCGGTACCGGCCAGCCGCCCGGCCTGCCGCCCGCCGCGCCGCCCGACTTCCACCACCATTTCGGCTTCGTCCTGGTGCAGTGCGAGCATGCCGACCTGCGCCTGACCGCCGAGGGCGTGGAGATCCACGACGACAGCGGCCTCACGCTGGAACGCACGAAGCTGCCCGCCCTGCCGCGCGGCGAGGTGGTGGAGGAGTTCTGCGACGCCGTACTGCTCGGCCTGCCGCCGCGGCACGACGGCGCCTGGGGGATGGCGACGCTGGAGGCGTGCCTCGCGCTCACCGCCTCCACCCGCGACGGGCGCGAGGTCCGGTTGCACCACCAGCTGCGGTTCCGCGACTGAGATGTCCCGCCGCGCCGCGCCCCTGCCGCTGGAGGAGAGCCTCGGCTTCCAGGTGCGCGACCTGAACCGGCTGATGCAGCGCGCGCTCGCAGCCCGCATCGCGCCGCACGGGGTGGCGCCCGGCGCCTGGTACTTCCTCCGCGTGCTGTGGGAGGAGGACGGGCTGACCCAGCGCGCGCTCGCCGCCCGCATCGGCATGCAGGAACCGACCGCCGTCATCGCGCTGCGCGGCATGGAGGAAGCCGGCTGGATCACCCGCGCCCGCAGCGAGGACGACCGCCGCAAGGTGCATGTCCACCTGACGCCCGCCGGCCGGCGCCTGCGCGAGACGCTGCTGCCCGAGGCGCGCGCAGTGATCGCGCAGGCCACGCGCGGCATGACCGAGGCGGAGCGCGCCGCCCTGCTGGCCCTGCTGCGCCGCGCGCGCGCGAGCCTCGAGGGCGCGTAGCCCGCGATCGCCCTGCGTGTGCACACCGAAGGTGGG
>NZ_JAPSMD010000180.1 GCF_027856955.1 Falsiroseomonas oryzae | reverse complement strand
GGCGCCCGCGGTCGCCGCGGCGACCACGGCGGCGGTCGGCAAGCTGCTGCGCACCGTCGCGCAGGAACGCGCCGCCACCGTCCATCGCGGCGGGCCGACGATCGAGGACGTGGTCCGCGAGGAGTTGCGCCCCCTGCTGAAGGACTGGCTCGACAATCACCTGCCGCCGCTGGTGGAGCGGCTGGTGCGGGCCGAGATCGAGCGGGTGGTCGGGCGCGCGCTGTAGCTGGCGCGACCGGCCGGGCCGCACGCCTGAAGGACACGGAGCTCAGCGTGGCCAGGTTCCAACTCGCCATCGGGCGCGGCGGCCTGGCCGCGGCGTTCGTCCTCTCGGTCGCCCTGGCAGGCGTGCTCTATGCCAGCTTCGTCACCTCGCTCAGCCCGCTGTCGATCCTCTATAGCGAGGGCTGGAACATGGCCCACCAGGTCACGGTGCTGGAGGGCCGGCCGCTCTACGGCAGCGCGCCGACCTTCACCGTCGCCAACTACCCGCCGCTGTCCTTCTACGTCGTCGCGCTGACTGCGGGTCTGGGCGGGCTGGATGCGCTGGTGGCGGGCAGGCTCGTCTCCTTCGCGGCCTTCGCGCTCTGCTGCGGCATGGTCGGCCTCTGCGCCTGGCTCTTCGGTGCCCGGCTGCTCCACGCCGCCTGCGCCGCGCTGACCTTCGGCATCGTCGTCGCCGCGCCGATCGCGGTCGGCATCGGCTGGGTCGGTGCGAATGAGCCCCACCTGCTGGGGCTGGCCTTCTCTCTGGCCGGGCTCGCGGCGTTCCTGCTGGCCGGGCCGCGGCGCTGGCTGCTGGTCGGCTCGGCCGTGCTCATCGCGGCGGCGGTGTTCACCAAGCTGTCCTTCGTCGCCATCCCCGTCGCGCTGGGCCTGCACCTGCTGGCGACGCGCGACTGGCGCCGGCTGGCGGTCTGGGTCCTGGCCGGGATCGGCGCCACCATCCCGATGCTCGCCTGGACGCTCTTCGCGGAAGGTGGCCATGCCCTGGCCCACATCTTCTTCGAGCGTGCGGTCTCCCGCTGGTACGCCGTGCCGATGGTGATGACGCTGATCGAGCGTTGCGGGACGCTGCTGCTGGCGGCGGTGGTCGCGCTCGGCCTGCTCTGGGCCTGGCGCCACCCGCAGCGCGGGCTCCTGACGCTGCTGTTCGCCTCCACCCTCGGATTCTCGGTCTTCTTCTCCGCCGGCAACGGCGTGGCGCTGAACATCTTCTTCGACCTGATGGCCGTCGCCGCCATCGTCTGCTTCGTGCCCTTCGGCGAGGTCTGGCCGGAGACGGGCCGGCGCGGGCAGGGCGTCGTGCTGGCCATGGCGCTGCTGCTGCCGGCCGGCTCGACCCTCGGCGTGGCGCCCGGCGCGGTCTGGGGCGTCCTGAAGGAGCAGCGCGCGCGCGTCGAACTGGCGACATCCTACCGCGAGATGGGACGGCAGCTGGCCGAGCTGCCGGGCGACATCGTCTGCGAGGACCTCGTGCTCTGCCTGCGCGCCGGCAAGCGGGTGATCTACGACACCTACTTCGTCGACGACCAGATCCGCGTCGGGCGGCTGGACGGGGCGGCGGTCGCCGGGCTGTTTGCCGCGCGCAGCTTCCCGGCCGTGCAACTGGGCCAGGACGTGCCGGCGACGCTGGAGGGAAGGGGCCCGATGCGGCGTTTCCCCACCCTGGTCGCCAACAGCATCCGCGACAACTATGCGGTGGCGGTGGCGTCCGGGAAGCACGTCATCCTGCGGCCGCGGCCCGCCGGCCAGTAGGCTGCGCCGGGTTTCCGGCCGCCCCCGCGGCATGGGCGCCCCGCCCGCTTGGCCCTTGACGTTGCCGCACCGGCGCGGAAGGGATGCCGGCATGCTCGACAAGACCTTCGATCCGGCGGCGGTGGAGCCGCGCCTCTACGACCTGTGGGAGAAGGCGGGCGCCTTCGCCTGCCATCCCGCCTCCCCGGCGCAGCCCTTCACCATCATGATCCCGCCGCCCAACGTCACGGGCAGCCTGCACATCGGCCATGCGCTGACCATGTCCATCCAGGACATGCTGACGCGCTGGCGGCGGATGCAGGGGCGCGATGCGCTGTGGCAGCCCGGCACCGACCATGCCGGCATCGCCACCCAGATGGTGGTGGAGCGCCTGCTGGCCAGCCAGGGCCAGGACCGCCGCAGCATGGGCCGCGAGGCCTTCCTGCAGCATGTCTGGGAATGGAAGGCGCAGTCCGGCGGCGCCATCACGCGGCAGCTGCGCCGGCTTGGCGCCAGCCTGGACTGGCCGCGCGAGCGCTTCACCATGGACGAGGGGCTCTCGAAGGCCGTCATCCAGGTCTTCGTGACATTGCACGAGCAGGGGCTGCTCTACCGCGACCGCCGCCTCGTCAACTGGGACCCGGTGTTCCAGACCGCGATCTCCGACCTCGAGGTCGAGAGCCGGGAGGTGAAGGGCAGCCTCTGGCATCTGAAGTATCCGGTGGCCGGCGAGCCGGGCCGCTTCCTGACGGTGGCGACCACGCGGCCGGAGACGATGCTGGGCGACGTCGCCGTGGCGGTGCACCCGGATGACGAGCGCTATCGCGACCTGGTCGGGAAGCACCTCATCCTGCCGCTGGTCGGCCGGCGCATCCCGGTGGTGGCGGATGCCTATTCCGACCCGGAGAAGGGCACGGGCGCGGTGAAGATCACCCCGGCGCACGACTTCAACGACTTCGAGGTCGGCCGGCGCCACGACCTGCCGATGCCGTCCGTGCTGGATGCGGACGCCAGGGTGATGGTGGCGGAGATCGCCGCCGCGCTCTCGGCCGTGGGTGGCGACCCGGACTTCGTGCGCGCGCTGGACGGCGTGGACCGCTTCGAGGCGCGCAAGCGCATCGTCGCGCGCCTCCAGGAGCTCGAGCTGGTCGAGAAGATCGAGCCGCACACCCACCAGGTGCCGCATGGCGACCGCTCCGGCGTGCCCATCGAGCCGCGGCTGACCATGCAGTGGTACGTGGACGCGAAGACCCTGGCGCAGCCCGCCATCAAGGCGGTGGAGACCGGCCAGACGGCGTTCGTGCCGCGCCAGTGGGAGAACACCTTCTTCGCGTGGATGCGCGACATCCAGCCCTGGTGCGTCTCGCGCCAGCTCTGGTGGGGACACCAGATCCCGGCCTGGTACGCGCCGGACGGCGAGGTCTTCGTGGCGCGCAGCGAGGCGGAAGCGGCGGAGATGGCGCGCGCGAAGCTCGGCCGTGACGTCGCGCTGACGCGCGACCCCGACGTGCTGGACACCTGGTTCAGCAGCGCGCTCTGGCCCTTCTCCACGCTCGGCTGGCCCGAGAAGACGCCGGAGCTGGCGAAATACTATCCCGGCAGCGTGCTGGTGACGGGCTTCGACATCATCTTCTTCTGGGTCGCCCGCATGATGATGATGGGCATCCACTTCATGGGCGAGGTGCCGTTCCGCCACGTCTACATCCACGGCCTGGTCCGCGACGAGAAGGGCCAGAAGATGTCGAAGTCCAAGGGCAACGTGATGGACCCGCTGGAGCTGATCGACGCCTATGGCGCCGACGCGCTGCGCTTCACCATCGCCGCGCTGACCGGCCCGGGCCGCGACGTGAAGCTCGGCCGCAAGCGGGTGGAGGACCACCGCGGCTTCGTCACCAAGATCTGGAACGCCGCGCGCTTCCTGGAGATGAACGGCATCGCGGCGGATCTGGGCTTCGAGCCGGCGAAGGCGACCTCGCCGCTGGCGCGCTGGGTGCTGGACGCCGGCAACCGCGCGGTCGCGGAGTGTACCGCGGCGCTCGAGGCCTACCGCTTCGACGAATACGCCGCCGCCGCCTACCGCTTCACCTGGGGCACCTACTGCGACTGGTTCATCGAGTTCGCGAAGCCCGTCCTGAACGGGCCGGACGGCCCGGAGAAGGCCGAGGTGAAGGGCGCGGCCGGGCATGTCTTCGGCACCATCCTGCGCCTGTTGCACCCCGCCATGCCCTTCGTGACGGAGGAGCTGTGGCACCGCTTCGGCTACGGCGCGGAGGGCAGCCTGATCCGCACGGCTTGGCCCGACGCCGTTGCCGTGCAGGATGCGGAGGCGGCGCGCGCGGAGCTCGACTGGGTGGTGGCGCTGATCGGCGAGGTGCGCGGCGCGCGCGCCGAGATGAACGTGCCGCCCTCCGTCACCGTGCCCCTGCTGCTGCAGGGTGCGAGCGGCACCACGCTGGCGCGTGCGGCCGCCTGGATCGACGCGATCCGCCGGCTGGCCCGCGCGACGGAGGTGAAGCCGCTGGACGGCGCGGCGCCGAAGGGCGTTGCGCAGGTCGTGGTCGGCGAGGCGACGGTGATGCTGCCGCTGGCCGACGTGATCGACCTGGCCGCCGAGCGCGCCCGCCTCGCCAAGGCGCGCGGTACGGCGGAGGGCGAGGCGAAGAAGATCAGGGCCAAGCTCGGCAATGCCGATTTCGTCGCCCGCGCGCCGGAGGAGGTGGTGGAGGAGAACCGCGAGCGCCTGGCCGCCGCCGAGGCCGAGATGGCGCGCCTCGATGCCGCGCTGGCACGAATTGCCGGCTAGGGGAGGGACGCGGGATGGACATGGGCACGGTCAAGCTGCTGGTGGCGATCGTGCTGTTCTCGGCGCCGGTGATCTTCTGCGCGGAGGCGCTGCCGAAGCGCGAGCTGATGGGCCGCCGCCTCACCCGCCCGCAGGCGCAGGCCGTGGGCGCCGTGCTGGGGCTCGTCGCCGGCATCGGCTTCCTGCTGGCGACGGGCTAGGCACGTAGTCGCCCGTGGCGAGGACCCCGGCCAGGCGGCTTACATGCGGTTCATAACATCTTGCATATTCATACATAAAGACTTGCGCAATCTCAATTCCTGAGCGGGTGCCGCCTCGCTAGCGTGCACGCACGGCCCGGCGAATCAGCGCCCGGGTTCCGCGACCGGCGGCCGGGGGTCGCCGATGCAGGGGGGATTCCGCGTGAAACTGCCTTCGAAGCTCCTGGCGCTCGCCGCGCTCGGTATGGTCAGCGCCGGTCCGGCCTCGGCCGGGTTCGTCATCGGCTACCAGTCCGGCAATTGCGGCGACTGCGACCAGTCCGTGAACTTCCACGGCGCCGGCTCCGGCACGACCATCACGGGCAACACCAACCCGGCGCCGGTCTACGACGTCGTCGTGGTGAGCCTGGACGACATGGTCCTGCACGGCAGCGGCCAGGTCGTGGACAGCGGGCCCGGCGGGGCGGGCTTCAACGCCATCTCGCTGACGCCGGCGCTGCCCTATGCCTGGACCTATGTCGAGTTCATGCTGGCGCCCACCACGAAGAACCACGTCGGCGGCAATCTGACGCTCGCGGCGACCAACCAGAACGGCGCGGTCGAATCCGAGGTGCTGAACTTCCCCTGGGAGCCGGACAACGGACAGAACCAGCACTACTTCGTCCAGGCCACCGGGGGCGACCTGATCCGGAGCCTGACGATCAGCTACGTGGACGCGGATTGCATCGTCGGCCAGACAGAGCCCTGCAATCGGATCGGCGACATCCACAACATCGACATCAAGTCAGCCCGGGTGGACGGCGTCCCCATTCCGGAGCCCGGCTCGCTGGCGCTGCTCGGCCTCGGCCTGGCCGGGCTCGGCCTGGTCCGGCGCCACCGCGCGGGCTGAAGCACGGTCCGCGACCCGCGAAGGGCGGCCCCTGCCGGGGGCCGCCCTTTTTCGTTCCGGCGCGCCGCCCGCCCGCGCTTGCCCCGCCGCGCGGCGCGCGCGAAAAGGCATGGCCAGATCGCCTCGGGAACGCAGATCCATGACCAAGTGGGACAAGTCCAAGCTGCCCAGCCGCCACACCACCGTGGGGCCGGAGCGCGCGCCGCACCGCAGCTACTACTACGCGATGGGCCTGACGAAGGAGGAGATCGAGCAGCCCTTCGTCGGCGTCGCCACCTGCTGGAACGAGGCCGCGCCCTGCAACATCGCGCTGTCCCGCCAGGCGCAGAGCGTGAAGGTCGGCGTGAAGCGCGGCGGCGCCACGCCGCGCGAATTCACCACCATCACCGTCACCGACGGCATCGCCATGGGCCACCAGTCCATGAAGGCGTCGCTCGCCAGCCGCGACATCATCGCCGACAGCGTGGAGCTGACCATGCGCGGCCATTGCTATGACGCGCTGGTCGGCCTCGGCGGCTGCGACAAGACGCTGCCCGGGCTGATGATGGCGATGGTGCGCCTGAACGTGCCGAGCGTGTTCATGTACGGCGGCTCCATCATGCCGGGCAAGCACCGCGGCCGCGACGTCACCGTGCTCGACGTCTTCGAGGCGGTGGGCCAGCACGCCGCGGGCAACATGTCCGACGAGGAGCTGCTGGAGCTGGAACAGCACGCCTGCCCCGGCGCCGGCGCCTGCGGCGGCCAGTTCACCGCCAACACCATGGCCTGCATCAGCGAGGTCATCGGCCTGGCGCTGCCCGGCTCCGCCGGCGCGCCCGCGCCCGACGAGAACCGCGACTACTGGGCGGAGAAGTCGGGCGAGGCGGTGGTGGAGCTGATTCGCCGCAGCCTGCGCCCGCGCGACATCGTCACCCGCGACGCGCTGTTCAACGCCGCGGCGATCGTCGGCGCGACGGGCGGGTCCACCAACGCCGCGCTGCACCTGCCGGCCATCGCGCACGAGGCAGGGATCAAGTTCGACCTGCACGACGTGGCGGAGATCATGCGCGCCACGCCGCACATCGCCGACCTCAAGCCGGGCGGGAAGTATGTCGCGCTCGACGTCTACAACGTCGGCGGCGTGCCGGTGATCATCAGGGCGCTGCTCGAGGGCGGCTACCTGCGCGGCGACGCGATGACCGTCACCGGCAGGTCGCTGGCGGAGAACCACCGCGAGGTGATCGTCCCGAAGGACCAGGACGTGGTGCGCCCGACCTCCGATCCGATCAGCCCGATCGGCGGCGTGGTGTCCCTGAAGGGCACGCTCGCGCCGGAGGGCGCCATCGTGAAGATCGCCGGCATGAAGGCGCTTCGCTTCGAAGGCACGGCGCTCTGCTTCGACTGCGAGGAGGACGCCTTCAAGGCGGTGGAGATGCGCGCCTACAAGCCGGGCGACGTGATCATCATCCGCTACGAGGGGCCGAAGGGCGGCCCGGGCATGCGGGAGATGCTCTCGACGACCAGCGCGATCTACGGCCAGGGCATGGGCGACAAGGTGGCGCTGATCACCGATGGGCGCTTCAGCGGCGCGACGCGTGGCTTCTGCATCGGGCATGTCGGGCCGGAAGCCGCGGTGGGCGGCCCGATCGCGCTGATCGAGAACGGCGACCGCATCGTCATCGACGCGGAGAAGGGCACGATCGACCTGATGGTGGACGAGGCGACCCTGGCGAAGCGCCGGGCCGCCTGGAAGCCGCGCAAGACCGACTACAGCGCCGGCGCGCTGTGGAAGTATGCGCAGCTCGTCGGGCCGGCGGTGAACGGGGCGGTCACCCACCCCGGCGCCGCCGAGGAGAGCCATGTCTACGCCGATCAGTAGGATGTGATCGGCGCCGGGCTGGTTCCGGCGGCGCCTGCCACGGTGCCGCCGCGACCGCCACGGATCCGCCCCGAAGCCGCCGGGCCTTCGGCACGGGGCGGGCGTTGACTCTGGCATGCGGTGGCCAAGCCCTTCACCCGGCCGCCGCGCGCCGGAGGGCCCCATGCGTTCGCTCCGCCTGCTGACACTCCTGCTGCCGCTGGCGCTCGCGCCCGGCTGCGTGGTGGCGGGCAGTGTCCAGCCCGCCTATGGCTACGGCTACGGGTATGGCTACGGCCATCGTCCCTACTACGCGCCGCCGCCTCCCGTCTGGCGCCCGGCGCCGGTGTATCGGCCCTACTACCCGCCACCGCGCGCCTACTATCAGCCGCGCTGGCACGCGCCGCGCCCGCATTGGCACGGGCGGCCGCCGCACGGGCCGTATCGGCGCTGGTAGGCAGTCAGGACGCGAGTTCGACCAGCACGGGCGTGTGGTCCGAGGGGCTCTCCTCGCTGCGCGGGGCGACGTCCACCTCGGCCGCCGCCAGACGCTCGGCGAGTTCCGGCGAGAGCAGGGCGTGGTCGATGCGCAGGCCGATATTGGCGTCGAAATTCGCGCCGTAGTCCCAGTAGGTGTAGAGCCGCTGGCCCGGATGCAGTGCGCGGAGCGCATCGGTCAGGCCGAGATGCTCCAGCGCGCGCCAGGCGGCGCGGGTCTCGGGGCGCACCAGCGCGTCGGTCGGCGGCAGCGCGCCTGGCGCCAGGTCCAGCGCGGTGGGGCAGACATTGAAGTCGCCGAGGATCGCGAAGGGCGTGAAGCTGTCGAGCCGCTCCGCGGCGAGCGTGCGCAGTCGCGCCATCCAGGCGAGCTTGTAGCCGTAGCCCTCGTCGCCGCCGGAATTGCCGTTCGGCAGGTAGATGCCGGCGACGCGCATGCCGGCGGCGGCCACCTCGACGTAGCGGGCCTGGGTGTCGGCGGGATCGCCGGGGAGCGACTCGGCCACGACCTCGAAGGGGATGCGGCCGAGCACGGCCACGCCGTTGCGCCCGCCCGGCTGGCCGACGGCGTGCAGGCGGTAGCCGGTGCCCTCGAATTCCAGCGCGGGCACTTCCTCGGTGCGGCACTTCAGCTCCTGCAGGAAGAGCAGGTCGGGCTGTTTCCGCTCCAGGAAGCGCCGCACATGCGCGGCGCGCCGGCGGATCGAGTTCACGTTGAAGGTGGCGAGGGTGACCATGGGCCGCGCAGACTGCCCGCGCGGCGCTGCGCCATCAACCGACGCTGAAGCTGGTCCCGCAGCCGCAGGCGCTGACGGCCTGGGGGTTCTTCACGGCGAAATGGGCGCCGATCAGCGCCTCGGTCCAGTCGAGCTCGGCTCCGGCGAGCAGTTCCAGGCTGACCGGATCCACGAAGACCCGCGCGGGGCCTTCCTGGATGACCAGGTCGTCCTCGGCCGGCGTCTCCTCGATGGCGAAGCGGTACTGGAAGCCGGAGCAGCCGCCGGCATCCACGGCCAGGCGCAGGCCGCCGCCGGGCTTGCCTTCGCGGGTCGCGATCTCCGCCACCTGGGCGGCGGCGCGGGGGGTGACGCGGAAACTGGTCTCGACGGGGGCGGCGGCGGACATGCGGGAAGTCTCCTTGACCTGGAGATATAGGACAAGCGGTGTCCGGTTTCCAAGCCGCCGCCTCTTCCGCTCGGTTGCCGCGGCGCGGGACGTGATGCTAGCGCTTGGGAATGGATCCGAAGCGCCTGCCGGACGGGCTGGCTCCCTGGGCCGTGCATGCCGGGAACTCGCGCGGCCGGCTGTTCCCCGAGCCGGGCGGCGGCGCCCGGTCGCCCTTCCAGCGCGACCGGGACCGCATCATCCACTCCACCGCCTTCCGGCGGCTGCAGTACAAGACGCAGGTCTTCGTCTATCACGAGGGCGACCATTTCCGCACGCGGCTGACCCACAGCCTGGAAGTGGCGCAGATCGCCCGCTCCATCGCGCGGGAACTGGCGCTCGACGAGGACCTGGCGGAGGCGCTGGCGCTGGCGCACGACCTGGGCCACCCGCCCTTCGGCCATGGCGGGGAGGATGCGCTGGACGCGATGATGAAGCCGCATGGCGGCTTCGACCACAACGCGCAGTCGCTGAAGGCGGTGACCCTGCTGGAGACGCGCTATGCCGGCTTCGACGGGCTGAACCTGACCTGGGAGACGCTGGAAGGCCTGGCCAAGCACAACGGCCCGCTGCGCCGGCCGCCGCCCTTCATCGCGGAGTACGACCGGAAGCACCCGCTGGACCTGACGAGCCACGCCAGCGCCGAGGCGCAGGTTGCCGCCATCGCCGACGACATCGCCTACAACAACCACGACCTGGATGACGGCGTGCGCGCCGGCCTGTTCCCGCTGGAGGATGCGGCCCCGCTGCCGCTGGTGGCCGAGGCGTGGGAGGCGGCCAAGCGCGACAATCCCGGCCTGCCGCGCGACCGGGCGGTGAGCGAGACGGTGCGGCGCGTGATCAACGCCATGGTGAACGACGTGGTGGCGGAGACGCGGCGGCGGATCGCGGCGCTGGATCCGAAGTCGGCCGACGATATCCGGGCGCATGACCGGCCGGTGGTCGCCTTCTCCGAGGGCATGATGGAGGCGAACAACCAGCTGCGCGCCTTCCTGTTCCAGCGGATGTACCGGCACTGGCGGGTCAACCGCACGACGCAGAAATGCAAGCGGGCGCTGCAGATGCTGTTCACCCTGCTGCATGGCGAGCCGCGCCAGCTGCCGCCCTGGTGGCAGGCCAAGGCGGGGGAGCCGGGCAGCGCTGCGGCGGCCGCGGCGGTCTGCGATTACCTGGCTGGGATGACGGACCGCTACGCGCTGGAGGAGCACAAGCGCCTGACGGACCCGTCGATCCCGGGGTAGGGCGTGCTTTGGCGCTTTGGCGCTTTACGCGGTCCGGGGCGGTCGGCGCGTTTCGGACAAGGGGCTGACCTAGCTAAGGGTGGAAAGGCTAGGTTGGAGAGATGGTTAGGCGCCGTCGGAGCCGGCTGTCGCGTTCGGTTCAGCAACGGCTGCTGGAGTACTTCGTCGCCGGCACGCCGGCGCGGA
>NZ_JAPSMD010000179.1 GCF_027856955.1 Falsiroseomonas oryzae | reverse complement strand
CGAGCGGCTCGGGCGGCGCCGCGTCGGAGCCGCCGGCCCAGGCCGCGCCGAGGCGGCGGGCGAAGTCCTGCGCGGCGCCGTCGCCCGGCCGGGTGAAGGCGAAGACCTCGCGTCCCTCGTGGCGCGCCACCTGCGCGACGATATGCGCCGCGGCGCCGAAGCCGTAGAGCCCGATCCGCCGCGCATCGCCCGCCATCCGCAACGCCCGGTAGCCGATCAGCCCGGCACAGAGCAGCGGCGCCGCCTCCGCGTCGCCGTAGGCATCCGGGATCGCAAAGCAGAAGCGGGCATCGGCGACGGCGAGCTCGGCATAGCCGCCATCGATCTGGTAGCCGGTGAAGCGCGCATCGGGGCACAGGTTCTCCCGCCCCGCGCGGCAGAAGCGGCAGGTGCCGCAGGCGAAGCCGAGCCATGGCACGCCCACGCGGTCGCCCGGGCGGAAGCGGTCCACCCCCGCACCCAGCGCCACCACCCGGCCGACGATCTCGTGCCCTGGGACGAGGTCGGGCTTCGCCGCCGGCAATTCGCCGTCAACGACATGCAGGTCGGTGCGGCAGACCGCGCAGGCGGCGACGCGCAGCAACACCTGGCCAGGACCGGGCTGCGGGTCGGGCACGGCGGCACACTCCAGGCGACCGGGCGCCTGGCGAAGCAGCATCGCGCGCATGGAGGCAGGCTACGCCCGGCCGGGCCGCCACGTCACGCCTCCGCGCGCTTGATCGTCGTCAAGGACTCGCGCGTTGGACTGGGGCGGGATGGAATGGTTGGGGAGAAGTGCCGCGATGCCGCAGGACGCCGTCGTCGCCTGGTTCGAGGAACTCGGTATCCAGGACGTGCCGCTGGTGGGTGGCAAGAACGCCTCGCTCGGCGAGATGACGCAGGCGTTGTCAGGCGCCGGGGTGCGGGTTCCCGGCGGCTTCGCCACCACCGCCGCCGCGTATCGCGCCTATCTGGCGGCGAACGGGCTGGAGGGCCGGCTGGCCGGGCTGCTCGCTGCCCTGAAGCAGGGTCGCGCGACGCTGCAGCAGACCGGCGAGGCGATCCGCCACGCCATACTGGATGGCACCTTTCCCGACCATCTCGCCGCGTCCATCCGGGACGCGTATCGCGAGCTGGGCCGGCGGCGCGGGATCGAGGCACCGTCGGTTGCCGTGCGCAGCAGCGCCACCGCAGAGGACCTGCCCGGCGCCAGCTTCGCCGGGCAGCAGGAGACCTTCCTGAACGTCCGCGGCGAGGCCGCCCTGATGGAGGCCTGCCGGCGCTGCTACGCCTCGCTCTTCACCGACCGCGCCATCAGCTACCGCGAGGCTCAGGGCTTCGAGCACATGTCGGTCGCGCTCTCGATCGGCGTTCAGGAGATGGTGCGCTCCGACCTCGCGGGCTCCGGCGTGATCTTCACGCTGGACACGGAGACGGGCTTCCCTGGCGTCGTCGTGGTCAGCGCGGCCTGGGGGCTGGGCGAGACGGTGGTGCAGGGCACCGTGGACCCCGACAAGATCCTGGTCTTCAAGCCGCTGCTGAACGAGCCCGGGCGCGCGCCGGTCATCGAGCGTACGCGCGGCGGCAAGCAGCACAAGCTGGTCTACGCCAGCGGCGGCAGCGCCCGCACCGCGCTGCAGGAGACGACACGGCGCGAGCGCGAAGCCTTCGTGCTGACCGATGCCGAGGCGATCCAGCTGGCGCGCTGGGCGGTGGCCGTGGAGCGCCATTACGGCCGGCCGATGGACCTGGAATGGGCCAAGGACGGCAAGACCGGCGAGCTGTTCATCGTGCAGGCGCGGCCGGAGACGGTGCAGGCGCGCCGCGGCGGCGTGCTGCGCAGCTGGCGGCTGAAGGACCGCCGCGCGCGCCCCGTCGTCACAGGCGCAGCGGTGGGCGAGGCGATCGCCGCAGCCGAGGCCTGCGTGATCCGCGGCGCTGAGGACATCGCCCGCTTCCGCGAGGGCGCGATCCTGGTGACGGAGGCGACCGACCCGGACTGGGTGCCGGTGATGCGCCGTGCCGCCGGCATCGTCACCGACCATGGCGGCCCGACCAGCCACGCCGCCATCGTCAGCCGGGAGCTCGGCGTGCCGGCCGTGGTCGGCACCGGCCGCGCCACCGCGGCGCTGCGCGACGGACAGGCCATTACGCTGTCCTGCGCGGAGGGCGAGGAGGGCCGCGTCTATGACGGCCGCCTCGAGTTCAGCGTGACGGAGCTGGACGTGGCCGCGCTGCCGCGCACCCGCACCGCGATGATGCTGAACCTGGCGAACCCGGCCGCCGCGCTGCGCTGGTGGCGGCTGCCGGCGGCGGGCGTGGGCCTCGCCCGCATGGAGTTCATCGTCAACGACCACATCGGCATCCACCCGATGGCGCTGCTGCGCTTCGACGCGCTGGAGGATGCCGAGGCGAAGCGCCGCATCGCCGAGATGACGCGCGGCTATGCCGACAAGGTGGAGTATTTCGTGGACCGCCTGGCGCGTGGCATCGCCAAGCTGGCCGCGCCCTTCCACCCCAACCCGGTGATCCTGCGGCTCTCTGACTTCAAGAGCAACGAATACGCCCACCTGGTCGGCGGCGCGGCCTTCGAGCCGGTGGAGGAGAACCCGATGCTCGGGCTGCGCGGCGCCTCGCGCTACTACTCCGACCGCTACCGCGAGGGCTTCGCGCTGGAATGCCGCGCCATCCGCCGCGTGCGGGAGGAGATCGGGCTGCGCAACGTCATCGTCATGGTGCCGTTCTGCCGCACGCCAACCGAGGCCGACCGCGTGCTGGCGGAGATGGCAGCCCACGGCCTGAAGCGCGGCGAGGACGGGCTACAGGTCTATGTGATGTGCGAGATCCCCTCCAACGTGATCCTGGCGGAGGAGTTCGCGGCGCGCTTCGACGGCTTCTCCATCGGCTCGAACGACCTGACGCAGCTGGTGCTGGGCGTGGACCGTGATTCGGCGGAGCTCGCGGTCCTGTTTGACGAGCGGGAGGAGGCGGTGAAGCGGATGATCGCCGACGTCATCCGCCGCGCCCATGCCTGTGGCGCCAAGGTGGGCATCTGCGGCGAGGCGCCGAGCAACCATCCGGACTTCGCCGAATTCCTGGTGGAACAGGGCATCGACTCCATCTCGCTCAATCCCGACAGCTTCGCGGGCACGCTGAAGCGCGTGGCGGAGGTCGAGGCGCGGCTGGGCCGCGCGCCCTGATCAGCGCAGCGTCGCGGCCGCCAGCCGGCGGGAAAGGTCGAGCAGCCGATGGTTGCGGCGCAGCAGCGCGTCGAAGCGGCCCTGCGCCTCTTCCAGCACCGCCTGCTCGTCGAAGGCGGTGACCCGGCCCTCCGCCACCACCTGGCGGCCGGCGACGAAGACCTCCCGCACCGAGGCGCCTGTCTCGGAATAGACGAACTGGTGCACGGGGTCGTTCAGCGGCGTCCACCAGGGCGAGCGCAGGTCGTAGAGTGCGAGGTCCGCCGCCATGCCTGGCGCGATGCAGCCGATCCGCTGCCGCATCGCCGCCGCGCCGCCGCGCGTCGCCATCCGCAGCGCGTCGGCGGTGGTGACCCAGTGCGCGACCTCCCTGTCCTGCGGGCGCGCCACGATGGTGGCCAGTCGCAGGCTGTGCTGCATCGCCTGGTTGCCGCCGGAAGGCGAGCCGTCCGCCCCGATCGCCACGGTCACACCAGCGCGGATCATCCGCGCGATCGGCGCGACCCCGCTGCCGCCGCGGACGTTGCTCTCAGGGTTGTGGACGGGGATCGTGCCGCGCTCCGCCAGCAGCGGGATGTCGTCGTCATCCGCCCAGATGACATGCGCGCAGGAGAGCCGGTCCGTCAGCACGCCAAGACGGTCGAGGTGCCGAATCTGGCTGCGGCCGTAGCGCCGATGCGCGATCTCCGCCTGCACCCGCGTCTCCAGCAGGTGGCAATGCACGATGGCGTCGTGGCGCTCCGCCAGCTGCTGGCAGCCGGCCAGCAGCGCATCCGTGCAGCGCATCGGGTTGGATGGCGCGGGCGCCACCTGGACCATCCCGGCCGGGTCGTGATGGCGGTGGATGGCGGCCTCCACCAGCGCCAGCAGGTCCGGCGCCGGGCGCGGTTCCAGCACGGCGGCGGCGCGCAGCTCCGCATCCAGCTCCGGCGGGAAGGCGCCGGCGGGCGGGTAGATGTCGGCATAGGGCTCGTCGAAGATGCGGAGCGCGATGATCGCCCGCATGCCGGACTCGTTGTACGCCGCGGCGACGGCGTCCACCTGCTCCAGTGTGAAGCCCTGCTCGGGGAAGTGGTCGATCACCGCCGTGGTGCCGGTGCGCAGCATCTCCAGGCAATTGAGCAACGCAGCGCAGCGGATCTCGTCCGGCGTGGCGTTTGCGGTGAAGGCCTGGAACATCCACAGCGCGGCGCGGTGGTTCACCAGGTCGTAGCTGCCCTTGGCATAGGCCAGGGGCGAGTGGGAATGCGCGTTGACCAGCCCCGGCAGCACCACGCGCTGCCGCGCATCCACCACGCGCGCCGCACGCGCAGCCTGTTCCGGCGGCACCGCGCCGACGGCGGCGATCGTCCCGTCCTGCACCAGGATGTCGGCGCCACGCAGCACGCGGCTCTCGTCGTCCATGGTCACGATGGCCGCAGCATTGCGGATCAGCAGCGTGTCCGTGCCCTGCATCGACTCAGCCCTCCGTCACCACGGAGGCCGCGCCGCCGCGCCCGCCGCGCTCCCAGAACACTACGCGCCGCTGAAGGGCGCGCAGCAGCTGGGTGCCGATGATGCCGATTGCGGCGAGGGAGGCGATGGCCCCGAACACGGTCCCGAGATCGAGGTTGGTCGCCGCGTTCTGGATCAGATGCCCTAAGCCGCGAGTCGAGGCGATGAACTCCCCGACCACCGCACCGATCAACCCGAGCACCACGCCCACTTGCAGCCCGGCAATGATGGAGCTTGCCGCGCCCGGCAGCTTGACTTCCCAAAGGATGCGCCGGCGGGACGCGCCGAAGGCGTGCATCATGTCCACCACGGCCGGATCGACGGAGCGGAAGCCCGCAATGACGTTGATGAACGTAGGGAAGAAGCAGATCAGCGCGACCAGCACCACCTTGGATTCGATGCCGAAGCCGAACCAGACGATGACCAGCGGCGCCAGCGCCACCTTCGGCACGGATTGCAGCCCGACCACGAAGGCGAAGACGAAGCGCTCCACCAGCCGGATCTCGGCGACCAGCGCGCCGAGCACCAGCGCCACCCCGCTGCCGATCGCATAGCCCCACAGCATGGCCGTCAGCGTGAAGCCGAGATGGCGCCAGTACTCGCCCTCCACATAGCCGCGCCACAGCGCCTCCCCCACCTGCGACAGGCTGGGCAGGATGTAGTTCGGCACGTCGAACAGCCGCACGCTGGCCTCCCAGGCCAGCAGCAGCACCGCCAGCGTGGTCAGCGGGTAGAGCGCGTCGGTCAGGCGCCTCATGCGCGCCCCGCGGCGCCGGAGGCGGCGAACAGGTTGCGGCGCAGCCGGTCGCACAGCAGGGTGAAGTCGGGCATCAGCATCGTGTCCAGCGTGCGCGGGCGGGGCAGGGGGATGGCGATGTCCTCCACCACCCGCGCCGGGCGGTTGGAGAGCACCACGACCCGGTCGGAGAGAAAGACCGCTTCCTGGATGCCATGGGTGACGAAAAGAACGGTGCGACGGGAGCGGGACCAGAACTCCAGCAGCTCCAGCGCCATGCGCTCCCGGTTCAGTGCGTCCAGCGCCGCGAAGGGCTCGTCCATCAGCAGCACGGCAGGCTCGTGCACGAAGGCGCGTGCCAGGCCGGCGCGCTGCTGCATGCCGCCCGAGAGCTCGTGTGGATAGGCCTTCTCGAAGCCGGCGAGACCGACCAGAGCGATGAGGTCCATCGCCCGGCTCCGTGCGGCGCGCATGTCGAGCCCCTGGGACCGCGCCGGGACGAGCACGTTGTCCAGAACGGTCTGCCAGGGCAGAAGGGTAGGCTGCTGGAAGACGATGCCGACGTCGCGCCGCGGCCCGCGCACCACCTCGCCGGCCAGCTGCACGCGACCGGCGGAGGGCGGGAGCAGCCCTGCCGCGATCTTCAGCAGCGTGGACTTGCCGCAGCCGGAGGGGCCGAGGATGGAGACGAAGCTGCCCGGTGCCGCGGCGAGCGAGACCTCCTCGATCGCAGGCAGCACGCCCGTGGCCGTGCGGTAGGTCAGCCGCACCGCGTCGAACTCCACCGCCGCGCTGGCCGGCAGAGGGGTCGCCACGGCGGCGGCGAGGCTCACTGCAGCGCCCGCGCGCGCGCGATCACAGCATTCACGTCGAAGCGGCCGAAATCCGGCACCAGCGCATTGGTGTAGATGCTGTCGAGCGGCAGGTCGGTGCGACGGAGCTGGCCGTTCTCCTGCAGGATCTCGATGTTGGTGCGCCAGCCCGCTTCCTCGAAGTCGCCCCAGCGGCGGCTGCGGACATCGCCGGCCGGCAGCTTGTAGGCCAGGTTGTCCAGCATGATGCGCACCGCATCCGCCAGGTTGCGCTGCGCATCGCCGCCGGTCGGCCGCAGCGTCGGGTGCAGCTGCCAGGACAGGCGCACGCAGGCCTGCGGGTTGGCCTCGCAGGCCACCAGCCCCATCGTGTAGGCGCGGCCGAAGCGGCGCAGCAGGTCGGGGTTGTTGCGGATGGTGTCGGCATGCGCCGCGAAGGAATTGCCGGAGATGGCGCGGTACTTCTCCGGGACCGGGATGCGGCGGATCGGCGTGCCGGAGACCGCGATCTGCGAATGCACCACGTCGAACTGGTTCAGCGCGTCGATCTGGCCGGACCGGAAGGCATTCACGGCGGCCGGACCCTGGCCGACGGGGATGATCTCCACCCCGCGCTGCGGGTCGATCCCGGCCTCGCGCAGCATCGCGCGCGTGACCGGGACGTTGCCGGTCGAGAGCGAGATCACGCCGATCCGCTTGCCGCGCAGGTCGGCCAGGGTGCGGATCGGGCTGTTCTCCAGCACCACGATCTCCCAGTTGTACTGGCGCGTGACGTTGTAGAAGAACTGGATCGGCAGCGGGTCCCGCCCGGTGTCGTGCGACAGGATGACCAGGTCGGGGATCGGGTAGCCGACGGTGATCTGCCGGTTGGCGATCTGGGGCAGCAGCACGCCGGTCCCGTCGAACTGCACGGTTGTGAGGTCGATGTCGTTCTCGCGGAAGAAGCCCATCACCTCCGCCATGTACATGGCGGAATTGGCCAGCCCGACGCGGGACGCGGTACCGTAGGTCACGCGGTCCCGCGCCAGGGCAGGTCCTGCCAGCACCAGCATCGCGGCCAGCGCCGCGAACCATCGCATCGGTCGCATCGTTACCCTCCGGTCGATCAGTGCAGCGGCAGGGAGAGCGGCGCGATCGCGTCGCCGTCCCGCCCGCGATAGTCGTGCAGCTTCGAATCCCGCAGCATCCGCGCCTGCGCCTCCGCCACGATCCCGGCGGCGTCGGTCAGGTCGAGGCCGACCGGCTTGCCGTCCCGCAGCACCTGCTCGCCGGCGACGAAGACATGCTGCACGGCGCGGTCGGCGGCGTGGAAGATCAGGTTCCGCAGCGGGTCGCGCAGCGGCGCCATCAGCGGATGGGAGAGCGAGACCATCACGAGATCCGCCGCCATGCCCGGCGCCAGTCGGCCAAGGTCGGGCCGGCCCAGCGCGTCGGCGCCGCCCACCGTCGCGGCGTGGAACACCGCGGCGGAATCCGCGGCCGCGACATCCCGGCAGGCGTTGCGGGCCACCAGTATGGCCAGGCGCATCTCCTCGATCAGGTTGTGCGGCGCGCAATCCGTGCCCATCGCCATGCGCACGCCGCGCGTGCGGTAGCGGCCGAAATGCTTCAAATGCTCGCCGTAGCGGGCGAAGGGGCTCGGGCAATGCGCGACCGCCGCACCATGGTCGGCGATCAGCCCCACGTCGCGCGCGGTATGCCAGCCGACCGAGGGATGCTCGTCCACGAAGATCGCATGGCCCAGGATGCTGCGCGGCGTCAGCAGCCCAAGCGAAGCCGCCCACTGGATCGGCGTGGTGCCGTGGCGGTTGACGATCTCCCGCACCTCCACGACGGATTGCGCGATGTGGGTGGTGAAGGGGCGGCCGGTCGCCGCGGCCAGCGCCACGGAGTCGCGCAGCAGGTCTTCCTCCACCGTGTCGATCTGCGCGGGGAACACGATGCCCGAGAGCCGGCCGGACTGATCGCGCTCAGCCTCCTCCATCACGCGCTGCGCGCGTTCGAAGCCGGCGCGGCCCATCTTCGCGTCGAAGTCCCAGCGCATGCGCTGCGGCGCCTCCAGCACCCAGCGGGCCGAGGCGAAGACCGGCCCGACCCACACGCGCAGGCCGGCCGCCCGCATCACGCCGAACCAGTCACCGAAGGGCGCCGAAAGATCCACCACGCTGGTCACGCCGGCCGAGAGAAGCTCGGCATAGGACAGCCGCATTCCCGCCTCGCGCCCGCGCTCGTCCAGGCGGAAGGCGAGCAGCCGTTCGTAGAGGCCGGTCATCTGCTGCTCCGGTACGCCATGATCCTCGCGCACGCCGCGGTAGCCGGGTTCCGTGGTGGGATGCGTGTGCACGTTGACGAGGCCTGGGATCACCAGGAAGCCGCGCCCATCCATCACCCGCGCACCCGCCGGCGCCGGTATGCCCGGATCATGCGGCGTCATCGCGGCGATGCGGCCGTCCTGCAGCAGGATGTCCTGGTCGCGCCCGTAGGCGTGGCGCCGTTCCGAGGCATCCCAGCGGACCACCCACTCCGCGTTGCGGATCAGCGTCGTGCCCATGGTGGCCTTCCCGCGCATTGGCGCGACAGTCTCGACGCAGCCGCGCGCCTTTGGCAAGCGGCCATGGTTGCCTGAATGCGCGGCCTCCGCTTCACTCGCGCACCATGGGCACGCGGGATCGCCTCTCCGACACGGCCATCGGCCGCGCCATGCCGCGCGACGCGGCGCGGCGCCTCGTCGCCGGCGGCGGGCGCTACCTGGATGACCACGTGGAACGCGGCGAGCTGCATGCCGCTTTCCTGCGCAGCCCCCTGCCGCATGCGCGGTTCACCCTGCACACCGAAGTGGCAGCCGCGCTGCCGGGCGTCCATGCCGTGCTCACCGCCGCCGACCTCGCCGCGGTCTGCCGGCCCTGGCGCACAGTGTCGAAGTCCTTCCCCGGCCTCGTCTCGCCGGATCAGGGCCCGCTCGCCGATGGGCGCGCGACCTGGCAGGGCGAGCCGGTGGCGATGGTGCTCGCCGCTTCCCGGGCGATCGCGGAGGACGGCGTGGAGGCCATCGCCGCAGACTGGGAAGAACTGCCCGCGGTGACCAGCCTCGCCAAGGCGCTGTCGCCGGACGCGCCGCCGGTGCATCCGGGGCTGGAGAGCAACCGCGCCTGGGGCACCACCGTCCGCCACGGCGATCCCGACGCCGCCTTCGCCGCCGCCGCGCTGGTGGTCGAGGAGACGCTGACCTTCACCCGCCACACCGGCGTGCCGCTGGAACCGCGCGGCGCCTCCGCGCTGTGGGAGCCCGGGACCGGCGCGCTGACCATCCGCCTCTCACACCAGATGCCGCACCAGATGCGGCTGCACTTCGCGGAGCAGCTCGGCCTGCCGATCAACCGCGTGCGCGTGATCTGTGGCGATGTCGGCGGCGGCTTCGGCATCAAGATGCATGTCTACCAGGACGAGGTGGCCGTCGCCGCCGCGGCGCGCCTGCTCGGCCGTCCCGTGCGCTGGGTGGCGGACCGGATGGAGGCGCTGATGGCCGACATCCATGCACGGGAGCATGTCGTCACCGGGCGCATGGCCGTGGATGCGGAGGGGAACATCCTGGGCTTCGACGTGCAGGACCTGCAGGGGCTCGGCGCGGTCTCCATTTATCCGCGCAGCAGCACGGTGGAGGCGATGAGCGCCCTGCGCGCCACCGGCGCGCCCTATCGCTTCGCGCATGCCCGCGCCCGCATCGACAGCGTGCTGCAGAACAAGGTGCCGACCGGCCAGTATCGCGCCGTCGGTGCGCCGATCGGCTGCGCGGTGACGGAGCGCCTGGTGGAGAAGGCGGCGCGTGCCCGCGGCGAGGATTCCTGGGAGTTCCGCGCGCGCAACCTGCTGCGCGCCGAGGAGATGCCGGCGGTGAACGGCTTCGGCGCGACGCTGCACGGGCTGCATCACCATGCCGCGCTGGAAAAGGCGCGCGCCCTGATGGACCTGCCGGCGTTGCGCGCCGAGATCGCAGCCGGCCGTGCGGCCGGCCGCCTGCTCGGCCTTGGCCTGGCGGTCACGGTGGAGTTCACCGCCTCCGGCCCGGTGGTCTACGGCACGGGTGGCGTGGCCGTCGCTGCCACCGACACGGTCGTGGCCACGCTGGAGCCCACCGGCGAGATCAGCGCCCAGGCCTCGATCAGCGAGATCGGCCAGGGCATCACCCAGGGCTTGGCGCAGATCCTGGCCGATGCGATCGGCGTCGCGCCGGAGTTGGTGCGCGTCGATGCGGGCGACACCGCCGCCGCGCCGCATGGCGGCGGCGCCTGGGCCAGCCGCGGCGCAGCGATCGGCGGAGAGGCAGCCTGGGGCGC
>NZ_JAPSMD010000178.1 GCF_027856955.1 Falsiroseomonas oryzae | reverse complement strand
GGCTGCGGCTTGCCCCCGGGCTGGCGCTGGCGCTGGTGCTGGCCCCGGCGGTCGCGCTGCCGGCGACACGCGACCTGCGGCTGGCGCGCAGCGGCATGTTCAACTGGGAGACCGGCACCTGGCGCCACGATGCGGAGGCCGGGCGCGCCGCGGTGGCGGAACTCGCCCGGCTGGGCGGCGGGCGGGCGGTGGTGGACAGCCTGGGCAACCTCGACTTCCTGGAGGTGATGGTCGGCTCCGGCGCGCCGCGCCTGTTCGTGACCAGCGCGGATGCACCCGCGCCCGACGTCGCGCTGCACGTGCCGATGGCCGCCCATCTGCACCGGCTGGGCGACCAGGCGCGGATCGCGCGCTACCTCGGGGATCCCTTCGGCCTGCGCGCCGGGGGCGAGGCTGCGGCGCTGGCCGCGCATGGCATCCGGGTGGCCGTGGTGCGGGACCCGGTGGCACGCGCGGCGCTGGACGCCTCCCCCTTGGCCGAGCGCGTCGCGGCCTGGCCGGACTGGACGCTCTACCGGCTGCGGCCGGAGGCCCTCGCGGCGGCCACGACGCCCTGAGGCCGGTCGTTCCGGCGGGTTGTCCGGGGGGCGGGGCGCCTCTATAGCGGCGGCGCCCTTCCGGCAGCCGTCAGGACCCCCCGTTGGCCAGCACCGAACCCGATACCCAGCCGCGCACGGAGCCCACCCCCGCCCAGGCGCTCCAGGCGAAGCTGCTGGCCCGGCCGGCGACCGAGACGCGGCGCATGGCCGATGCCATCCGGGCGCTGGCCATCGATGCCGTGGAGCAGGCGAAGTCCGGCCATCCCGGCATGCCGATGGGCATGGCGGACGTGGCGACGGTGCTGTTCAGCCGCTTCCTGAAGTACGACGCCGCCGATCCCCGCTGGCCCGACCGCGACCGCTTCGTGCTCTCGGCCGGGCATGGCTCCATGCTGCTCTATGCGCTGCTGCACCTGACCGGCCAGGCGGGGATGGGGATCGAGGAGATCCGCAACTTCCGCCAGCTGCACTCCCCTGCCGCCGGCCATCCCGAATACGGCGAGCATCCGGGCATCGAGACCACCACCGGCCCGCTTGGCCAGGGCATCGCGACCGCCGTCGGCATGGCGCTGGCCGAGCGTCACCTGGCCGCGCGCTTCGGCAAGAGCCTGGTGGACCACCGCACCTGGGTCATCGCCTCGGACGGCGACCTGCAGGAGGGGATCAGCCACGAGGCGGCGTCCCTGGCAGGCCACCTGAAGCTCGATCGTCTCTGCGTGCTGTGGGACGACAACTCCATCTCGATCGACGGCGACACCGCGCTGTCCTTCACCGACGACACGCTGAAGCGCTTCCAGGCCTATGGCTGGGCGACGCGCCGGGTGGACGGGCACGACCACGAGCAGGTCGCCGCCGCGATGGCCTGGGCGGTGCGCAGCAACAAGCCGACGCTGATCGCCTGCCGCACCATCATCGGCTTCGCCGCGCCCACCAAGGCGGGCACCGCGGCCAGCCACGGCGCGCCGCTGGGTGCCGCGGAAGCGGCGGCGGCGAAGTCGGCGCTGGGCTGGAACCACCCGCCCTTCGAGGTGCCGGAGGGGCTGAAGTCCCGCTGGGAGGAAGCCGGCCGGCGCGGTGCCGGCACCCGGCGGTCCTGGCTGAAGCGCCTGGCCAAGCATCCGCAGAAGGACGAGTTCGAGCGCGCCGTAGCCGGCAAGCTGCCGGAGGGCTGGCACGAGAAGCTGGCCGAGCTGCGCGCCCGGCACGCGGAGGAGAAGCCAAAGATCGCCACCCGCATCGCCTCCCAGCGTGCGCTGGAGGCGCTGGTGCCGGCGGTCGCGGAGATGGTCGGCGGATCGGCCGACCTCACGGGATCGAACAACACCAACGTGAGGGGCATCCCGGTGATCGCGCCGGGCAACTATGCCGGGCGCTACATCCATTACGGCGTGCGGGAGCACGGGATGGCGGCGGCGATGAACGGCATGGCGCTGCATGGCGGCATCATCCCGTATTCCGGCACCTTCCTGGTCTTCGCGGACTACATGCGCCCGGCGATCCGGCTGGCAGCCCTGATGCGCCAGCGCGTGATCCACGTGCTGACGCATGACAGCATCGGCCTCGGCGAGGACGGGCCGACGCACCAGCCGGTGGAGACCCTGGCCAGCCTGCGCGCCATGCCGAACCTGTGCGTCTTCCGCCCGGCGGATGCGATCGAGACGGCGGAGTGCTGGGAACTGGCGGTGAAGCGCGCCGACGGTCCCTCCGTGCTGGCGCTGACGCGGCAGAACCTGCCGGCGCTGCGGTCCGACAGCGGCGAGAACCGCTGCGCCCGCGGCGGCTACGTGCTGGCCGAGGCCTCCGGCGAGCGGCAGGCGACGCTGGTTGCAACCGGGTCGGAGGTGCATCTGGCGGTGGCCGCGCGCGACGCGCTGGAGGCGGAGGGCGTGCCGACGGCGGTGGTCTCGCTGCCCTGCTGGGAACTTTTCGCCCTGCAGGACGAAGGATACCGCGCCGGCGTGCTGGGCGCCGCGCTGCGCGTGGGCATCGAGGCGGCCGCGCCGATGGGCTGGGAGCGCTGGATCGGCGCTGACGGCATCTTCGTCGGCATGCAGGGCTTCGGCGCCAGCGCGCCGGCGGAGGCGCTGTTCCGGCATTTCGGCATCACCGCGGAGGCCGTCGTGGCCGCCGTGAAGAAGCGGTTGGCTTGAATTCCCCGGGGAAGGAACTGACGAACATGGCCGTGAAGGTTGCGATCAACGGGTTCGGGCGCATCGGGCGCCTGGTGCTGCGCGCGATGATCGAGAGCGGGCGCGACGACGTGGAATGCGTCGCGATCAACGACCTCGGCAGCGTGGAGGCGAACGCCCACCTGTTCCGCTACGACAGCGTGCATGGCCGCTTCCCCGGCGAGGTCGGCGTGGACGGCAACCGGATCCTGATCAAGGCGAACGGCCGCACCTACGCGCCGATCACCGTCAGCGCCGAGCGCGACCCGACCAAGGTGCCGTTCCAGGGCGTCGATGTCGCGATGGAGTGCACGGGCATCTTCACCAGCAAGGAGAAGGCCTCCGCGCTGCTGACCGCCGGCGCGCGCAAGGTGATCATCTCGGCGCCCGGCGACAACGCGGATGCGACCATCGTGTATGGCGTGAACCACAAGACGCTGACGAAGGAGATGACGGTCATCTCCAACGCGTCCTGCACCACCAACTGCCTGGCGCCGATCGCCAAGGTGCTGCACGAGAATTTCGGCATCCTGCGCGGCTACATGGTGACCATCCACGCCTATACCGGCGACCAGAACACCGTGGACACGCTGCACAAGGACCTGCACCGCGCGCGCGCCGCGGCGGTCAGCGCCATCCCGACCAGCACCGGTGCCGCCAAGGCGGTCGGGCTGGTCATGCCGGAGCTGAAGGGCAAGCTGGACGGCACGGCGATCCGCATCCCCACGCCGAACGTCTCGCTGGTGAGCCTGGACTTCGTGCCGCAGAAGGAAGGCGTCACGAAGGAAGCGGTGAACGCGGCGATGAAGGCGGCGAGCGAGGGCGAGCTGCGCGGCATCCTCGGCTACAACACCGCGCCGCTGGTCAGCATCGACTTCAACCACGACCCGCACAGCAGCACCTTCGACGCCACGCAGACGCAGGTTGTGGATGGCGGGCTGGTGCGCGTGCTGTCCTGGTACGACAACGAGTGGGGCTTCTCGAACCGCATGAGCGACACCGCGGGGCTGTTCGGGCGGCTCTGAACGGGGTGTGGCGCCGGCCCGGCGGGCCGGCGCCGCGCATCTGTCTGATCCTGTCACACCCAATGCGCGTCCGGGTTGAAGGCCTGTGTGGCAACAGGTCGAACGGACCGAGGCCCGCTGCGCTGGCCGGCGATTGAGCCCGCCGGGCGCCGTTAGAACAGCGTGAGCCGGCTGCGGCTGATCTGGAAGCCGTGGCCGGCGCCGTTGGCGCAGCGGAGGCCGGCTTCCTCCGATTCGCAGGTGACGCCCGCGCCGATCCAGCGCGCGCCGTAGCCCAGGACGAAGTCGTCCTCGTTGCGCAGCGCCGCGCCGCGGCACGGCGTCTCCGCGTGGCCGGTCGGCCGCAGCGACAGCAGGCCCGGCCAGGGCGGCGTGCAGCTCGGCACTCCCGGCGCCGTCGCGTCGAATTCCTGCGCCTGGCAGCGGAGCGCGCCGGCATCCCAGCGGCAGTGCACATTTCCTGACGGCGTCTGGAACGCCGGCGGGGGTGGTTGGAAGGCCGGCTGGGCCGATGCTAGGACCGGCGCCAACGCCATCGCCACCGAGATACGGACCCACGCGGTCATCGTCATTCCGTCTTCCCCGCCAGGACACGAGCCATGCCGTTCCGCACCCTCGACGACCTCGACCCTAGCACGCCCGCTGGCGGCAAGCGCGTGCTGCTGCGCGCCGACCTCAACGTTCCGGTGCGCGACGGCCGCATCACCGACCGCACCCGCATCGAGCGGCTCTGCCCCACCATCCGCGAACTGGCCGAGAAGGGCGCGCGGGTGATCGTGTGCAGCCATTTCGACCGGCCGAAGGGCAAGCGCGTGCCGGAGATGTCGCTGAAGCCGATGGTGGAGGCGCTGTCCACCGCGCTCGGCCGCCCCGTCGCCTGGGCCGATGACTGCGTCGGGCCGGAGGCGGAGGCCGCCGCGGCCGCGCTCAAGGACGGCGAGGTGCTGCTGCTGGAGAACACGCGCTACCACGCCGGCGAGGAGAAGAACGACCCGGCGCTGGCCGCGGGCCTGGCGAAGCTGGCCGACGCGTTCGTCAACGACGCCTTCTCCGCGGCGCATCGCGCCCATGCCTCGACCGAGGGCGTCGCCCGGCTGCTGCCGGCCTATGCCGGGCGGCTCATGGAGGCGGAGCTGAAGGCGCTGGACGCGGCGCTGGGCAATCCCGCGCGGCCGGTGGTGGCGATCGTCGGCGGGGCGAAGGTCTCCACCAAGCTCGACCTGCTGGGCAACCTGACGGGCAAGGTGGACGTGCTGGTGATCGGCGGGGCGATGGCCAACACCTTCCTCGCCGCGCAGGGCCACGCCATGGGCCGGTCCCTGCAGGAGGCGGAGATGCACGACACCGCGCGGCAGATCCTGGACCAGGCGGCGGCGAAGGGCTGCGAGATCCTGCTGCCGCTGGACCTGGTGGTAGCCGGTGAGTTCGCTCCGAATGCCGCGACCCGGACCGTGGCGGCGGACCGGGTGCCGGATGGCATGATGGCGCTGGATGTCGGGCCGGAGACGGTGGACGCGGTGGAAGCCCGGCTGCGCCGCGCCTCCACGCTGGTGTGGAACGGCCCTTTCGGCGCCTTCGAGACCCCGCCCTTCGACAACGCCACGGTCACCGTGGCCCAGGCGGTCGCCTCGCTGACCGCCTCCTCCGGGCTGAAGTCGATCGCGGGTGGCGGCGACACCGTATCCGCGCTGAAGCATGCGGGGGTGGCGGATCGGTTGACCTACGTCTCCGCCGCCGGTGGCGCCTTCCTGGAATGGCTGGAGGGGAAGACCCTGCCCGGTGTCGCGGCACTTGAGACGGCGTGAGGCCGGGGCTGCGTTAACCATCCGATAGGAATTGCACCGGCACAACTCAGGGTTTCTGGAAGGTTAATGAATGGTTGCCGCATGGTCCGGCCATGCGGCCCATCGGCGTTCCGCCCCGTTCGTTCCGCCTCCGCTTAACGCGGCGTTCAGAGTTGCGGCCCATGGTGCTGCGCATGATCGCCATGAACTCCCTCGCCGCCTTCACGGCGGAAGTCTCCCGCCTGCAGGGGCCGGTTCAGGCCCGCGCCGCCACCTCCTCTGCCGTGCCGGGCGCCACCGCGACGCCCGAGCCGATGCGCCGGTTGGACGCCCTGCCGCCGCCGCCAGCCTCGCCGCTGCCGCGCGGCTCGCTGCTCGACCTGAAGGTCTGACGGCCGATCCAGCCGTCAGCTCAAAGCCGATCTTGTGTCGTAGCAGGAGTTTGGATCAGCTCCACCAGGACGCCTGATACCAGCCGCCGTCTCCGAAATCGTCCCAGCGCCAGCCGTTCCAGACGTAGTCGTACTCCGAGCCTAGGCCGTAGAACCCAGTCGCGTAATACCCGTCGCTGCTAACATCAAGATAGCTGTAAGACCAGGCATCCCAATACCAAGTAGTATAGACTGTACCTTCTGCCGCCCAACCCAAATCATATCCATATTCGTATTCACCAGTTATGTAATAGTAACCGTAGCTGTCCCAAACCGTCGAGCCCCAGCTGTAATCCCGACTGTCATCGTAGAAGTAACCGCCCCACTGATCTCCGCTCCAAGCGTAGAAGACATAGGAGAAATAGGAATCCGGCGGCACAGCGTTCGCCTGGTACCATCCCCCGGAGCCAAAGTCGTCCCAGTTCTCTCCGCTCCATGCGCTGTCGTACTCCGAGCCGAGCCCATAGAAGCCGGTCGCATAGGAACCGCCGCTCGCAACCGACAGGAATGAGGCGGAGCTTGCATCCCAATACCAAGTCGTCAGAACGCGCCCCTCATCGATGCCGGACGAGCCTAGGTCATATCCATAAACATATTCGCTGCTGATATAGTAGTATCCATAGTCATCATAAATGATCGATCCTACGCCATAATCCTGAGAATCGTCATACAGAACACCCCCCCACTGATCCCCACTCCAGGCATAGAACACCCATGTATAGTAGCTATCTGAGGCCGGCCCGTTGGATTGGTAGAATCCTCCATCACCGAAGTCGTCCCAGTTCTGGCCGTTCCAAGTGTAATCATACTCGGACCCGAGGCCGGAATTCCCAGTGGCCCACCAACCACCGCTATAGACCGAAAGATAGTTTTGCGCAGTCTGATCCCAGTACCAGCTTGTTGTAACGTGCCCTTCCTTGATGCCGCTGCCAGCAGTAAGGTCGTACCCGTACTCAATCTCTGAACTTATGTAGTAGTAACCAAAGGAGTCATAGAGCACGTCGCCGACGCGGTAATCACGGCTGTCATCATAAAGAACGCCGCCCCACTGGTCGCCGCTCCAGGCATAGAACGTCCAGGTGAAGTACGAATCGGGCAGTTCCGCGCTAGCCTGATAGAAGCCGCCGTCTCCGAAATCATCCCACGCGGCGCCGTTCCAAGCGCGGTCATACTCCGACCCCAGACCGCCGGTGCCAGTGCGGTACATGCCAGCACTCTCGACAGTCAAAAATTGTCCCGAGTTGAAGTCATAATACCAGTTGGTATAGATATCCCCCTCGTTTATGCCGAACGAACCCAAATCGCGGCCCTGCGGGGTCTCACCAGAGATATAGTAGTATCCGCCATAATCATACAATACGGCGCCCGCATTATAGTCTACGGTGTCGTCGTAGAAGAATCCACCCCACTGATCTCCATTCCAAGCATAGAAAATATAGGAGAAGTAGCTGTCAGACATGGCGCTGGTCTCTCCCTATTTTCGAGTCTAAAGAACTAGAAAATGTATTATTGTTAATATTTTATAAACAGGTCGGCATGCTGTCAAGCGGTTTTGACACGGCAGCGCACTGTTTCACGACGGCCGCAGCGAGCTGGGCTACGCGCGGAACGGCCCGCCCGCGCTCCGTGATCACGCGCGGCTTGCGGGCCGCGTGGCGAAGCCGCACTTTCGGTCCATGTCCGCCGGCGCCGCCAACTTCGTCCGCCGCATTCCGGAAGGGGAGGACCGCGAGCGCCTCACCTGCGCCGATTGCGGCTTCGTCGCCTACGAGAACCCGAAGGTCGTGACCGGATCGGTCGTGGTCGTGGGGAGCCGAATCCTGCTCTGCCGCCGCGCCATCGAGCCGCGCCGCGGCTTCTGGACCATCCCCGCCGGATACATGGAACTGGGCGAGACGGTCGAGGAAGCCGCGAAGCGCGAAGCGCGGGAGGAAGCCTGCGCCGAGATCGCGATCGACGGCGTCCTGGCGCTCTATTCCATCGCGCGGATCGGCCAGGTCCAAGTGCTGTTCCGCGCGCGACTCGCCGCGCCCGGATTCGCCGCGGGGCCCGAAAGCCTGGAGGTCAGGCTGTTCGACTGGGACGAGATCCCCTGGGCGGAGCTCGCCTTCCCTTCGGTGCACTGGGTGCTGCGGGCCTGGCGCGAGGCCGGCCCCGGGCCGCTCGGCGCGCCGCGCACCAACCCGGTCGAGGATCTTCGGGGCACCACGCCCCTGGCGGAGGGCGCATGACCCGGATCGGCCTGCTCGCGACGGCGATGCTGCTGTTGCCGCTTCTGCCTGAGGTCGCCACCGCGCAGGCCCGCACGGGCGACGCGGCCTCAACCGCCGCACGCCCGCTGGGCCCGGGTGGCAGCCAGCCGCGCATGCCCAAGACGATGAACGAGCCGCTCGGCCTGACGCCGACCGATCGCACGCGATTCGACCCCGCGCCGGTGCCGAACCGCGCCATCGAGGCGCCGCCGGACCGCTTCGCCAACAGGCTCGATCCCACGCTGGAGCCGATGGTGCTGCAACCCGAGCGCCGCCAGGGCATGACCTTCGGCCGCGAGCATCTGCGCGACACCGGCCCCGACCGCCCCTTCGACAACATCCTGCCCGGCGCCCGGCTGCGCATCCCCTTCGAGAGCGAGGTGCGGAGGTAAGCTGTTTCGCGCCTGGGGTCACGCGCGCCGAAGGCAGCACGCCTGCATGAAAGCGTTCGGTCGGGGCAGGCAGGCGCGCCTTTCGGGGTCACTTGCAGCAGAGGCTCGTGAATTGCGGGGCACCTTTTGCCGTCCTTAAGGGCGAACGCCAGCCATGCGCGACGGGAGAATTTCTTATATTTCGCTTCTTATATAATGGAACAAACTTATACTTTCCCGGGTTGGCATGTCATGGGGTTGATAATGTTGCAGCTGTTTCCACACACGGCACTACTCGCCGTAGCGCTGGCGACAGGGGCGGCGCTGAGCGAGGCGAGCGCCGCGACCTTCACCCAGAACAGCGGCTTCGCTTTCGGATCCTGCCGCACACTCCGAAATACGGCGCCCTTCGCCACCGGAAACGTCCTGAACGGCACGCACAGGATCGGCGGGGGCTGCGGCGGCTATTTCGACGTGGACCTGGACACCTCGGCGAGAGTTATCACCCTTACGGGGCGGGAGCACGGCAACTACGGATTCGGCCAATTGGCAATCACCGGTATCACGGAGGCGGTCATCACCGGCGTCACGACCGTCAGCTATGTCCCGCTCTTCGACCCGGCCTTCTATGGTGGCTTTGTCGGTACTGCGGTTCCCGAGCCTCAGGTGAGCTTCACCAGCAACTCCATTACTGTCCTGTTCTCCGCCATCGGCCAAAGCCCCGACCAGTTCACCTATGATGGCGATCGCGGGCAGGCAGTGTTCACCTACAGCATCGCCGTCCCTCCTCCGACAGTGCCGGAGCCGGCGAGCTTGGCGATCCTCGGCGCCGGCCTGCTCGGCCTCGTGGGCCTTCGCCTCCGATCAGGGGGCTGAGCCCGGCGGGTCGAATGGTTGCGCCGCCCATGGCGAAGGCGTGTGCCCGTTCCGCATCAACAACTTGGTCGCGGCGACCTCTGTGTGACGCGCCGGGATCGTAAGCCCCGTCGAGAGCATGTGAGCTGTGCCGCCAGCAGGCAAATCTTGACGCTGCCGCGCACAGCGACGTCAGCGTCCGCCCCGCGCCCGCCCCGGCGCCCAGACCGCGTCCGGCGCCTGCCAGATCGAGGCATCTCGCAGCATCGCCGCCAACCCCTCGGCCATCGCCTCGAAGATCGCGCGCCCCGTCTCCGCCGTGGCCGCGCGCGGGTCGCCGCGCACGCCGGTCACCGGCGCGCGTTCCGCAAAGGACCAGAAGCGTGTCGCGGCCTGGTCGGCGGAGGAGAAGCCGCCGGGCGAGACGCTGTGCGGCACCTGGTCCTGCCGCACCTGCGCGGGATCCAGGTGCAGCCACAGGCTCGTCTCGCCCTCACAGGCGTGCTGTATGCCGGGCTGCGTCGTCAGCGCGTCGCGGATCGCCTGCGGCGCCAGCTTCGTCACGATGCTCGTCACCACTGGGATGCCGAACTCATGCGCGAGTTCGCGCGCGGAGACCGCCAGCGGCTCGATGTTGCCGCCATGGCTGTTGAGCAGGAACAGCTTGCGGAAGCCGTCCGCCATGATGGAGCGCACGACGCAGCGCAGCACGCCGTGGAAGGTGGCGTAGTCCAGGCTGATGGTGCCGCCGAAGGGGAAATGGTGCTCCGACAGGCCCATCCACATCGGCGGCAGCACCACGGCGGGCAGGTCGTCAGCCAGTTCCGCGCCGCGCACCGCGACGGCGTGGCCGATGAAGCTGTCGGTCCAGACCGGCAGGTGGGGGCCGTGCTGCTCCAGGCTGGCGACGGGCAGGATTACCACCGCGTCGCGCGCCGCCAGCGCGCGCAGCTCGGGCGCCGTCATCTTCTCCCAGCGGGTTTCCATCGCGCGTCTCCTGGCTGACCGGGACGCGAGGCTCCCGGGACGCGGCGGCGACGTCAACCGCCCCGGCGCTTGCCGCGGCGGGCCGGGGCGCCGAGACTGCCGGCACCACGGGAGGAACGGCATGGATCTCGGCATCGCGGGGCGTCGCGCGCTGGTCACCGGCGCCAGCCAGGGCATCGGGCGTGCGGTGGCGCGCGCGCTGGCGCTGGAAGGCGTGCGCGTCGCGGGCGCGGCGCGGCGCGTGGCGGATGTGGCCGCGCTGGCGCGGGAGGTC
>NZ_JAPSMD010000177.1 GCF_027856955.1 Falsiroseomonas oryzae | reverse complement strand
CGCCCAGGCGCGCCTGACGCCGCTGCGCCGCTACCTCGCCGTGGCGACCGGGGAGCACGCGCCGGGCGAGGCGGCGGATGCCGCGCTGGAGCGCGTCGGCCTTGCCGGCGCGGCGCATCGCGCGGCCGGCACGCTCAGCCACGGCCAGCTCCGCCAGCTGGAGATCGCGATGGCGCTCGCCGCCGGGCCGACCGTGCTGCTGCTCGACGAGCCGCTGGCCGGAATGGGCCCCGAGGAGAGCGAGCGACTCGCCCTGCTGCTGAAGGAACTGGCTGCCGACCACGCGGTGATGCTGATCGAACACGACATGGACGTGGTCTTCGCGGTGGCCGACCGGGTCACCGTGATGGTGGACGGGCGCGTGCTGGAGAACGGCACGCCAGAGCACATCAGAAACGCGGCGTCGGTGCGCGACGCCTATCTGGGGCATGCCGCATGACCGCGCCGATCCTCGAAGCCGGCTCCGTGAAGGCCGGCTATGGCACCGGGATGGTGCTGCACGGCATCGACTTCGCCGTCCGCGCCGGCGAGGCCGTGGGGCTGATGGGGCGCAACGGCATGGGCAAGACCACGCTGCTGCGCACCATGCTCGGCCTGCTGCCGCTGCGCAGCGGTCGCGTCGCGATGGATGGCGACGACATCTCCCGCGAGGCGCCGTTCCGCCGTGTCCGACGCGGCATCGCCGTGGTGCCGGAGGGGCGCGGCGTCTTCGCCAGCCTCACCGTGCCGGAGAACCTTCGCCTCGCCGCGCGGCCAGGCGTGGACGGTTCGCGCCATTGGACGGAGGAGCGGGTGCTGGACACCTTTCCGCGCCTGAAGGAACGCCTGTCCAACCGCGGCGACCAGCTCTCGGGCGGCGAGCAGCAGATGCTGGCGATCGGCCGCGCGCTGATGACCAATCCGCGCCTGCTGATCCTGGACGAGGCGACCGAGGGCCTGGCGCCGCTGATCCGCGACGAGATCTGGCGCGTCATCGCCGCCATCCGGGAGACCGGGATCGCCACCATCGTCGTGGACAAGACCGTTGCGTCCATCCTCTCGCTCGTGGACCGCAGCGTCGTGCTGGTGAAGGGCGCGGTGGTGTTCGACGGCCCCCCGGCGGCGCTGCGCGCCGACGAGGAACTCATGCACCGCTGCCTCGGCGTCTGACCGGAGAGAACCGATGACCACCCCCTGCATCATTGCCGTCGCCATCACCGGATCGGTGCCGCGCAAGCGCGACAACCCGGCCCTGCCCGTCACCGTCACGGAGCAGATCGAGAGCACCCACGCCGCCTACGAGGCCGGCGCCAGCCTCGTCCATGTCCATGTCCGCAACGAGGACGAGACGCCGAGCAGCGACCCGCAGAAATTCGCCGCCTTCCAGGAGGGCATCCGCCGCCACTGCCCCGACATCATCGTGCAGTTCTCCACCGGCGGCCGCGGCCGCGCGCTGGAGGCCCGCGGCGCGATGCTGCACCTGCGCCCCGACATGGCGAGCCTCGCCACCGGCAGCGTGAACTTCCCCACCATCGTCTACGAGAACCCGCCCGACTTCGTGCGCACGCTGGCCGGCACCATGCGCGACCTCGGCATCAAGCCGGAAATCGAGGTGTTCGACCTCGCCATGCTGACCAACACGCGGATGCTGGTTGACGAGGGCCTGATCGTGCCGCCGCCGCATGTGCAGTTCGTCTTTGGCGTGAAGCACGCGCTGCCGCCGCGCGAGGACATCCTCGATTTCGAGCTCGGGCTGATGCGGGAGATCCTGCCGGGCGCGACCTGGACGGCGGCCGGCATCGGGCGCGACCAGTTCACCGTGGCCCGCTGGGCGCTCGCCCGCGGCGGCCATGTCCGCACCGGGCTCGAGGACAACATCCGCCTTGACCGGCACACCCTGGCCCCGTCGAACGCTGCGCTGGTCCGCCGCACCGCGGAACTCGCCGCAGAGGCAGGCCGCCCCGTGGCCAGCGCGGCTACCGCTCGCCGCATCCTGGGCCTGTCGCCCGTCTCCGTGCGGAAGGCGGCGTGATGCGCCGTCGGTCCCTGCTGGCGTTTGCTGCCGTCCTGCCGCTGCCGGCCCTCGCGCAGCCCGCGCGGCCCTGGCCGGAGCGGCCGCTGCGCCTCGTCGTGCCCTTCCCGCCGGGCGGCGCGATCGACGCCATGGCGCGCATCCTGGCCGGCCCGATGGCGGAGGCGCTCGGCCAGTCGGTGGTGGTTGAGAATCGGGCCGGCGCGGGCGGCACGACCGGCACCGGCGCCGCCGCGCAGGCGACCGACGGCCACACGCTGCTGATGGTCTCGATCGCCCATGCGGTGAACCGGGCGCTCTACCCGCGCCTGCCCTATGCCGAGGCTGATTTCGTCCCGGTCGGTCCGGTCGCCGTCGTGCCGAACATCCTCGTCGTGCCGGCGGCGCGTCCGTGGCGCAGCGTGGCCGAGCTCGCCGCGGAGGCAACGCGCCGGCCCGGCGCGCTGACCCACGCCTCGGCGGGCAGCGGCACCTCCATCCACCTGGCAGGCGCGCTGTTCGCGGATCTCGCAGGGCTGGCGCTGGAGCACGTGCCCTATCGCGGCTCCGCGCCCGCAGTGACGGACCTCGTCGCGGGGCGCGTGGACATGATGTTCGACAGCGTCACCTCGGCGGGTCCGCACATCGCGTCAGGACGCCTCGTGGCACTCGCGGTGACCACGTCGCAGCGCATCGCGGCGTTCCCGGACCTGCCGACGATGGCCGAGGCCGGGGTGCCGGGCTTCGTGGTGGATCCGTGGTTCGCCATGCTCGCCCCGCGCGCCCTGCCGGTCGCCGCACGCCCGCCGCTCTCCGCCTTGCTGTCGCGGCTGCTGGCCGACGTGGCCGTCGCGGAGCGGCTGGCGAGGATCGGCGCCGAGCCGATGGCCGGCGATGCCACCTCCCTGGCCCGGCTGCTGGAGGAGGAGACCGCGCGCTGGGGCGCCTTCATCCGGCGCACCGGGATACAGCCCGAGTGATGCGCTGCCGTTGCAAGGTCCGGCGCGACGGTGGATGAGGCGCCATGCTGATCCATCGCGACATTCCCGGTCTGCGGGCGGCCCTCGGCCCATGGCGCGCCCGCAGCGCCCGGATTGCCCTGGTGCCGACCATGGGCGCGCTCCATGACGGGCACCTCTCGTTGGTCGCGGCGGCGCGCGCGGCTGCGGAGGTGGTCGTCGTGTCGATCTTCGTGAACCCGACGCAGTTCGGGCCGAACGAGGACCTCTCGCGCTACCCGCGCGACGAGGCGGGCGACCTTGCCAAGCTGCGCGACGCGGGTTGCGACCTGGCATGGCTGCCGACAGTCAACGCGATGTACCCTGAGGGTAGCGCAACCTTCGTGGAGGTGCGTGGTGTCTCGGAAGGGTTCGAGGGCGCGATCAGGCCGGGCCACTTCAGCGGCGTCGCCACGGTCTGCACGAAGCTGTTCCTGCAGACGGGCGCCGACGTCGCGGCCTTCGGCGAGAAGGACTGGCAGCAGTTGCAGGTGGTGCGCCGCGCCGCGCGTGACCTCGACATCCCCGTTCGGATCCTGCCGGTGCCGACGATGCGCGAGGCGGACGGCCTCGCGCTCTCCTCGCGCAACCGCTTCCTCTCCGCCGAGGAACGGGCGAAGGCGCCGCTGCTGTACGCCGCGCTGCGGCGGGCCGCGGCCCGCATCGTCGCCGGCGAGGCGGCAGGCGCCGTGCTGGCCGAGGAGGATGCCGTCCTGCGCGGCGAAGGCTTCGTGCCCGACTACCTCGCTCTGGTCGAGGCGGAGACGCTTCGGCCGCTCGATATCCTGTCGCCGGGCTGCACGGCACGCGTGATCGCCGCGGCGCGGCTCGGCACGGTGCGGCTGCTGGACAATATCCCGCTCGATTGAGCGCACTGCATGCTGTCGCGCCGCGCAAGCGTCGTGCCTCACCGCATGGTTCTTCGGCATCGACCGCGCGCGGGAGGGTTCGTGCCGGTCGCAAGGTCGGCATGGACGCCGAAGGAGCAACCGCCCCGGAAACTCTCCGGCCCACGTACCGCGCCGACACTGGAACTCTGGAAGTTGGAGCCGCAGCTCCCGCCAACAGTGTAAGTCGCCGCCCCGCGAGGGGGCACGACGATGCTCTCAGGCCAATGACAGAGGGGGCAGTCGAACACGCGCGAAGCGGAGGGAGAATGCGCATGTCCCGTTCGGATCGCGACACCGTCGCCGTGATCGGCGCCGGCATCACCGGCATCACCACCGCCTACAACCTGGCCCGCCGCGGCCATGAGGTGACGGTCTTCGACCGCCATCCCGATGCGGCGATGGAGACCTCCTTCGCCAATAGCGGGCAGCTCTCGGCCTCCAACGCCGAGGTCTGGAACAGCTGGGCCACGGTGCTGAAGGGCCTGAAGTGGATGGTCTCGCCCGGCGCGCCGCTGCTCGTGAACCCGAAGCCCTCCCGGCACAAGCTCTCCTGGATGGCGGAGTTCGTTGCCGCAATCCCGCGCTACGAGGAGAACACGGTCACCACCGCCCGTCTTGCAATCGAGGCGCGCCACCACCTGCGCCGCATGGCAGAGGAGGGGGATCAACTTCGACGCCGAGAACCGTGGCAGCCTCCACTTCTACGCGACGAAGCGGGAGTTCGAGGCGACGGCGCGCGTCACGGCGCTGTTGGCCAAGGGCGGGCTTGAGCGCCGCGCGGTGACGCGCGCGGAGATCCGCGCAATCGAGCCGGCGCTGCAGCGCCATCAGGTCCGCACCTGTGGCGATGCCCATGCGCTCGAACATCCAGATCACATCCCCCGTGGCCACATTGCCGGTTGCGCCGGGCGCGAAAGGGCAGCCGCCCCGCCCGCCCACCGCGGCATCGAAAACGCGCAAGCCGCTGCAATGGGCCGCATAGGTCGTGGCAAGGCCGAGACCGTAGGTGTCATGCGCATGATAGGCCCAGGTCGAGACCTGCGGGCAGCAGGCCGCCGCAGCATCGCAGAGGCTCACGACGTGATCCGGCGTCGCGCGCCCCATGGTGTCGCAGAGGCAGATCTCGACATCCGGGCCCAGCGCGGCCGGGCGGCCGATCAGTTCCAGCACCGACCCGAGCGCAATCCGCCCATCGAAGGGGCAGTCGAAGGCGGTTGCCACGGTGATCCGGACGCCCACCTCGGCCGGCAGGGCACCGAGCATGCGCGCATCATCTTCAGCGGAGTCCGCAACGGCATGCCAGACGTTGCTCCGGTTGTGCGCCTCCGACGCGGACAGGACGTGGACAAGGAACCGCGCGCCGGCGGCCACGGCATCCTTCGCGCGACGCGCACTGCGCCACCCGCGCCTGGTTGCCGGGATAGCACGGGTCCTCGGCCAGCTCCGGCCTGCCATCAGCGCCGCGAGCTTGCGGAACAGCGGATCGGAATTGGCGGCGATCAGCAGCGAGGCGCCATCCCTGGAGCGACAGGCGTTGGTCGGCGGCGCCGTCGCGATGCCGCCGCCGGTCGGCTGGCGCACGGTGCCGAGCGCGACGTATTCCGGCAGCGCGCCTTTCAGCAGGCTGAAGACCGCCCCCGTCAGCGCGACGTCGATGCTGCGCCCCTTTCCGTCGCCGCGCGCGGCGTCGCAGCGCCGGAGTGCCGCCATGATCCCGAAGGCGGCATAGATGCCGGACACGCTGTCACCGCTGCGGATGCCGACGCGCACCGGCGGCAGGTCGGTGGGGCCGGGCGGATGGTTGGTCAGGTGGCGCAGCCCGCCGACCGATTCCCCGATCACGCCAAAGGCGGCGCGGTCGCGCTGCGGGCCGCCCGGCCCGTAGGCGGAAATGCGCGCAGCAGCGAGATCCGGCCGCACCCCGCGCAGCGCGGCCTCGCGCAGGCCGAGCCTTTCGAGCGGCCCTGGGTGAAAATCTCGACCAGCACATCGCGGTGCCGACGACCGCCTCGATCCCGCCCGCCGCCTCCAACCTGTCCTCCAGCTGGTTCATCGCGCGGATGTTGGAGCGTCTTCACGAATTGGATCGCGTGCCCGCAGGCTCTCGGCCAGGCCCATGCGTCTCTCTCCCTTCGCCCCAGCTAATTGAGGGCAGCAGAAGCGATGATCACGGCGCCGATGAATTGCAGCCGACGTTGCCGCTCAGCCCGGCCCGCCCCCGACGATCATCCGCTCCACCGTCGCCAGCCGGTCCGCCTCCTCGGCGGGCTTGTCGCGCCGGATGCGGGCGATGCGCGGGAAGCGCAGCGCGACGCCCGATTTGTGCCGGCCGCTGCGCTGCGCGGCGTCGAACTCCACCTCCAGCACCAGGGCCTTCTCCACCTCCCGCACCGGGCCGAAGCGGGCGGTGGTGTTGTTGCGGATCCAGCGGTCCAGCCACAGGAGCTCGGCATCGGTGTAGCCGGAATAGGCCTTGCCGATCGGCACCAGCTCCTCGCCGCCGTTCCCGTCCGGCCGCCACAGGCCGAAGGTGTAGTCGGAGTAATAGCTGCTCCGCTTGCCGTGGCCGCGCTGCGCATACATCAGCACCGCATCCACGCTCAGCGGCGCGCGCTTCCACTTCCACCACAGCCCCTTCACGCGGCCGGCGACATAAGGGCTGTCGGCGCGCTTCACCATCAGCCCCTCGATTGCCGCCTCCCGCGCGCCGGCGCGCACCGCCGCCAGGTGGTCCAGGCTGTCGAAGGGGACGAGGTCCGAGAGGTCCATCCGCGCCGGCCGCGTGCGCGCGTACCACGCCTCCAGCCGCGCGCGCCTTGCGTCGAAGGGCAGCGCGCGCAGATCCTCCTCGCCCTCGAACAGCATGTCGTAGAGCCGCACCGCCACCGGGTGCTGCGCCATCATCCGCGGCGTGACGAGCTTGCGGTTCAGCCGCTGCTGCAGGTCGGCGAAGGGCGCGACCTGCTTGCCCTCTGGGCCGTCCCGTACCACCAGCAGCTCGCCATCCACCACGGCGCGGAAGTCCATCGCCTCGACGATCTCGGGGAAGGCGGCGGAGATGTCCTCCGCACCGCGCGACCACACGCGCCGACCGCCGGCCGTCGCGGCGAGCTGCACGCGGATGCCGTCCCATTTCCATTCCGCCCGGTGCGTCGCCGGATCGAGGCCGACGAGGTCCGGCTCCTCCAGGGGATGAGCCAGCATCAGCGGGCGGAACACGGGCGCGTCGCGCGGATCGGGGCGCGGGCCGTGCCCCTCCAGCCAGGCGAAGAGCGGCCGGTACGGCACCTCCAGCCCATGCCAGACCTCCTCGATCGCATCGACCTGGACAACGACCCTGGGGGCCGCCCACTCGGCCAGCGCGGTCTTCGCCAGCCGGGCGGAGACGCCGACGCGCAGGCCCCCGGTGACCAGCTTGATCAGCGCAAAGCGGCCATTGGCGTCCAGCGTGTCGAGCCAGCCCGCGATCATCGCGGGCAGCTCGCCCTTCGGCGTCACCTCCATGGCCTCCACAACCTCGGCGAGCCCGGGCGGCGGCGCGTTCACGCCCTCCCGCACCGGCCAGATCAGCGCGACCGTCTCGGCGAAGTCGCCGACATAATCGTGGCTCAGCGCCAGCAGCGTGGCGTCGGTGCGTGCCGCGACCAGGTCGCGCACCAGCGCGGGCTTGGCCGCGCGCAGCGACAGCTCTCCGGTCAGCGCCGCCAGCCCGACGCCGCGGTCGGGATCGGGCTGCTCGGCGAACCAGCGGCGCAGCAGCGCAAGCTTCGCGTTGCGGCCGGGGGTGAAGACCAGCCGCTCCAGCAGGGAGGCGAAGGCCGGCACGCTCATTCGTTCATGCCCTCAAGCGGCGGGCGGCCGCTCGGCGCGCGCTGCGCGCCGCCAGCACCGGGGCTCATGGCTGCGCCGCCTCGGCCACCGACGTCTCCGGCGAGGCCTCCTCATCCTCCTCGCCGCGCCCGACCAGGTGCAGCGCCCGGCCACGCACGCCGCGCTGCGCCAGGGCATGGATCAGCGCATCCTCCCGCCCATGCGTCACCCAGACCTCGGGCGCCTGCACTTGCTCGGCCGTCAGCAGCAACTCGTCCCAGTCGGCATGGTCGGAGACGATCAGCGGCAGTTCCACGCCCTTCGCCTTGGCCCGCTGCCGGACCCGCATCCAGCCCGACGCCGCGCAGACCACCGGCTCCGCCAGGCGCCGTACCCAGGGCGTCGCCTCCGCGCCGGAGGGTGCCAGCACGATCTCGCCCGCCAGCAGCCCGCCGCCGCCGCGCTTCGCCGGCGTAGGCACCGGCCGCAGCTCGCCAAGGCCGACGCCAAGTTCCTGGTACAGCGTGCACAGCGCCTGCAGCCCGCCATGCAGGAAGATCGGCCGGTCCCAGCCGGCCTCGCGCAGCAGCCGGATCAGCCGCTGGCACTTGCCCAGCGCATAGACGCCGACGAGATGCGCCCGGTCGGGAAACAGGCGCACGCTCTCCAGCAGCCGCGCCGCCTCGGCCTCGGCCGGGGGGTGGCGGAACACCGGCAGGGCGAAGGTCGCCTCCGTCACGAAGACGTCGCAGGGCACCGGCTCGAACGCCGCGCAGGTCGGGTCGCGGCGCCGCTTGTAGTCGCCCGAGACGACGATGCGGCTGCCCCGCCACTCGATCACCACCTGCGCCGAGCCGAGCACATGCCCCGCCGGCACCAGCCGGATCGTCACCCCGTCGCGGGTCAGCGTCTCGCCCGGCCGCAGCGCCTGCTGCGCGCGGCCGGCCCGCCCCTCGCCCAGCCGCGCGCGCATGATGGCCAGCGTCTCCGGCGTGGCCAGCACGGCGTCGTGGTCGGGCCGGGCGTGGTCGGAATGCCCGTGGGTGATCACCGCGCGCGGCACCGGGCGCAGCGGATCGACGAAGAAGTCGCCGGGCTCGCAGTACAGGCCCTGCGGCGTCACGCGCATCCAGGTGTCGGGGTTCGGGGGAGCCATCGGCATGGCGGGAAGATGGGCATGCATCGCCCGGGCGCCGAGGGTGGCGCGGGCAGGCCGCACCCGGCGGTCTGGCCAGCCACGCACGAATCATCCATGTTGCGCCGCATCTCAGAACGGGCCATGCGACCTGCGAGCGCGGCGCGACTGCACCTCCGGCGCATTGCCGGGGCGGACGGACGTGCGGGGGCTCCCCCCCGGCCGCGACCGGGACAAGGAAAGGCGATTGCGATGAGCACCACCACGGGCGCCGCCACGGCCGCCACCTCCGCCGAGGCCGCGGCCGCACTCGCCAACCGGGCGCTCTGGACCTCCATCGGCCGCGTCGTCTGGGAGCGCGAGTTCCGCGCGGCCAACCCCGGCGCCACGCCGGCCGAACTGCGGGCCGCCTGGAAGTCGGCGCGGCCCGAATACCTCAAGGTCGGCCGCTGGATGCAGAGCCGCCTCGCGCGGGCCGGCATCACGCTGCAGGCTGCGCCGACCGAGAGGCGCTCCGACTGACCTCGCCCGTGACGCCTGACGCCGCGCCCGGGACCGCCGGGCCGGAGGATCTCGCCGCCCAGAACCTCGCGCGGCTGCACGCCTTCCTCACCGGGCCCCTGCCCCAGGGCAAGGCCTGCGCCCCCCGTATCGAGACGCTGGAGGGGGCGCTGGTACTGCCCGGCAGCGGCCAGCTTCTGCCGGGCGACCCGCGCCTGGCGGAGCGTTTCGGCGGGCTGGGCGAGGCGTTTCCGCGCGGCACGGCCTTCTACGACGGCGGCGTCTACGACGCCGCGGGCCGGCTCGTGGAGGAGGCGATCCATATCGGCGGCGGGCGGCGCCATGTGCCGGGGCTGCTGCCCAGCGCCGACCGCGCGGAGCGGCTGGAGGGCACCTGGCTCTGGGGCGGCGTGCTGCACGCCCATTTCGGCCATTTCCTCACCGAGAGCATCGGCCGGCTCTGGGCCTGGCCCGAGATCTCCCCGGCACCGCAGGGCGTGATCTGGCTCCTGCCGAACCATGTCGGGCCGCGCCGCGCCGAGCAGGCGCAGGCCCTGCCGACATTCTCCTATATCGGCCGCATCCTCGGCCTGCTCGGCGTCGCCGGTCCGCATCGCGTCGCCACCACGCGGCCGCTGCGGGTGGAGCGGCTGGTCGTCTCCTCGCAGCTGCTGGCCAATGCCGGCGGCGGGCTCATCACCGGCCATCCCGCCTTCCACGCCTTCGTCCGCCGCCTGGCCGAGGGCGCGCCGCCAACCGGCAGCGGGAAGCCGCTCTACGTCTCCCGCGCCGGGATGGCAAAGGGCGGCCGCTTCGTGCTGGAGGAGGAGATCGAAGCCGCCTTCGCCGCCGCCGGCTGGGACGTCCTGCGCCCCGAGAAGCTGGACGTGGCGGCGCAGGTCGCCGCCTATGCCGCCGCCGACCGGCTGGTCTTCGCGGAGGGCTCCGCGCTCCATCTCTACGCCCTGGTCGCGCGGCCCGACCAGCGGGTCGCCGTGCTGACCCGCCGCGCGCCGGCCAAGCGGAAATTCGAGGTCCAGCTGCGCGGCTTCGGCGTGCAGGAGGCGCATACGCTCGACGTGGTGCGCGCCACGCTGCTGCCGACGAAGCCCGGCCCGGCCGGACAGCCCGTGCCGCTGCCGCGCAAGGATGGCGACGCCGTGCTGGATTGCGCGGCGCTGGAACAGGCCCTCGTCGCCATCGGCTTCGTCGCCCCGGGCACCTGGCACGGCCCCACCGCCGACCGGCTCGATGCCGCGGCGGAGCAGGTCTGCGCCGCCCGCAGCGCGGAGGAGCCGGCCACCCCCTGCCGCATCTTCCCGCGCGAGGGCGAGCCGCTCAGCGTCGCGCGGCTTCGGGCGGCGGCCAGCCGTCACGCGGGCCGGGCGGGCTGAGCCGTCCCG
>NZ_JAPSMD010000176.1 GCF_027856955.1 Falsiroseomonas oryzae | reverse complement strand
CGCGGGCGCAGGCCGAGGCGGGGCTGCACCGCGCGACGGCCGAGGCCGAGGTGGCGCGGGATGCGCTGGTGGCGGCGCGGGCCGACGCCGAGGCGATCGAATCGCTGATCCATGCGCGGCGCATCGCCCGGCGCCGCGCCAGGCTGGCGGCCGAGCAGGCGCTGCTGGACGACCTGCCGCGCTGACGTGAGGCTGCAGCCGGTTGCCTGCTGCGCCGATTCCGCCTCTGCTCCGCATTCGAGGAGCAGGAGCAGCGCCATGCCGCATGACGGGCACGAGCCCCCCACCATCCCCGAGGATGGCTGGAAGCACAGCGGCGTGCGGGTGATCCCGGGCGACAGCCTGGACACCAACACGGCGCAGACGCCGGGCATGAACCGCGCCGCGGCGATCAACGCCGCGCGGGTCGGCGCGCAGAAGATCTGGGCCGGCACGGTGCACATCCACCCCGATGCCAAGACCGGCGCGCATCATCACGGCGCGCTGGAGAGCGTGATCTACGTGGTGAAGGGCCGGGCGCGGATGCGCTGGGGCGAGAAGCTGGAATTCGTCGCGGAGGCCGGCCCTGGCGACTTCATCTACGTGCCACCGTACGTCCCCCACCAGGAGATCAACGCCAGCAGCGACGAGACGCTGGAATGCGTGCTGGTGCGCAGCGACAACGAGGCCGTGGTGGTGAACCTCGACATCGAGCCGGTGGAGCGGCCGGAGAAGGTGCTGTGGGTGGACCCGATCCACCGGGATGGGGCGGTGGGGAAGGGGTGAGAGCGGGGCTGCGCGCGGGCCCCCACCCCGACCCTCCCCCGCATTGCGGGGGAGGGAGCGAAGGCTACGCCGCCGCGGGCTTCAGCACGCCGCGGCGGATCTGGTCGAGCTCGATGCTCTCGAACAGGGCGCGGAAGTTGCCCTCGCCGAAGCCCTGGTCGCCCTTGCGCTGGATCAGCTCGAAAAAGATCGGGCCGATCACCGTGCCGGTGAAGATCTGCAGCAGCCGCCCGCCCTCCGGCGTCGGGGCGCCGTCGGTCAGGATGCGGTTCTTCCGCAGCCGCGCGACCTCCTCCACGCCGAGGTCGGGCATGCGCTTCGTCAGCAGCTCGTAATAGGTGTCGGGCGTGTCCATGAACTGCACGCCGCCGGCGCGCATGCCCTCCACGCTGGCGAAGATGTCGGTGGTGCCGAGGGCGACGTGCTGGATGCCCTCGCCGCCATAGGCGCGCAGGTATTCCTCGATCTGGCTCCTGTCGTCGCTGCTCTCGTTGATCGGGATGCGGATCTGGCCGCAGGGGCTGGTCAGCGCGCGGGACTTCAGCCCGGTCAGCTTGCCCTCGATGTCGAAGTAGCGGATCTCGCGGAAGTTGAAGAGCCGCTCGTAGAACTGCCACCACACATCCATGCGGCCGCGATGGACGTTGTGCGTCAGGTGGTCGATCACCGTCAGGCCGTTGCCGGCGGGCCGCGGGTCGCGTTCGCCGGTCCAGCGGAAATCCACGTCGTAGATGCTGCCGTTCTCGCCGTAGCGGTCCACGAAATACAGCAGCGACCCGCCGATGCCCTCGATGGCCGGGATATTCAGCTCCATCGGGCCGACCTTGCCCGTCACCGGCTTCGCGCCGAGCGCGATGGCGCGGTTGTAGGCCAGCGAGGCATCGGCCACGCGGAAGGCCATCGCGCAGGCCGAGGGGCCGTGCACGCGCTGGAAGGCCTGGGCGAAGCTGTCGGGCTCGGCGTTCAGGATGAAGTTGACGTCGCCCTGCCGCCAGAGCGTCACCTTCTTCGACCGGTGATGCGCGACCGCGGTGAAGCCGAGGCTCGCGAAGACCCCTTCCAGATAAGCGATGTCGGGGCCGGTGAACTCGACGAACTCGAAGCCGTCGGTGCCCATCGGGTTGGCGTCGCTGACGCGGCCGGCGAGCGCGGTGCGGTCGGGGGGGATGTCCATTGTCGTTTCCTCAGGCGGCGATTCGGGGACAGGTGGGGTCGTTCGCCGGCGGCGCGGCAGCTGCCGCTGCGGGCGGGCCCAACCGGGCCAGGCTGTCGCGGAACGCGCGGATGGCGTCGTGGGCGCGGTCGATCGCACCGCGCCGGTCCGGTGCGGCGCGGGCGGTGTCGCTGTGGTCGCAGGGGGTGCCGTAGTCGCCGTCGAGTCCCTCCGGGAAGGGGATGGTCACGCGACGTGTCACTTCGGCGTCCCTCCGGGCGTTGCGCGCATTGGATACCGCGCTGGGCGGGGCGGAATCCGGCGGAATGCACACCATGATTGCGGTTTGACGCAGGAATCCGCTACGCAGGGCCATGCCGAAGGTGAAATCCACTATCGAACTGGATGCCGCGGACCGCCGCATCCTGCGCGTGCTGCAGCGGGACGGGCGGATCGCCGTCACCGCGCTGGCCGAGGAGGTCGGTCTCTCCGCCACGCCCTGCCTGCGCCGCATCCGCCGGCTGGAGGAGGAGGGCGTGATCGCGCGCTATGCCGCGCTGGTCGATCCGAAGCGCGTCGGCCTGCCGATCCAGGCCTTCGTGCAGGTGGCACTCTCCTCCCATGCCGAGGAGGTCGCGGAGGCCTTCCACCGCGCCATCGCCGCGCGGGAGGAGGTGCTCGCCGCCTGGGCGATGAGCGGCGACATGGACTATCTGCTGCACGTCGTCGCCGAGGATTTCGACGCCTATGCCGAGTTCGCGCTGAAGGCGCTGCTTCGGATGCCCGGCGTGAAGGAGACGCGGAGTTCCTTCGTGCTGACCGCGCTCAAGCCGCTCGGCGCCGTGCCGGTGTAGCGCGCACCCTCAGCCGATGAGCGTGTCGGTGCCCGACGCCAGGGCGACCAGCCCGGTCGCGCCGGGCAGCCAGACGAGCGCATCCGGGTCGTCGGCGAAGCGCACCGCCGTGCCGGCGCCGCTCTCCTCCCGCGTCACCGCCCCTGGCGCGATGCCCTGCAGGACGAGCTCGTCCTGCCCCGGCGTGAAGCGCTCGATGGTGTCCACGCCATCGCCCGGCGCGTAGCGGAAGCGATCCGGCCCCGCGCCGCCGCGGAGCACGTCGCCGCCGAGCACGGCGTAGCCCTCGCCGGGCAGCACCAGGCGGATGCCGTCGAGCAGCATGTCGTTCGAGTTCCAGTCCGACTCGTCCACCTGGAAGCCGATGATGCGGATCTCGTCGAAGCGCCCGATCCCCAGCGCCTCGGCGTCGAGCGTGACATGGCCCGTGCCCGGGTTGAGGGGCGTGTTTGAGACCTGGAACTGCGCGGCCGCGCCGGTGTCCAGTTCCGAGGCGAAGTCGCGCTCGAGCAGCTTCTCGCCGTCGTCGTAGATGGCGATGCGCACCAGCTCGCCTGCGCCGGGTCCGCGTTCCTGGCTGTAGAAGGCCGAGAGGTCGACCCGCGCGGCGAGGGCATCGGTGCCGAAGCGCACGCCCAGCTCGTCATGCGCCTGCGCCAGGCCGGTTTCTGGCGTCCAGATCAGGTATTCGCCGATCTCGACGTTCCGCGGATCGCGGCTCACCGTGACCAGGAAGCCCGGCATGTCGGCCACGCCGAGGCCGTTGTAGCCGTTGCCCGCCCAAATGGCGAACAGTCCCGGCCCGAGCACCGGCTCCGGGAAGGGCTCGCGCGGTCCGCCGACGGCGGTGCCGACGAAGTATCGCGCATCCGCGATGTCGGCCTCCGTCGCGACGGTGCTCGACCGCGCGGCGATGGTGCCGGCGTTGACGGTGGCCGTCAGCGCGAAGCCGTCGCCCGGCAGGCCGGCTGCCGCGTCCTGCACCCAGTCCCGCAGCAGGTCGGCGGGAGTCGCGCGCGGCGCCCCCGGCTCGAAGCGCAGGGGGGCGAAGAACGGGCCGTCGCCATAGCCGAGCGCGACCGCGCGCGCCCCGGCATAGAAGCGCCCGGCATCGGTGCCGCCCGCGACCTCTGTCGTGGCCTGCGTCGTGCCCGCGTCGAACACGTCGTCGCCGTCGCCGAGCGCGGCGGTGACGAGGGCGAGAGCGCCGGAAGTGTCGAGCACCGCGCCCTCCGCTGTCGGGCCGGGATGGAGCCCCGGCGAGAGTGCGACGCGGTCGGCGAGGCCGGAGCCGAGCGCGGCGAAGCTGTTCTGTCCTGCCGGTCCGTCGCTGGCGAGGGCGAGTTGCAGGTCCACGCCGCGGAAGCTCTCCGTCGCGTCCAGCTCGCCCGCCTTCACGTTGTCCAGGTAGAGGTGCAGCGCGGCGGTCGCGCCGAAGCCCGCCGGGTCGTCGCCGATCTTCGCCCGCACCTCCGGGACATTCGCGATCAGCAGGGCGTATTCCTCGGCCGGAAGGTCGGTGCGGAGCTCGATGGCGGCGACCCGCCCCCAGTCGGCGTCGCGCAGCTGCACCTCGTAGAGATGCGAGGCGTCCTCGAAGCCGAGCGCCTGCGGCTCGCGTGGGATGCGCGCGAGCAGCCCCTGCGTGTTGCCGCCGAGCAGCGGCAGGTCGACCAGGACGGCCGGATTGTCAGGCCCCACCGGCCCGCCGAAGAAGGTCGGGGGTGCGGAGCCGAAGGCCTCGGTGACCACCAGCGGAACCGGCGGCTGCGCCTGCGGCGGGATCAGGCTCTCGATGATGATTCGGTTCAGGCTCGCCGCGGTGACGAAGACCTCCTCCGGCGTGCGGAAGCTCAGCGCGGCGGGCGGTGCGTAGGAGGCCCTGGGGACCTCGGTGCGGGCGCCGTCCAGCAGCCCGGGAAGGGTGCCGTCCGTCCCGCCGGCCCATGCGTCGCGGAAGACGCGGAACTGCGCTGGCATGGCCACCCCTGGATCTCTCCCGGGTGATCAAGCGTGCGCGAACCGCAGCGGTGCCATCGCCTCTCGGCATGTTGAAGGCGACGGGGCGCCGCAACGCGGCCGGCTGCGGCGCCGGCGCCGAGACCCGGTCGCGATTGCGGGTGACACCGCGACGGGGGCGCAACTAGGGTGTCGGCTGCCAAGAATGGGAAGGTGCGGCCATGCTGGGATTGTCCTTCGCCGCCTTCACCGCGCTGCATGTCGCCATCAGCCTGGCGGGCATCGGCGCGGGCCTGGTCGCGATCGGCGGGATGCTGGCCGGGCAGTGGCTTGGCGGCTGGACGGCGCTGTTCCTGGCCACCACCGCGCTGACCTCGGTGACCGGCTTCATGTTCCCCGGCTCCGCCTTCGGCGCGGCGCACGCGGTCGGCGTGCTGAGCCTGATCGCGCTGGTGCCGGCGGCCTACGCGCTGTACGGCCGCGGCCTGGAGAGCGCGTGGCGGCGGATCTACATCGCGAGCGCGGTGGCCGCGCTCTATCTGAACTGCTTTGTCGGCCTGGTGCAGACATTCCAGAAGCAGCCCGCGCTGGCGGAACTGGCGCCGACCCAGGGCGAACCGCCCTTCGTCGCGGCACAGCTTCTGCTGCTGGCGGTCTTCGTCTGGCTCGGCGTCATGGTGACGCGGCGGTTCCGGTCGAAGCCGCCGGGGGAGCGAACTGCCGCGACCGGCCTTGCGGCCTGACGCCGCGCGCGGCCACGGGGCATCACGGGCCCATCCGCGCCTCCGACGCCGCGCCGAGCCATGACATGACGCTCCGTGCCGCCGCGACGCCGGTGGCGAAGCAGGCCTGCAGCAGGTAGCCGCCGGTCGGCGCTTCCCAGTCCAGCATCTCGCCGCAGGCGAAGACGCCGGGATGCGCGCGCAGCATGAAGCGGTCGTCCAGCGCCTCCCAGGCGATGCCGCCGGCCGAGGAGATGGCGCGCGCCAGCCCCTGCGCCGCGTGCGTCGTCAGCGGCAGCGCCTTGACCAGCGTCGCCAGGTCGTCCGGCGCGCCGGAGCGATGCCGGGACGAGGCATGCCGCGTCTCCTGCACCAGGGCGATCGCCACCGGCGCCAGGCCGAGCGCCTTGCGCAGCATGGCGCTGACCGTCTCGCCGCGGCCGCGCATGCCCAGGCGATGCCGCACCTGGTCCATCGGCAGGTCGGGGCGCAGGTCGAGCGTGAAGGTCGCGGCGCCATCGCGCGCGATCGCCTCGCGCAGCGGGGCGGAGAGCGCATAGACGGCGCCGCCCTCGATGCCCGTGGCGGTCAGCACCGCCTCGCCGCGCACGGTCCTGCCGGCGAAGCTCACCGCGATGCGCTTCAGCGGCGCGCCGGCGTGCTGCGCGCGCAGCCTCTCCGACCAGTCCAGCGCGAAGCCGACATTGGACGGCGCGAAGGGCGTCACGGGGATGTCGGGCAGCAGCGAGGCCCAGCCGCCATCGGAGCCGAGCCTGGGCCAGGAGGCGCCGCCGAGGGCGAGGATCACGGCGTCGGCGTGCTGCGCGGTCTCGCCCTCTGGCGTCGCGAAGCGCGCCGTCGTGCCGTCCAGGCCGATCCAGCGGTGCCGCGTGCGGATCTCCACGCCGAGCGCGCCGAGCCGGCCCAGCCAGCCGCGCAGCAGCGGCGAGGCCTTGAGGCTGCGCGGGAAGACGCGACCCGAGCTGCCGACGAAGGTCGGCTCGCCCAGCGCCTCGCACCAGGCCACCAGCGCCGCGGGCGGGAAGGCGCGCACGGCGTCCAGCAGGCGCGGCGCCTGCGGGCGGTACTGCGCGAGGAAGGTGTCGAGCGGCTCGGCATGGGTCAGGTTGAGCCCGCCGCGCCCGGCCATCAGGAACTTGCGGCCGACGGAGGGCATGCGGTCGAACACCGTCACCGCTGCGCCCGCCTGCGCCAGCGCCTCCGCGGCGATCAGCCCGGCCGGGCCGGCGCCGACCACCGAGATGCGTGTCATGCCGGCTTTCTGCGCCCGCCATCGCGCGATATCCAGGGGCATGGATGCGATCCTGGTCACCGGCGGCGCCGGCTTCGTCGGGCTCAACCTCGTCGAGGCGCTGCTCCGCCGCGGCGACCACGTGGTGGTCTTCGGGCGTGAGGCGACGCTGCCGAACCCTGCGCCGGCGCTCTTTGCGCGGCTACCCGGACGGCTGGAGACGATCCAGGGCGACGTGCAGGACCAGGCCGCGCTGCGCGACCTGTTCCGCGCGCGGCGCATCGGCGCGGTCTTCCCCTTCGCCGCGATCACCGCGGGCCCGGCGCGGGAAGCCGCCGATCCGGCCCTGGTGATCGACGTGAACCTGAAGGGCGTGCTCGCCACGCTGGCGGCGGCGCGCGACGCGGGCACGGTGCGGCGTGTGGTGCTGCCCTCCTCCGCCGCCGTGTACGGGGAATCGGCCTATGCGCATCCGGTGCTGGACGAGGTGACGACGCCGCCGGCGCCGATCACCCTCTACGGCGTGACGAAATACGCGGTGGAGCGGGCCGGGCTGCGGCTGGCCGGCGCCTGGGGGCTGGATGCGGTGGCTGCCCGCATCGGCGCGACCTTCGGCCCCTGGGAGCGTGACACCGGGCTGCGGGACACGCTCAGCCTGCACCTGACCCTGGCCGAAGCGGCGCAGCGCGGCGAGGCGGTGGTGATCCCCGCCGCACCGCCCGCCTATGACTGGGTCTATGTGCGCGACCTCGTCGCCGGGCTGCTGGCGCTGCTGGACGCGCCGGACCCGCCGCACCGCGTGGTGAACCTGGCGAGCGGGACGGACTGGGCGCCGCATTATCCCGCCTGCCTGGATGCGCTGGCGCGCGCCTTCCCGGGCTTCCGCTGGCGTCACGCGGCCCCCGGGGAGGCGCCGAGCATCGCCTGGAACGAGACGCGGCCGCGCGGCGTGATGGCGAATGCGCGCGCGGCCGACTTCGGCTGGCGCCCGGCCTTCGCCCCGGCCGCTGCGGTGAAGGATTATGCCGGCTGGCTGTTGGCAAAGCGCGATGCGCGACTAGGGTAAGGGGCACAGCCCCCACCCCGACCCTCCTCCGTCTCGGCGGGGAGGGAGTAGTCGAGGACCTCCCCGATGCCCGACACGCTCAACATCGATCCCACGCGCCTGAAGTTCGGCATCGGTCAGCCGGTGCCGCGCGCCGAGGATCCGACGCTGCTGACCGGCCGCGGCCGCTACACCGACGACGTCGCGCTGCCCGGCCAGGTCTGGGCGGTGATGGTGCGCAGCCCCTATGCGCATGGCGTGATCAGGGGCATCGGCACGGACGCCGCGCGCGCCATGCCGGGCGTGCTGGGCGTATGGACCGGCGCGGACCTCGCGGGCTACGCGCCGATGACCTGCGCGATGCCGCTGAAGAACGCCGACGGCTCGGCGCTGCGCTCCACGAAGCGCCCGCCGCTGGCGGTGGACAAGGTGCGCCATGTGGGCGACCCCGTCGCCTTCGTGGTCGCCGAGACCCGCGCGCAGGCGAAGGACGCGGCGGAGGCCGTCGAGCTCGACATCGAGCCGCTGGACGCGGTGGTCGATGCCTCCGCCGCCGCGGCGCCCGGCGCGCCGCAGCTGTATGACGAGCTGCCGGGCAACCTCGTTCTCGACTTCGCCGCGGGCGATGCCGCGAAGGTGGCGGACGGCTTCGCCAAGGCGGCGCATGTCACGCGGCTGTCGATCCGCAACAACCGCATCGTCGTCGCGGCGATGGAGCCGCGCAGCGCGATCGGCAGCTTCGAGGACGGGCGCTACGTGCTGCGCGTGGGCTGCCAGGGCGTGTTCGGCCTGCGCGCGCAGATGGCGCAGCTGATGGGCGTGGACACCAAGGCGATCCGCATCCTCACCGGCAATGTCGGCGGCAGCTTCGGCATGAAGGCCGCGGCCTATCCCGAATACCCCTGCCTGCTGCACGCCGCGAAGCTGCTCGGCCGCCCGGTGAAGTGGACCGACGAGCGCAGCGGGTCCTTCCTGTCCGACGCGCATGGCCGCGACCACGAGGTGGAGGCGGAACTCGCCCTGGATGCGGAAGGCCGCTTCCTGGCCGTGCGGCTGACCAGCTTCGCCAACATGGGTGCCTGGCTCAGCCCCGTCGCGCCGCTGATGGGCACCGGCAACTTCTTCAAGAACGTGCAGTCCAACTACGCCACGCCGGCCATCGAGGTGCGGACCAAGTGCCTGGTGACCAACACCACGCCGGTCAGCGCCTATCGCGGCGCCGGGCGGCCGGAAGGCAACTACTTCATGGAGCGGCTGATCGAGCAGGCCGCGATCGAGATGAAGCTCGACCCCGTGGAGATCCGCCGGCTGAACCACATCCGGCCGGACCAGTTCCCCTTCGCCGCGCCGTCGGGCAGCGTCTACGACACCGGCGCCTTCACCGCGATCCTGGAGCGCACGCTGGCGGAGAGCGACCCCGAAGGCTACCCGGCGCGGCTGGCCGCCAGCAGGGCGAAGGGCCTGCTGCGCGGGCGCGGCATCGGCAACTTCCTGGAATGCACCGCGCCGCCGGCGAAGGAGCAGGGCGGCATCCGCTTCGAGAAGGACGGCACGGTGACGATCATCACCGGCACGCTGGACTACGGCCAGGGCCACTGGTCGGCCTTCGCGCAGGTGCTGCACCAGTCGCTCGGCGTGCCCTTCGACAAGGTGCGCCTGCTGCAGGGCGATTCCGACGAGCTGATCGCCGGCGGCGGCACCGGCGGGTCGAAGTCGGTCATGGCCTCCGGCGCCGCCATCATCGAGGCGTCGGAGAAGGTGGTGGAGAAGGGCCGCCAGGCGGCGGCCTGGGCGCTGGAAGCCGCGGTGTCCGACATCGAGTTCGAGGCGCATGGGCCCGGCGAGCAGGGCCGCTTCCTGATCGCCGGCACCGACCGCGGCATCGGCCTGATGGAACTCGCCGCGAAGCTGCACGCCGCGCCGGCGAAGCCGGAGGGCGTGCCGGCGACCCTGGACGTGACGCATGTCTTCGACCAGGCGCCGATGGCCTTCCCCAATGGCTGCCATGTCTGCGAGGTGGAGATCGACCCGGAGACCGGCGTGGTGCGGGTGGACCGCTACCTCGCCGTCAACGACTTCGGCGTGCAGGTGAACCCGCTGCTGGTCGCCGGCCAGGCGCATGGCGGCATCGCGCAGGGGGTGGGGCAGGCGCTGCTGGAGCATGTCGCCTATACCGAGGACGGGCAGCTGCTGTCGGGCAGCTACATGGACTACGCCCTGCCGCGTGCCGGCGACCTGCCGGCCATCGCGACGGGCAGCCACCCCGTGCCCTGCACCACCAACCCGCTCGGCGCCAAGGGCTGCGGCGAGGCGGGCTGCGCGGGCTCGCTGCCGGCGGTGATGAATGCGGTGGTGGACGCGCTGAAGCCGCTCGGGGTGACGCATATCGACATGCCGGCGACGCCGCAGCGGGTCTGGGCGGCGATCCAGGCGACGCGAGGGTGACCGCGGCGCAGCGGCCCGCCTGACGGGTCGCGCCGCGCCTGCGGGCGATCCGCTCCCGGGGCTTGCCTTCCCCGCCGCTGGCCGGGAGAACGGAGCAGGGGCGAATCGTTAAGGACTCGGCGATGCCGCTGGTGGCGCCAGGATGGTGCATGGTCGCGCTGCTGCTCGCGCTGGGCCTGGCCTGCCCCGCGGCGGCGCTGGCGCAGGCTCCCCGTCCGGACCGCATCGCCTTCGCCGATGGCGCCGACAGCGCCATCGTCCGCGGCACGCTGCGCGGGCGGGAGGTGGTGGACTGGTTCGTGGCCGCCGCGCCCGGCCAGCGTCTTCAGGCCGAGCTGACGGCGAGCCACCCTGCGGCCTACCTGAATGTCCGCGCGCCCGGCGCGCTGGAGACGACGCATGTCGGCCCGGTCCGCGGCAATGTCTTCGACGGCGCGGCGAGCACGGCGGGCGAGTACCGGCTCTCGATCTTCCTGATGGGTGAGGCAGCGCGGCGGAGCGAGGCGGCGGACTACGTCCTCTCGGTCACCGTCGCGCCGCGCGCTGCGACCGCAACGCCCCCCCCGCCCGCTCCGGCCGCGGCGCCAACCGCGGCGGCGCCGCCGGCCA
>NZ_JAPSMD010000175.1 GCF_027856955.1 Falsiroseomonas oryzae | reverse complement strand
CGCGCGCATCGGCGCCCTGCGCCGCCGCCGGGCGGCCGAAGGCGAAGGCGCCGAGCGCGGCGAGGCCACCCGCGGCCGGGGCGATCAGGCGGCGGCGGAAGCCGCTGGTGTCGGTCATGGTGTCTTCCCTTCCGTTCGCGTTCAGGCCATGGCGCCCTTGAGCCGCCTTTCCAGCAGCCCGACGCCGGTGGAGAGCAGCAGCGTGACGCAGAGATAGAGCGCCGCCACGGTGAGCCAGATCTCGAAGGTCATGAAGGTGTCGCTGATGATGTTGCGACCCTCGTTCGTCAGGTCGAAGACCGCGATCACGCTGACGATCGCCGAATGCTTCACCAGCGACACGCCGAGCCCGGCGAGCGGCGGCAGGATCACGCGCAGCGCCTGCGGCAGCACGACGCGCCGATAGGCGGCGCCACGGGAGAGGCCCAGCGCCCAGGCCGCTTCCCACTGCCCCCGGCGGACGGCCAGGATGCCGCCGCGGAAGATCTCCGTCGCGAAGGCGCCCTCGAAGGCGGCCAGGCACAGCACCCCCGCCCAGAAGCGGTCCATGCCGAGCACGGGGGCAAGGATGAAGTAGACGATGTAGAGCTGCACCAGCAGCGGCGTGTTGCGGATCGCCTCGACATAGCCGACCACCAGCCAGCGCCCGGCCAGCGAGCCCGAAAGCCGCAGCAGCGCCGCGCCGAGCCCGATGACCACGGTCAGCAGCAGCGCGATCGCGCTGATCTCCAGCGTCACCAGCAGCCCCTTCAGCAGCGGGCCAGGATAGATCTCCCCGTCGAACGCCTGGAACAGGTAGCGCGGCACGCGGTACCACTGCCAGTTGTAGCCCATGCGCCCGGCACCCTCGGCCAGCAGCCAGCCGATCAGGCCGAGGAACAGCGCAAACTGCCCGAGGTCGACCGCGATGCCTCGCAGCCGGCGCCAGCGCAGCCCCCGGGGCGCGGGGCGGGCAGCTTCAGCCGTCACGCAGCGCCCGGCGCTGCGGCGGACGCGCGAAGACGCGCCGGACCATCGGCGCGAAGACAGAGAGCGGCGCTTCCGGCAGGCCGGGCCGCAGCGTGCCCTGGTCGAAGCGGGCGACGAACTCGGCGGTGGTGGCGAAATGCGGATGGCCGTGCCAGCGCTCGCGCGCGGCCGGGTCGACCTCCACATCCGGATGGTCGTGGCAGTGATGGTCGAGGAAGATTTGGTGGTGCGTCAGCAGCCAGTGGCCGGCCTCCGAGACATACGGCCCGACCAGCGCCGCGGCGAAGGAACCATGGCTTGTGGGACAGAGCGTGAAGCCGACATCGTGCAGCAGCGCGACGACCACATATTCCTCGTCCCGCCCGTCCTGCAGCGCGGCCGTCGCGGCCTGCACGCAATGGCGGAAGTTGTTCACCTGGTAGCCGAAGGAGGGATCGGCGGCCGAGACCTCGAGCAGGCGCAGCACATGCGCGGCCTGCAGCTCGGCATCGAAGTCTCGGCGCTGCTCCCGCAGCCGCATCCAGTCCGCGCGTCGGAGCAGCTCCATCTCCGGCGGCTCGACATGCGCCATCTCCGGCCGCAACAGCGGCGAGCGCGTCGGATCGCCCGGGAACGCACGCGTCATTCGTCCTCCTTGCTGCGCGCCCCTCCCGTTGCGCAGCATGCCGAAGGCGATGCCGGACTGCAACGAACGCGCCGTCAGGCACCGGGGGCGCGGTACTTGAACGCCTTGTCGAAGCGCCCGACCACCCACTCCCCGCAGGCGATCGGCGGGTACTTGGCCTCTGCCGGATCGTCCAGCAGGTCGCGCGGATCAACGACGGCATGGAAGCCCGGATCGAAGAAGACCGCTGCGCTCTGCCGCGTCCGGCCGGAGGTGTTGACCACGCGGTGCGGATTGCTGCGGAAGCGGCCATTGGTCCAGCGATGCATCAGGTCGCCGATATTCACCACGAAGGTGCCCGGGATCGGATGCGCCATCACCCATTCGCGGTCCGTGCCCTTCACCTGCAGCCCGCCGGTCATGTCCTGCGCCAGCAGCGTCAGCCCGCCATAGTCGGTGTGCGGCGCCACGCCGAACTGCTCGCGCCCGAGTTCGGGTGGCTGCGGCGGGTACCAGATGGCGGACCCGCGCGCGAGCGGCCGCCGATAGGATGCGACGAAGAAATCCATGTCGCGGCCCAGGCTGAGCGCGAGGCCGCGGAGCACGGCGTGGCCCGCCGCCATCACCGCCTCGTACCAGGGATACAGCGCGGCGCGCAGTTCCGGCAGCGCGGCGGGCCACTGGTTCGGCCCCATCAGCGGGGTGCCGGCCGCGACCTCGGCGTCCGTCTCCGGGAGCTCCAGGCCCCAGACGAAGCTCTCCTTCAGGTCGGCCTTCGCGGTGCCGTACATCTTCGCCCCGCCCGTACCGATCCAGCCGCGGTGGCGCCGGTTCACCGCAACCTCCGCCTTCGCCGCCGCCGGCAGCGCGAAGAAGCGCGCGGCAGCGGCGAAGAGGTTCGCGGTCATCGCTTCCGGGACGCCATGACCTGCGATGTAGAAGAAGCCGATGCGCTCGCTCGCCTCGCGCATTGCGGCGCCGGCGGTGGCGCTACCGGCCTGGTCGCGCGCCACCAGGGGCGCAATGTCCACCACGGGGATGTCGTCCACCGCGATCGCGCGCGCCGTTGCATAGGCCATGTGCGGTCCCTCCATCGCGCTACGATCCCGCGCCCACGGGCGCAGGTGAAGCCTCCCCCTCCCGCCCCGCGGCCCAGAAGCCGAGCTCCGCCGCGCCGATGCGCGATTCCAGCGCCGCCGCCAGGCCGAGCGCCACCAGCGGCGCCAGCTTGAAGCCATGCCCCGAGCAGGCCGAGGCCAGCCAGGTCTCGCCGGGCAAGGCCTGCAGCACGAAGCGGTCCTCCGGCGCCATGGTGTAGAGGCAGTGGCGGATCGCCAGCACGCGATGCCGGTCGAAGCGCGCGATCGCCCGCCGCCCCGCGTCCAGCAGCGCCGCATGGCGTGCGATGTCGGGCGCCGCGCCGGGCGCCCCCGCCGCATCGGTGGCGTAGTCGCCTATCTTGAGCCGCATTCCGGCCCTCGGCGGCAGCACGTAGACGCCGCCGGTCGCGTGGTTCGGCAGGCGGCAGAGCAGCATCGGCGCGGCCGACCATGCCGCGGCGAGGTCCTCCGGCGGCGCGAGATAGGCCAGGGTCTGCAACGATACGCGCAGACCCGCCGCCGCGGCCGCCTCCGGCAGGAGTCGCGGCGCCCAGGCGCCCGCGGCGACCACCACCGCATCGGCGGCGACGCTTCCGCCATCGCGGAGCCGCACGCCACCCGCCGAGACGGCGGCGACCGCCGTCCCTGGCCGCACGATGGCGCCGAGCTGCGGCAGCAGCGCGGCCAGGTCGTCCAGGATCAGCCGCGCCAGCAGCATCCCCGACCCGTCCACCTCGATCGCGCGCAGCAGCCCCTCGCGGTTCAACACCGGCACCGAATCCAGCGCGGCATCGTCGAGCCGGCAGAAGCCAAGGCCGGCGGCGCGCTGCGTGCGCGCCACGGCCGCTTCCCACGGCGTCTCCGCGCGCAGCGCATAGACCGCGCGGCAGGGCACCAGGCGATCCGCCCCGGTCTCGGCGAACAGCGCCCGCCAGGCTGCGAAGGCAGCCGGCATCATCGCGGCATAGCCTTCCATGGTCCCATAGGCATGGCGGATGATGCGACCCTCGTCGCAGGAGGCTGCGCTGGGATCCGGCACCGCGCCGGCCTCCAGCACCGTCACGGCATGGCCGCGGCGCGCGAGCGCCCAGGCGGTGCAGAGGCCGAGGATGCCGGCGCCGACCACCGCCACGCGGCGCGGCCTTGCCGCCGCCGCACGGGGGATCAGGGCGGCGACCTGCCGCGTCAGGGGGAGCATCGATGCGACTCGACCGGATGAGTTGGCCAGAGCTGGAACGGCGCCTCGCCACGGGGCGGCGCGGCGTGATCCTGCCACTCGGCAGCCTGGAGCAGCACGGCGCGGCCGGCCTGCTCGGCACAGACACGCTCTGCGCCGAAGCGGTGGCGCTGCGCGCGACGGAGATCGCCGGCGGCCTGGTCGCGCCAGCCCTGCCCTACGGACCGGCGCAGTTCAACCTGGGCTTCCCCGGCACGGTCAGCCTGCGGCCCTCCACCCTGATGGCGCTGCTGGTGGATGCACTGACCAGCCTCGGCCACGGCGGCTTCACCCGCGTCCTGCTGCTGACCGGCCATGGCGGCAACACCGCGCCGGCGCTGGCGGCGATCCAGGAGCTGCTCTCGGATGTCTCGCTCGGTCGCCTCGGCTTCCCGCTGCCGCTCTCCGTGAAGCTGCGCGCCTGGTGGGAGGGGCCGCGCTGCGGCGCGTTGCGGCGCGAGCTCTACGGGGATCGCGAGGGCTTCCACGCCACGCCGTCCGAGGTCGCGATCGCGCTGCACGTCACCGGCGCGGCGCCCCGCCCATGGCCGCCCTTCCGACCGCTCGCGCCCGATCCGCTGGTGGATCCCGGCGGCGACCGGCACGAGGATGCGGCGCGCCACCGCGCGCGCCACCCTGATGGCCAGGTCGGGTCCGATCCGGCGCTGGCCACGGCCGAACACGGCGCGGCGCTGCTGCGGGCGGCGGCGGAGGACGTGGCCGAGACCTTCCTGGCCTTCGAATCCGCCGCCGAACCGGGTCATTCCTGACGCCAGGCCGTCGCCTCGACTTCCACGGTGATGCCCGGGGCGAAGAAGCCGGTCATGTAGACCCAGCCCAGCGCCGGGCGGATGTCGCGGAAGACCTCGCCATGCGCACGACCAGACTCCACCCAGTGCGCGGGGTCGGCCACGTAGATCCGCGTCTTCACGACATCCGCGAGCGTCATGCCCACGCCCTCCAGCGCTTCCCGCACCAGCTCCAGGCAGGCGAGCGTCTGGCGATGGACGTCGCCGGGATGCAGCACGCTGCCGTCGGACGCGCAGGGGCTGCACAGCGCGGTCTCGGCATAGGGTCCGACGCGCACCGCGCGGCTGTAGCCGCAGGTCTTCTCCCAGGGACGGTCGGTCGCGTGGACGCGGCGCATCACGCCTGGGTCACGCCCCATTTGCGGTTCACCTCATCGAAGAATCCGCTGGCCAGGCGGATCTGGATCCAGGCGTTGAGGAAGTTGGTGAACACCATGTCGTTGACCGGCGCCAGGAAGGCCATCGGGATCGGGTTGCGCGGCTGGTTCTGGAAGATCGCGACGAGGTCGGGATACTCGCGCGTCAGGAAGGCGGCCTCGATCAACGAGGACATGGTGGCGTCCACCCGCCCGCCGATCAGCTCCTGCCAGTCGCGCGCCGGGCTCTCCACGCGGCGCAGGGTGGCGCCCGGCAGCGCGGACTGCACCCAGGTCTCCATGGTGGTGCCGAGGTTGGTGCCGATCGTCACGCTGCGCTGGTTCAGCGCGTCCCAGTTGGCGAAGCGGTTCGCATCCCGCCGGCGCACCAGCGGCACGAAGGCGTTGCGGCCCCAGGGGATGGTGAAACTGGCCGCCATGGCGCGCGGCACCGACATCGACGTGCCGGTGAACACCACGTCGTACTGATCCGCGACCAGGCCGTTGATCAGCGTGCGCCAATCCGTCGCAATGAACTCCGCGCGCAGGTTCATGTCACGCGCCAGTTGCTGCGCGCATTCGATCTGGTGGCCGCGATACTCCCGGCTGGCCGGATCGCGGAAGCTCATCGGATTGAAGTCGCCGGTTGTGCCGAAGCGGATGCGGCCGGCCGCCTGCAGCGCCGCCAGCTTGCCCGACCCGGCAGCCTGCGCCTGCGCCTGGACGGGGATGGCGAGCGCGGCGGCGGCAGCGGCGGCGGCCGGCAGGTGGCGACGGTTCATCTCGGTGGTCTCCCGAAGGCTGCGGACGTCAACTTGCGCGATCGCGGAAGCGTGCGACATTCGCCGCGGCGCCGCAACAGGCGCGAACGGAGGCCGGATGCCCAGGACGAACCGACGCGGCCTGCTGCTGCTGGCGATGATGGCCCCCCTGCTGGCCGGCTGCGGTGGCAACTGGGGCTGGCATGTCGTGAACCCGGGCGACCCGCGCGGCCAGGCGAACCTCACCTTCATGCTGTCGGGCTTCTGGGCGACAGTGTCGCTCTCTCTGGCGACCATGCTGCTGTCCGTCCTGCTCGGCCTGGCCGTGGCGCTGCTGGGCATGGCGCGGTGGCGGGCGCTGCGCTGGACGAACCGGCTCTATGTCGAGCTTTTCCGTGCCATCCCGATCCTGGTGATGATCCTGTGGGTGTTCTACGGCCTGCCCGTGGTGCTCGACATCCGCCTCGACGTCTTCGTCGCCGCGATGCTTGCCATCGCCATCTGCGATTCCGCCTTCGAGGCGGAGATCTTCCGCGCCGGCATCCAGAGCGTGGAGCGCGGCCAGCGCGAGGCGGCGATGGCGCTCGGCCTCAGCCCCTGGCACCGCATGCGCTTCGTCATCCTGCCGCAGGCGATCCGCCGCGTGCTGCCGCCGATGGCGAACCAGTTCATCTACGTGGTGAAGATGAGCAGCCTTGCCTCGGTGATCGGCTACCAGGAGCTGACCCGCAAGGCGAACGAGCTGGTCGTGACGGTGTTCCGGCCGCTCGAGATCTACACGATCCTGATCCTGGAATACCTCGTGCTGATCCTCCTCATCTCTGCCGCCGTGCGATGGCTGGAGCGGCGGATGCAGGCGGACCAGTCGCTGCGCGTGTCGGGCTGACGGCCGACGGGGCGGCCGATTGACACCCGGCGCCGGCGCCCTCCAAGCTTCGCGCGACGCAGGCGCAGGTGCCAGGCCCGCGATGCGCCGGCGCGACAGCCGCTCCATGGACCAGGGACGCCGCCGCATGGGACGCCGTGACCCGCCTGTGCCGATCATCGCGGCGACGGAGGGCTCCGCGGCCGACCGCTTCGCGCGATCCCGCGCCTGGCACGAACGCGCCAGCCGTGTCCTGGCGGCCGGCGTCTCCTCGCAGTTCCGGGCCTTCGGCGTCTTCCACCCCATGCATTACGTGCGTGCCGAGGGCGCGCGCATGTGGGACGCCGACGGCAACGAGCTGCTCGACTACACCCTGGCGCAGGGCCCCTGCATCCTCGGCCATTCCCATCCGGAGCTGGTGTCGCGCGTGCAGGCGGCGGTGGCGCGCGCGCAGCTTTTCGCCGGACAGCACGAGGAGGAGGTGCTGCTGGCCGAGGCGCTGCAGCGCCTGATACCCTGCGCCGAGCTGCTCCGCTTCGCCTCCTCGGGGTCGGAGGCGGCGCAGGCCTGCATCCGCCTGGCGCGCGCCGTCACCGGGCGCCAGCGCATCCTGAAGTTCGACGGGCACTACCATGGCTGGCTGGACAGCGTCGCCTTCAACGTCGCGCCACCGGGCAACGCCGCCGGGGATGCGCCCGTGCCCTGGTGCGCCGGCATCGCGGAGAGCGCCGCGGCCGACGTGATCTGCCTGCCCTGGAACGACCTGGACGCCGTGCGGCGTACGATGGCGCGGCACGGCGACGAAATCGCCGCCATCATCACCGAGCCGGTGATGTGCAACCAGGGCTGCATCGAGCCCCTGCCCGGCTTCCTAGCCGGCCTGCGGGAGATCTGCGACGCGCATGGCTCCGCCCTGATCTTCGACGAGATCATCACGGGCTTCCGCATCGCGCTCGGTGGCGCCCAGGCGCAGTACGGGGTCACGCCGGACCTCGCGCTGTTCGGCAAGGCGCTCGGCGCCGGCTTCCCGCTCGCCGCCGTCGCCGGCCGCGCGCGCTGGATGGCGCCGCTGCAGGCGGGCACGACATACCATGCCGGCACGATGAACGGGAACAACGCCTGCGTCGCCGCGGGCCTCGCCACGGTGGAATTGCTGGAGCGCGACGACCACGCCGCGCTGCGCCGCATCGCGCGGCTCGGCGCAGCGCTGCGCGACGGCCTGGCCGAACGCGGCACCGCGCATGGCTTGGCGCTGCGCGTGCAGGGGCCGGGCCCGATGTTCCACATGGCCTTCTCCTGCCTGCCCCGCGCCACCGAATACCGGCATGTCGCGGCGGACGACCGCGCCGCCTACCAGTCCTTCTGCCGCGGCATGCTGCTGGAAGGCGTGCGGCTGATCGAGCGCGGGCTGTGGTATGTCTCCGCCGCGCACACCGAAGCCGACGTAGCGGCAACGCTCGCCGCGGCCGATCGCGTGCTGGCCGCGATCGCCGCGGGCCGCGGCACCTGACGCAACACCGCCCGCGGTGTTGCGTCCCGCCCGATGGTGCCGCCCGGCTCGTCAGCGGGCGCGCAGCAATTCCGGCACGCGCAGCAGCACCAGTTCGTTGTCGTCGGCGCGGAAGACGTGTCGGCCTGCACTGAACGGCAGGTTGTTGTCGTTGCCGACGATGATGTGGTCGGCGTCCACCATCGCGACGTTCTCGATGGTGAAGAAGGGAAAGGTGAAGCGGTCGCGCGGCGCGTTCGCCGGCAGGTCGCCGCGCAGCCGCGCCAGCCCTTCGCTGTCGCGTATCGCCATGAGGTCGATGTGGCCGATCTTGCGCACGAAGCCCTCGGCATCGGTCTGCGCCATGTCCACCAGCGTCACGCGCTTCACACGTGCCGGCAGCGGGAAGCACGGCGCCTGCGCCGAGGGCTGCGTTCCCTGCGCGCAGGCGAGGCCCGGATCGCCCTCTCCGTTGTCGCGCTCGATCACCAGGGCGCGCGTCGCGTCGATGAAGTTGAAGTCGCCGATCGCGGTGGCGCCCGGCTCCAGCCGGAAGCGCACGCTGCGACCGGTCCAATCGCCGCGTGGCACGCTGTACTCCAGAACACGCAGGAAGGCGCCCTCGGGCTGGTCGGAGCCTGGCGCGAAGAGCGGTTGCTCCAGCATCGCCCACAGCGTCTGCCCATCCGGCGTCAGCGCCATCCCCTCATAGCCGCCGGAACGGCGCACGCGATACGCCACCCCTGCCGTGGGAGAAGCCGCGACCTGCAGGGCGTGATGGTCCGGGCCGATCAAGGGCTGGCCGTCCAGGCGCGTCTCGACCACGCGCTGGACGCGCCCCGCCGCATCCACCTGGATCAGGTAGGGGCCGAACTCGTCGCCGATCATGAAGCCGCCCTCGGGCAGCGGCTGGATGCTCTCCAGGTCGAAATCCGCACCGGTCAGGTAGCGGGCCTCCGTCCCCTCGTACGCGATGCGGAACGGCACGCGCCGCAGCGGGTCGGAGAGGAAGGTGGTGTGCAGCACCTCCACCTGCCCAGTCCGCCAGTCCGGGCGGACCTTGTGGAACATCAGCAACGCGTCCGGGCTGTTGCGTCGGTTGCCAAAGCCGTTGTCGGTCAGCACCCAGAAATGGCCCGACTCTCCGGCGACCGGCTTGATGCCGGAGAACCCCTGGACGGGCTGGCCGATGAAGGGGAAGGCGATGCCGGTCGGGCGACGGCCATGCATCGCGCCGGTGTCGCCCATGACAGCGCCGGGACGGTCCACGCGCAGGTTGCCCGGGCCGGCAAACTTCCCGGAGACCAGCGCATCGCGGGGTGCGTCGGCCGGCGGCAGCGCCATGGTGAAGGCCGGCAGGATGGCATGGCCCGCCAGTGTCGCCTCGAAGCGCTGGTTCGCGAAACCAGGCGCCGCCAGGCCCATGGCCGCGGCGGCGGAGAGCAGAAGGGCGCGCATGCATGTTCCCCGTTGTTGGGCGCGCGTCCTCTACAGGCGACCGGTTGCAGCGGCGTGACACGCGGGTGACGGGATGGCGTCGCGCCACTCAGCGCCCGATGGCCAGCGCCACGCCGCCCGCAAGCAGACCGGCGAGCGAGCCGAGGCCGAACAGCATCCCGAAGCGCCGCCCGCCAAGGGCGACAGCGTAGGCCGACTTGGCCAGGATGTTGCTGGCCACCGCGACCGCGACCGCCTGCGCCGCGAGGGTGGTCGTGATCTCGCGCGGCGCCAGCAGCGGGACCGACAGCGTGATGGCATCCACATCGGTGAGGCCGGTCACCGCAGCGATCACAAGCACCGCGGCAGCGCCGAGTTGCTGCGCCGCCAGCGTCGCCAGCGCACCGACGCCGGCCAGCAACGCAGCCATGCGCAGCACCGAACCGATCTCGAAGGGGTTGCCGACCGGGCCAGTGCCACCCGCCGCACCGTCCGCGCGCCGCATCACTACAACCGCCGCGGCGCCCATCGCCACCGCCGCGGCAACCAGCGCAGGCAGCAGCAGCCGACCCGTCTCGGCCGCCACCAGCAGCGCCAGCACAGCGGTGCGGAGGCAGGAGACGGCACCCGCCACGAGGGCGCCCGCCACCAGCCCGCCCGCCGCGCCGCCGCGGGCCGCCGTGCCCGCGTTGCTGACCGTGACGGCGGTGGAGGAGACGAGCCCTGCCGCCGCGCCGGCCAGAAGCAGCCCGCGCCGCTCCCCGCCCAGTTTCACGGCGAGGTAGCCGAGATAGGAGATGCCAGCGAGCAGGATGGCCAGCGTCCAGACCTTGTGCGGGTTCACATTCGCCAGCCATGAGATCGGCGCATCCGGCACCAGCGGCAGCGCCACCAGCGTCATCGACAGCAGCAGGATCGCGGAGCGCAGTTCCGCCCAGGTGATGCGCGCCATCAGCCGGTGCAGGGATTCGCGCGCCGCGAGCACCGCCGTCATCGCCACCGCCGCCGCGCCCGCCGCCGCCGTCTCGCCCGACACCGCCAGCGCGCCGAGTGCGTAGGTGGCAAGCGCGGCGACCAGGCTGGTCGCGCTGAAGCGCCCCTCCGCCTCTGCCTCGCGCAGGGCGAAGGGCAGCAGCACGGCGACCAGCGCCAGCAGCCCCGCCGCCACCAGCAGCGCGCCCCCGAGCTCCCCGGCCCGCACCGCC